>CAVDMS010000014.1:0-27639 GCA_963610045.1 Bacteroidaceae bacterium
CCCACACTACCTTTCGATAATGTGGGCGTATGCTATTTACTTGTTGCGATCTTCGTTAACTTCTGATTAGCGCTGTTCCTTAATAGCAGCCTGTGCTGCGGCGAGGCGGGCGATGGGAACACGGAAGGGGCTGCAGGAAACGTAGTCGAGACCGACTCTGTGGCAGAACTCCACGGAGCTGGGGTCGCCGCCGTGTTCGCCGCAGATGCCGAGGTGCAGGTCGGGACGGGTCTGTCTGCCGAGCTTGCACGCCATTGCGACGAGCTTGCCTACGCCGACCTGATCGAGCTTTGCAAACGGGTCGTTCTCGTAGATCTTCTTCTCGTAGTAGGCGTTGAGGAACTTGCCCGCATCGTCACGGCTGAAGCCGAAGGTCATCTGGGTAAGGTCGTTGGTGCCGAAGGAGAAGAACTCCGCTTCCTTTGCGATCTCGTCTGCGGTGAGAGCAGCTCTGGGGATCTCGATCATGGTACCGACAAGGTACTTCATCTTGACGCCGGCTTCGGCAATGAGCTTGTCGGCGTTCTCGGTGACGATGTCCTTGACGTACTTGAGCTCCTTGACCTCGCCGACCAGCGGGATCATGATCTCAGGCTCGATGTTCCAATCGGGGTGAGCCTTGGAAACGGCGATGGCAGCCTTGATGACCGCTCTGGTCTGCATTGCGGCGATCTCCGGATAGGTGACCGCAAGGCGGCAGCCTCTGTGACCCATCATGGGGTTAAACTCATGCAGCGATGCGATGAGTGCCTTTATAGCCTCAACGCTCTTGCCCTGCGCCTGTGCCAGCGCACGGATGTCTGCCTCCTCGGTGGGTACGAACTCGTGGAGAGGAGGATCGAGGAAGCGGATGGTTACGGGGTTGCCTTCCATTGCCTCGTAGATGCCCTCGAAGTCGGACTGCTGCATCGGCTCAAGCTTTGCAAGAGCGGCAACACGCTCCTCAAGGGTGTCTGCGCAGATCATTTCACGGAACGCTGCGATCCTGTCGGAGTCGAAGAACATATGCTCGGTACGGGTAAGACCGATGCCCTCTGCGCCAAGCTCTCTTGCCCTGCGTGCGTCGTAGGGGGTGTCGGCGTTGGTGCGGACTCTCAGGCGGCGGTACTTGTCGGCCCATGCCATGATCCTGCCGAACTCGCCTGCGATGGTTGCGGGAACGGTGGGGATGATGCCTTCGTAGATCTTACCGGTGGAGCCGTCGAGGGAGATGAAGTCGCCCTCTTTGATCGTCTTGCCGCCGAGGGTGAACACCTTGTTCTCCTCGTCCATGACGATGTCGCCGCAGCCGGATACACAGCACTTGCCCATGCCTCTTGCAACGACGGCTGCGTGACTGGTCCTGCCGCCTCTGACGGTGAGGATGCCCTGAGCCGCCTTCATGCCCTCGATGTCCTCCGGGGAGGTCTCAAGACGGACGAGGACGACCTTTTCGCCTCTGTCGTTCCATTCCTTTGCGTCGTCTGCGGTGAATACGACCTTACCGCAGGCAGCGCCGGGAGATGCGCCGAGTGCGCCGCCGAGGGGCTTTGCCGCCTTGAGTGCGGCAGCGTCGAACTGCGGGTGAAGCAGGGTGTCGAGGTTTCTGGGGTCGATCATCGCAACGGCTTCCTTCTCGCTTATCATGCCCTCGTCAACGAGGTCGCAGGCGATCTTCAGCGCAGCCTGTGCGGTGCGCTTGCCGTTACGGGTCTGGAGCATATAGAGCTTACCGTTCTCGACGGTGAACTCCATGTCCTGCATATCACGGTAGTGATCCTCAAGCAGCTTGCAGACCTTCTTGAAGTCGGCAAACGCCTGGGGGAACTTGGTCTCCATCTCGGCGATGGGCATGGGGGTGCGAACGCCTGCAACGACGTCCTCGCCCTGTGCGTTGGTGAGGAACTCGCCCATCAGGTGCTTTTCGCCGGTTGCGGGGTCACGGGTAAATGCAACGCCGGTGCCGCAGTCGTCGCCCATGTTGCCGAACGCCATCATCTGAACGTTGACGGCGGTACCCCAGGAGTAGGGGATGTCGTTGTCGCGGCGGTAGACGTTTGCACGGGGGTTATCCCAAGAGCGGAAGACCGCCTTGACTGCGCCCATGAGCTGCTCGGTGGGATCCTGCGGGAAGTCCTCGCCGATCTTTTCCTTGTACTCGGCCTTAAACTGACCTGCCAGCTCCTTGAGGTCGTCTGCGTTCAGCTCGACGTCCTGAGTGACGTTGCGCTGCTTCTTCATCTCGTCAATGAGCTGCTCGAAGTACTTCTTGCCGACCTCCATAACGACGTCGGAATACATCTGGATAAAGCGGCGGTAGCAGTCCCACGCCCAACGGGGGTTGCCGGACTTTGCCGCCATGACCTCGACGACTTCCTCGTTAAGACCGAGGTTTAAGATGGTATCCATCATGCCGGGCATGGATGCACGGGCGCCGGAACGAACGGAAACAAGCAGAGGATTCTCAAGATCGCCGAACTTCTTGCCGGTGATCTGCTCCAGCTTTTTGATGTTCTCCATGATCTCCGCCACGATCTCGTCGCTTATGACCTTGCCGTCGTCGTAATAACGGGTGCAGGCCTCGGTGGTGATGGTGAAGCCCTGCGGTACGGGGAGACCGATATTGGTCATCTCCGCCAGGTTTGCGCCCTTGCCGCCAAGCAGCTCACGCATCTTTGCGTTGCCTTCGGAAAACAGATAAACATACTTCTTGCTCATTGAAATCCTTCCTTTCTATAATAATCGGCCGAAGCATATTCTGCTCCGGCCGACACGGTATACAAGCTTACTTCAGCTTATTCTCCAGGATCTCAAGCTCCTCGGCAAGCTTCTTCGGAAGCTTGTCGCCGAACTGGGAGTAGTATTCACGGATACCCTTGCATTCTTCACGCCACAGCTCACGGTCAACGCCGAGGATGTTTTTAAGATCGTCAAGGCTGAGGTCAGTGCCGTTGAGGTCAATGTCCTCCGGCTTAGGCTCATAGCCTATCTCGGTCTCAACGGCGTCCGCTTCGCCGAAGCAGCGTGCAAGGATCCATTCAACAACACGGAGATTGTCGCCGAAGCCGGGCCACAGGAAGTGACCCTCGTCATCGGTACGGAACCAGTTTACGTTGAATATTTTCGGGGGATCGCTCAGCTTTTTGCCCATGTCGAGCCAATGCTGCCAGTAATCTCCCATATTGTAGCCGCAGAAGGGACGCATCGCCATGGGGTCACGTCTCACGACGCCGACGGCGCCGGTCGCCGCTGCGGTGGTTTCGCTCGCCATGACGGAGCCGACAAACACGCCGTGATCCCAGTCTCTGGACTGGTACACCAGCGGTGCGGTCTTCGCACGGCGGCCGCCGAAGATGATCGCAGAAATGGGTACGCCGGTCTTGCTCTCAAACTCCGGGCTGATGCAGGGGCAGTTCACGGCAGGAGCCGTGAAGCGGGAGTTGGGGTGTGCGCCCTTGCTTCCGTCGGTGCAGTCCCACTTCTCGCCCTTCCAGTTTTCCGCATTGCGGGGGGGATTTTTGTCCATGCCCTCCCACCACACGGTGTTGTCGTCGAGATTGCGCACGACGTTGGTGAATATCGTGTTCTTTCTCGTTGCGGCAAGTGCGTTGGGGTTTGATTTCTCGCTCGTTCCGGGAGCCACGCCGAAGAAGCCGTTTTCGGGGTTTACCGCCCACAGCCTTCCGTCGGGTCCGATGCGGAGCCATGCGATGTCGTCGCCGACCGTCCAGCATTTCCAGCCCTTTTTGCGATACTCCTCCGGGGGGATGAGCATTGCAAGGTTGGTCTTGCCGCAGGCGGAGGGGAATGCGCCGCAGACGTAACGTATCTCGCCTTCGGGATTCTGAACGCCGAGGATGAGCATATGCTCCGCCATCCAGTCCTCACGGCGGCCGAGGGTGGAGGCGATGCGCAGGGCAAAGCACTTTTTGCCGAGCAGCACGTTTCCGCCGTAGCCGGAGTTTACGGACATGATGGTATTGTCCTCCGGGAAGTGAGCGATGTAGCGCTTTTCGGGGTCAAGCTCCGCCTTGGAGTGAAGTCCCTTGATGAAGTCGGCGCTGTCGCCGATCGCATCCAGAACCTTCTTTCCCATGCGGGTCATTATCTGCATCGACACGACGACGTAGATGCTGTCGGTGATCTCGATGCCGTACTTGGCAAAGTCCGAGCCGATGACGCCCATGGAGTACGGGATGACGTACATCGTTCTGCCCTTCATGCAGCCGTCATAGATGGCGTAGAGCTTCTCGTACATTTCCTTGGGGTCCATCCAGTTGTTGGTGGGACCTGCATCCTCCTGCTTTTTGGAGCAGATAAAGGTGCGTCCCTCGACTCGTGCGACGTCGTTTACGTCGGAGCGGTGCAGATAGCAGCCGGGGAGCTTTTCCTCGTTGAGCTTAATAAGCTCGCCTGTTGATACAGCTTCTCTCCTGAGCTCTTCAAGCTGCTCCTCGGAGCCGTCGATCCACATGATCTTATCCGGCTTTACGAGTGCCGCCATTTCATCGACCCAGTTGAGAATGTGGACATTATCGGTCAATTTCATGGTTTTTCCTCCATTAAATTATAAAAATTATTACCAATAATGCCTTAATTAAGACTACCATTTTTACGGTTTCTTAATCAATGCATTTAGCCTACAAATTTTTGTTAAAATAATGCCATATTCCGTCCGAGATTTTTGCAAAATCACCAATTCCGAGGGTTTCGCCCCTGATTTTCTCATCAAAGCCGCAGGAAACGATGATATTTCGCAGCTCATCTTTGTTCAATTCACCGAAAGCGGAGCTTAGGGCGTTGAGCAAAGTTTTGCGTCTCACGGCGAAAGCACCCCGCACGGTGCGGAAGAAAATGCGCTCGCTTTTGACACTCACGGGAGGCTCCTTCCGGCAGTCGAGACGCAGCACGGTGCTTGTGACCTTCGGCTGCGGGATGAAGCATTCGGGACCCACGTCGAACAGCATCTTCGGCTCTGCGTACCACTGAACGAGGACGGAAAACGAGCTGTAATCCGCAGTGCCGGGTCTTGCGCATATGCGCCTTGCGACCTCACGCTGTATCATGACCGTCACGCTGTCGAAGCACTTTGCCTCAAGCAGCGTCGTAATTATTGGGCTTGTGATGTTGTACGGCAGGTTTGCGCAGGCACACCTGCGCATCTCGCCGAAGCGGTCGAGGCACAGCGCCGGAATGTCCGTTTTCATTGCATCGGCAAACACGATCTCCACATTGTCCCTGCCGGATAGCGTGCGCTTTAAAACGGGCTTTAGGCTCCTGTCAAGCTCAAGCGCCAGAACCTTGCCCGCCCGCATCGAGAGCTGCTCGGTGAGGCAGCCGATGCCGGGGCCTATCTCAAGCACGCCCGTGCCTTCGTCAAGGTTTGCTTCCTCGGCTATGCGCTCCGGCACCCATGCGGCGGTGAGGAAGTTCTGCCCCATCGACTTTGAGAAGCGGAAGCCCTCCTCCGAGAGCAGTTTTTTAATGTCGTTTATATCCGTAAGCTTCATTTTACCGTTTCCTTGCCGTCAATATACAGCTCAAACGCCTGACGTCTGGGGTCATGCCCCTCCTCGACGCTCACAAGGACATTGCCCCGATAACGGAAGCCGGAGTCCCGGAGCAGCTTCTGCATCGCCTTGTTTTTCCTGTGGGTGTCGGTACGGATGCAGGTCCTGTCAAAGTCGAGGCAGCAGCGCTTTATGAGCTTCATCATTTCCAAGGCAATACCGCTGCCCCGAAATTCCGCAGCGACCGCCGCACGGTGCAGGACGCAATACGGCTCGCTCCCGCTCCACTTGCCGTCGGTGATCTCGGCATAGCCCGCTTCCTCCCTCACGGAAAGCGTGAAGAAGCCCGCAATGCGCTCACCGTACAGCAGGACAAAGCACTCGCCCCTCGACATATCCGCAAGGAACACGCCTTCGTCGGGATAGCCGCCCTGCCACTGATCCGTTCTGTGCTTTTTAAGACTGTTTCTCGCCTGACGGACGATGAGCATTATAGCGTCCAAGTCGTCGGGCGTCGCCCTCCGCACGCTCACGGGTTCCGTGAGCTTCATGCGCTTTGCGTCCTTCTCTATCTCGGCGATTAGCTTTTCGTCGAGTGCGTCTGGCGTCAGACGCTCGAACATATCGGGGCGCTTTTCCATCGTCCGTTTAAGGCTCATTTTCCGCCTCCAACGCTCGACCTCGGCATGGTTGCCGCACAGCAGGACATCCGGCACGCTCCTGCCCTCCCAAGTCTCCGGGCGGGTGTACTGCGGGTACTCCAAGACCCCGCTCCAGTGGCTTTCGCCGGTGAAGCACTCCTCGTCGGACAGAACGCCCGGCACAAGACGGCACACGGAGTCCGCCACCGCCATTGCTGCGATCTCGCCCCCGGTCAGCACAAAGTCGCCGATGGAGATCTCCTCATCGACGCAGGCTTCGATAAAGCGCTCGTCAACGCCCTCGTAGTGACCGCACACCAAAACAAGGTGGTCGTAGTCACGTTTAAGACGCTTCGCCGTCTCCTGAGTATATGGCGCACCCTGCGGCGTCATGTAAATAACACGGCTTTTTCTCTCTCCGGCACGGCTTTTTATGTCCTCAAGACAGCTTTTGAGGGGCTGCGCCATCATAACGCAGCCCCTGCCGCCGCCATAGGGGTAATCGTCCACCTGACACTGCTTATTGTCGGTGAAATCCCTTATCTGTATGCAGTTTATTTCGATGATACCCTTTTTTGCCGCTCTGCCGAGTATGCTCTCATGCAGCATGGCGTTCATTCGGTCGGGAAAAAGGGTCATTATATCTATACGCATGGCTCACATTCCTTCGATAAGGCGCACAGTGATAACGCCGTTTTCCGCATCCGTTTTAAGCACAAACTCCGGCACTGCGGGTATCATATGCTCGCTCTCGCCGGAAACGACGTATATGAGCGAGGCGGGCGTCTCCAAAATGTCCTTCAAAATGCCGACGTCGGCGCCGTCCTCACTAACGACCTTAGCGCCCATGATATCCTGCAAAAAGTAGCCGCCCTTGGGAAGACGGGCATCGCTGCGGCTTATGCACACGGTCTTGTTTTTAAGGCACATTGCGGCGTTTATATCGTCCGTGCCGTCAAGCTTCACTATGGCAAAGCCCTTGTGCGGACGGGCGGACACGGGCTTTACCGCCTCGCCGTCGATATACAGGGTCTTAAAGGTGCAGAAATACTCCGGGCTGTCGAGCCAAACGTCTATCTTCACCTCGCCCCGCACCCCGTGGGTGTTGACGATTTTTCCCGCTTCGATGTACTGCCGCTGTTCCATAAGCAAACCTCCGTAACATATCGGAGTATATCTTACCATGTTTCCGTCCGATTAACAAGCAATAAAAACAAAAACGGATGCATTTGATCACTTGCATCCGTTAATCTCCGTCGGGTGTGAATTTCATTACATCCGTTATGTCGCAGCCTAGCATATTGCAGATATCGTTCAGCGTAGCCGTAGAAATGTTCCTGTTGTGCTTTAAGGAATCGAGCGTACCCTTGCTGAAGGAATAGTCCTTTATCAACGCATACGTTGAAATGCCCTTTGCTTTTAAGGTCCTCCACAGCGGTTCATACGAGATAATAAGAATCACCCCCGGTCGATCCTTATTATATTTCTCATATTCGCTCTTGAATATTCCCGACATATTGGGTACAATCGTAGCGTAACCGCCGATTTACATTATCGGTAAATATAAGGAGGATAAACTATGAGTAAATGCGGACTATGCGGGAAAGAATTAGGCGAAGGCGAGAAGGAATACGGTTCATTCGGACTTATGCCGCCGTCGGTCAAGGTATGCTCCGACTGTCTTGAAGATCTGAAAATACTGTACTTCGTCGCGCCCAAGATGAGCGAAAACGACTATCAAGCCGAGTGCAGGCGCTTTAGAGAAAAATACGCCAACGCTTCTGCCGAGGCTGTTTTGAGCGAAGCCACCGGATTGAGAAACGGTACATCGTCAAGCGGCTCCGGCAGCGAAGAATTGTACAGCAACGCCGGAGGCACCATGATAAAGCTGGCAAAGCTGGTATTTGCCGTATTTTCGATCATCTCCGTTATCTCCGGAATAGTTGTCGGCAGCGCTTCTTACGATTTTAATTTTATGCTGTTCCTGCTGATCTCGGTCGTCGGTGTGCTTGTCGCATACCTTGCCGGGCTCGGCTTTGCAGCCTTCGGTCACCTCGTCTGCGACGTAAAGTACATACGAAACGAGCTTTCAAAGAAAAAGTAAACCCCATAACGAAAAAAATCCCGAACGCAATGCGTTCGGGATTTTTAGGTTCAGTCCATTATATCGACCGAGACCTTTTTGCCCTTTCTCTGAGCAACAGCCCGCATGAGTATACGAATCTCTTTTACGATTCTGCCCTGCCGGCCAATGACCTTGCCCATGTCACCGTCGGCGACACGCACTTCAAATACGGTCTCGCCGCCGGAGAGGCGCTCGGTCACAGAGACCTGGTCGGGATGATCGACAAGGCTCTGCACAATATAGGTCAATAGTTCTTTCATGCCGGTAGTATCTCCTTATTAGGCCTCTGCCTTCTTGAGCAGTCCGCGCACGGTATCGGTGGGCTGTGCGCCGTTTGCTACCCAGTACTTTGCACGGTCCATGTCAACCTTGATCTTTGCTGCACCCTCTGCCATGGGATCGTAAGTGCCTATCTCCTCGATAAAGCGACCGTCACGGGGAGCACGGGAATCAGCAACGACAATGCGGTAATAGGGAGCCTTCTTTGCGCCCATTCTGCGAAGTCTGATCTTAACCATTTATGTTTCACCTCCATTTTTTATCTTAGAAAACGCATCGGTCTCCCGACACGGTTACAAGCGCTCTGAGCCGATCGGCTGCGGCGCAGGTAAGCATAGTTTAAAACAGTCCGCCCAGACCGCCGAAGCCCTTGCCGCCGCCTGTGCCGAGCTTGCGCTGAAGCTTCTTGAGATTCTTTCCGCTCATCTGCTTCATCATCTGCTGCATTGCGTCAAACTGCTTTAAGAGCCTGTTTATGTCTACGACGCTCGTACCCGATCCTGCGGCTATGCGCTTTTTGCGGCTTGAGTTGAGCATCTGCGGATTGTCCCTTTCGGACGGGGTCATGGAAAGGATGATGGCTTCGGTGCGGGCAAGGCTCTTTTCGTCCACCTTTGCACCCTTGAGCGCCTTTGCATCCATGCCGGGGATCATCCCCGCAAGGTCGTTTAGGTCGCCCATCCCGCGCAGGGAACGCATCTGCTCCATGTAATCCTGAAGCGTGAAGCGGTTCGCCTTCATCTTTTCGGCAAGCTCAAGCGCCTTCTTCTCGTCAAAGCTCTGCTCCGCCTTTTCGATAAGCGTCAGCATATCGCCCATGCCGAGTATTCTCGACGCCATACGGTCGGGGTAAAACGGCTCTATCTGATCGAGCTTTTCGCCCACGCCGATGAACTTTATCGGCTTGCCCGTGCTTGCCTTTATGGACAGCGCCGCACCGCCTCGTGCGTCGCCGTCAAGCTTCGTGAGCATGACGCCGGTGACGCCGAGTGCGTCGTTGAACGCATTTGCTGCGTTGACCGCATCCTGTCCGGTCATCGCATCGACGACCAGCATGATCTCCGACGGCTCGACCGCATCACGGATGTTCCTCAGCTCCTGCATAAGCTCCTCGTCGATGTGGAGTCTGCCGGCGGTGTCGAGGAAAACGAGGTCGTTGCCGTGCTTCTTGGCGTATTCTATCGCAGCCTTGGCAATATCGACGGGGTTCTGCGTTCCCATCTGGAACACGGGTATGTCGAGCTGCTTGCCGACGGTTTCGAGCTGCTTTATGGCGGCGGGACGGTAAATGTCACAGGCGACGAGCAGAGGACGCTTGCCCTGCTTGCGCATCAGCGCCGCAAGCTTTGCGCCGTTTGTGGTCTTACCTGCGCCCTGAAGTCCCACGAGCATAACGACGCTCGGCGACTTGCTGCCTATCGCAAGGCGCTGATTTTCGCTGCCCATGAGCCGCACAAGCTCTTCGTTTACGATCTTGATGACCTGCTGCGCCGGAGACAGCGCCTCAAGCACGTCGGCGCCGCTGGCACGCTCGGTCACGCTCTTTGTGAAGTCCTTTACGACCTTGAAGCTGACGTCCGCCTCCAAAAGCGCCATGCGCACTTCCTTCATGGCTTCCTTGACGTCCGACTGGGTAAGTCTGCCCTTGCCTCTGAGCTTCTTAAAGGCAGCGGACAGCTTGTCTGACAGTGATTCAAATGCCATATCGTTGCCTCCTAAAATCTGAGTTTGCGGAGCTTGTCGCTCACCGAGGCGTCAAGTGCGCCCTTGTCGGAAAGCTCCCGCTCCAGCTCGTCTATCAAAGCGTTGCGCTCGTTAAAGCGCTTTATGAGTCCCGTTTTGTCCTCAACGGACTGCATCGCAGCCTCGGCACGGCGGATGATGTCCCACACGCCCTGTCTTGAGATGCCGCTCTGCTCCGCTATCTCGCCGAGGGAAAGGTCCTCATTATAATGAAGGTCATAATACTCCTTCTGCTTTTCCGTAAGCAGCTCCCCGTAGAAATCGAACAGCATTGCGTTATTGACAAGACCGTCCTCCACGGCGCAGACCTCCTGTAAAGCTTTTTGACTTTACAGAGTATACTCCCTCATTCTCCCGCTGTCAAGTATTTTCGGTTGTCATCCGCATTTTTATTTTCGCTCGCATTTTCTGTCTGCATAAGCGCCGTTTTTTGCGGCAAAACTGTTAATTACTGCGGTACTTTACCGCTTTTTACATTAACGGAGGTCAAAACGCATGATCCCAAACGAACAGTACACCGAAACCGAAAGGCTCTATGAGCTGGGAGCGCAGACGGCAAGGCTTTTCCGTCCGAGCGGTGAGGTAAGCTCAAAGCGCATACGCTCGGAGCTTGACGAGGCGATGAAAGGCGTCGCCGCAGCTCACGACACCGTGCGGCGGCGCTTCGGCAGAGCAGCCTCGGTGCCTGCCGCCTGCGAGTGGCTGCTTGACAACCGCTATGTCGCAGTGCGTGAGGAAAAGTGCGTGAAACGGGCGTTTTCCGGCAAGGAAAAGCTCCGAAGCTGCGACGACGGCGCTATGCTGCTTCTGCTGTGCCGCAGACTCGTCTCGGCGGGTGCAGGCAAGGTGACGCCGGAGCGATGCGCCGAGTTTCTGCGTGGCTTTCAGAGCGTGACGGTACTCACCGGGCAGGAGCTTTGGCTCTTCCCCGATGCGCTTCGTCATGCGCTTTTGCTGCGGCTCTCGGCAGTCTGCACCGCACTTCTCGGCAGCAGCGAGCCCGATGAGTTTTCAAACGAGATTGCAGCGGTATTCGGTTCGCTGAACACCGTCTCCGGCTCCGATATGCGGGCGCTGTGCGAGAGCGTCGATCTCACGGAGCAGACCCTTTCAAAGGACCCCGCCGGGGTGTATCGCCGCATGGACGAGAAAAGCCGGAGCTATTACAGGGAGCGTCTGCACAGGCTCGCAAAGTCCTCAGGCGTCGGCGAATACGAGCTTGCGCAGCGGCTCATTTCCGAGGCAAAGGAGCGAAACGAACACATCGGCGTTCTGCTTTTTGCGGACAAAAGACCCCGCAGCGGCGCACTGTACATCACCGCAAACGTCGTAGTGACGCTGTTTCTCGCCGTGCTTTGCGGCTTTTTGTCGCACAGTGCGGCAGCGGCGTTTCTGCTTCTGCTGCCCATATCGGAGCTTACGAAATCGCTTCTCGACCACATCATACTGCTCTGCGTCGAGCCTGCGTTTCTGCCGAGGCTCGATCTTTCCGAGGGCGTTCCCGACGAGGGGCGCAGCGTGTGCGTCATCTCCTCGCTGCTGACAAGCCCCGCAAGCGCCGAGGCGCTCGTGCGCAGGCTTGAGGAGATAAGTCTTTCAAACCGAAGCTGCGGCAAAAATCTCAGCTTCGGCATCCTTGCCGACCTGCGTGAAGCCGGAAGCGCCGTCACCGACGCCGACGCCGCCATCCTCTCTGCGGCGGCGGAGCGCATAAGCGCCCTCAACGAAAAATACGGCGGCGGCTTTTTCCTGTTTACCCGCCCCCGCAGGGAAACGCCGGACGGCGGCTTTTCCGGCTTTGAGCGCAAGCGTGGTGCCATCCTTGCGCTGGCACGGCTTCTGTGCGGCGAGAAAACCGAGCTGCGTGCGGCAGTCGGCGACCCGGAGCGGCTCAGAGACACACATTATATAATCAGTCTCGACGCCGACACCGTCCCCGCTCCCGACTCCCTCTCCGAGCTTATCGGCGCAATGCTGCACCCCCTAAACGCACCCGTACTCGACACCGAGCTTTGCCGCATAAGCTCCGGCTTCGGCATTATTCACCCCCGTATCGGCACGGAGCTTAAAAGCGTCTACTCAAACGATTTTGCCCGCATCTTCGCAGGCGTGGGCGGTTCGGAGCCGTACTCTGCGCTCTGCGGCGAGGTATACATGGACCTGTTTTCAAACGGAGGCTTCTGCGGCAAGGGCATAATGGACGCACGGGCGCTGCTGTGCTGCTCGGAGGCTCACATCCCCGACGGCGAGGTGCTTTCGCACGACGCGCTCGAAGGCGCATACCTGCACGGCGCTTACATGAGCGACGTCGAGTTCTATGACTCGTTCCCGCCGACGCCGCTGTCATACTTCCGCCGCAGCCACCGCTGGATCCGTGGCGACTGGCAGAACGCACCGTGGATATTCTCCCGCACCGCCGGGCTTTCCGACGTCGATCGCTTCCGACTGTTCGACAGTCTGCGGCGCTCGCTCGTAGCTCCGATGATATTCGCTGCGATCTTCCTCGGTCTGTGTCTCGGCGCACCGGGCGTGAGCCTTGCGGCATGGGCGGCGCTCCTTGCGCTCGCCTGCGGACTGCTCATCAGCCTCACCGACGCCATCGGCGACCGCCGCCGCAGGACACGCTATCACAGCTCGCTGCTCTACGGCGTCGGGCTTGCGCTGCTGCGCACCTTTATAAGGCTCTGGCTTCTGCCGTATGAAGCCTTCGTATCGCTGAGTGCGATTTTGACCTCGCTTTGGCGTATGCTCATTTCCGGCAAAAAGCTTCTGCAATGGGAGACCGCCGCACAGAGCGCAGGAAAGAAAAGCTCTCCCCTGTCCTGCTTTGCGAGTATGTGGTTTTCCGTCGCTGCGGGGCTTGCGCTGATACTCATATCTGACGGCATTTTCGCCAAGGCCGCAGGGCTTATGTGGATGCTCTCGCCCCTTTGCGTTTACGCTCTGTCGCTGCCCGCACGGAGCGCCGCCCGCATTTCGGATAAGGACAAAAAGTACCTCCTCGGTCTTTCCAAGGAAATATGGTCATACTTCAAGACCTTCTGCACGGCGGAGGATAACTTCCTGCCGCCGGACAATTACCAGGAGCAGCCGCCCGTCGGCGTTGCGCACCGCACCTCGCCGACGAACATCGGGCTTGCGCTATGCTCCGCTCTGTGCGCATCCGACCTCGGCATCGACGGCGGTCGGGGCATCGAGCTTATCGTGAATATGCTCGGAACGCTTGAGCGTATGCCGAAGTACGGCGGTCACTTTTACAACTGGTACGACACCCGCACCCTGCGTCCGCTGTCGCCGAAGTACGTCTCCGCCGTCGATTGCGGAAACCTTTTCGCCTGCCTACTTGCGGTGAAAAACGGACTGTGCGAGCATCGCTTTTTCGACGCCGCAAAGCGTGTCGAGGCGCTCATGCGTCCCATGGATTTCTCCGTTTTCTATGACCCCGTGCGCAGGCTCATGCGCATCGGCATCGACGCCGCAAGCGACCTGCCGTCGCCAGGGCATTACGACCTCATGGCAAGCGAAGCACGTCTGACCTCGTATATCGCCGTCGCAAAGGGCGACGTACCCAAAAAGCACTGGGAGAGCCTGAGCCGTGCCATGCAGAGCTACCGTGGCTACACGGGCATGGCGAGCTGGACGGGTACGATGTTTGAGTATCTCATGCCGGAGCTGTTTTTGCCCCTGTTTGAAAACAGTCTCCTGTACGAGACCGCAAAATACTGCGTTTTCGTGCAGAAGCACCGCCGCAGCCCAAACGGGCTGTGGGGCATATCGGAAAGCGCATTCTTCTCGCTCGACCCCGCTCTGAACTACCGCTACAAGGCGCACGGCTGCAAGCATCTTGCGCTCAAGCGTGGGCAGGAGCGTGAGCTTGTCATCTCCCCCTACTCCGCATTTTTGGCTCTCGGCGTTGAGCCGACGGCGGCGGTGCGGGATCTTCGGCTCATGCAGCGGCGTGGGCTTAAAGGTCGCTTCGGCTTTATCGAGGCGCTTGACTTCACGCCCTCACGCTGCCGCAGCGAATCGGGCGAGCGTGTCGCCTGCTATATGGCGCACCACCTCGGCATGAGCCTTATTGCTGCTGCAAACCTCATTTCGGACGACATCGTCGTTCGGCGCACCATGCAGGAGCCGTATATGGCGGCGTACACCTCGCTTCTGAAAGAGAAGCTGCCCATTGAGCCGCAGGTGCTGGAGCTTCAAGACCGTGAGCCGGAGGAGCCTCACGCCGAAAAGCCCCGTCGCTACAAGCTCAGAGGTGAGGAAACGGACTTCTATTCTCCGCACTGCTGTCTGCTCACGAACGGGGCTTATAATATTATGTTAACCGAGAGCGGCATCTCCTCCGCCGCCTGCCGCAGCATACAAATCTACACCACGCCCTCAAAGCCTCTCGGCGAGGGTCACGGGCTTGAGATCATGCTGCGCTACAAAAGCAAAGAGCTGTCGCTTCTGCCGGAGCCGAACCGTGAATACGGCGCAATGCTTTGGGAACTCGGCGAAAGCTCGTGCAGCTACGGCATCGTCACCGACGCCCTTCGCTGCCGCTGCTCCGCTGCGCTCTCCGGCACGAGAAACGGCGAGATGCGCTTTGTGGAGCTTCAGGCAAAGGAGGACCTCGGCAAGATCGAGCTTGAGCTTTCCTTTGAGCCGGTGCTTGCAATGTATCAAGATTATGTTAACCATCCTGCCTATTGGCGGCTCGGCATCCTTGCCGAGGAGGAGGGCGGCTGTC
Organism: Bacteroidaceae bacterium; assembly: GCA_963610045.1. Lineage (GTDB taxonomy): Bacteria > Bacillota > Clostridia > Oscillospirales > Oscillospiraceae > F23-B02. The sequence goes on from CAVDMS010000014.1 coordinate 15,016, forward strand.
TCATGCTCAGACGGCTTCCGAGGGGCGCCGTCGGCGAGCTTTGGCTGTGCATAAGCTGCGACCGGACGGTGCGCTTTTCCGCCGATAGGCACGGCGGTGCGTCGGCGCTCTCATCCCCGTACGTTCGGGTGCGGCACAGCGGCGTGCTGCGTTCGGGTCAGCGGCTTTCGATGCGCTTTTGCATCTGCCTTGCCGACACGAAGGAGAGCGCCTTCGAGGGCGCACAGCATATGCTTGCGACGGGTCCCTCCGAGTACGGCAGCATGGTTTCCGCCTACGCCTCGGCGCTGAACCTCAGCGAGCGTCAGGTCGCCAAGGCAATGGACGACGTCTTTGCGCTGCATTTCAGGCTGCGTGCCGATGCCCCCTTTGGCACAAAGGAGCACCTGTGGCAGTACGGTATTTCCGGCGATCTGCCCATCATCCTCTGCCCCATGGGAAAGGAGCGGCACGAGGTGAGCGAGCTTGTGCGGCGCTTCTGCCTGCTGCTGAGCTGCGGTATGCAGGCAGAGCTGGTGTTTATAAGCGACGAAGGCGGCGACTACTACCGTCCCGTTTACAGTGCGGTCAGGGACAGCCTCGGTGCAAACGGTCTCGAAGCGCTTTTGGGTTCCCCCGGCGGCATACGCATACTGCCTCCCGCCGCCGAGGACGACATCCGCTCCTGCGCCTGCATTGTCGTGGGTGAGGAACGGCAGCTGCGGGAAAGCGGCAGAGAGTATCTGCTCGCACCGAAGTGCAGCCGAAGCCTAAGCGCCGTTCCCGAATACGGCTACGCCGAGGACGGGACTTTCACTTTTTATGTAAACCACGCTCTCCCGCCGAGGGCATGGACGCATATACTCACAAACGGTCGCTTCGGCTATATCGCCGCCGACAACGGCTGCGGCAATATGTGGTACGAAAACGCAAGGGAAATGCGCATAAGCCCGTGGCTGTGCGACCCTCAGGGCAGGCATCCCGTCGAGACGCTCGAATACCTTTGCGACGGAAAACGCATCAGCTTTTTTGCCGCCGAGGACGGCATCCCCTGCCGCATAAGCTACGGTGCGGGCTTTGCACGTTGGGAAAAGGCGGCGTCGGACTTCGGGCTGCGCTGCACGGCGTTCGTGCCGCCGGAGCTTGACGCAAGGGTCATCATCGCCGAGCTTTGCGGCAGAGACTACGGCAGTATCGCATGGACCTGCGAGCTTCAGCTCGGCTCCGACTACGGCGACAAAAACGCCGTGTCAACAAGTTATGTAAACTCCGTGTTCCGTGCCGAAAGTCCCCGCTCGCCCTACCCCGTGCGCTTTATTGCAAGCGCATCGAGAGGCTCCGAGCGGCACAGGCTCGACCTCGGCTCACTGCAATGCAGCACCGAGGACGGGAGCGTGCATCCTCTCGCTCCCGTGTTCTCGGCAGTCTACCCCGCAGGAAGTGCGCTCGTCATCGTCTGCGGCTGCTGCTCCGAGGAGGAGTTGCTTGCGTTATGTAAACCCGATGCCGCTTTCAAAGCGCTTGAGGAGTGCCGCCGTCACTGGAGCGAGCTGCTGTCGGTGTTCCGCATGGAAAGCGGAAATCAGCCGCTCGACCGCTATATGAACGGTTGGGGGCTGTATCAGACCTACGCCTGCCGAATGCTCGGACGCTGCTCGATCTATCAGAGCGGCGGCGCCGTAGGCTTCCGAGATCAGCTTCAGGATGCTGTAAATCTCATATTTTTTGACCCAACGTTCGCCAAAAAGCAGATACTCCTCTCCTGCTCGCACCAGTACCTTGAGGGCGACGTCATGCACTGGTGGCACTCTCTGCCCGACGGCGACAAGGGCGTCCGCACACGCTGCTCCGACGATCTTCTGTGGCTCGTCTGGGCGCTGTGCGAGTATGTCGAAAAGACGGGCGACGCTTCGATCTGCGACAGCGTCTTAAGTTATGTAAACTCGTCTCCGCTCGACGCCGCCGAGTCAGACCGCTACGAGCATCCCTCCGAAAGTGCGGTCTCGGAGAGCGTTCTGCTGCACGCCGAGCGTGCCGTAAAGTGCGTTTTGAGCCGTGGCAGAGGTCTGCACGGACTCCTGCTTTTCGGCAGCGGCGACTGGAACGACGGCATGAATTCTGTTGACGGCGAAAGCGTTTGGCTGAGTTGGTTTTTTGCCCACACCGTGCGTCGCTTCTCCGATCTGCTTATGATGTTATGTAAACTCGAACCCGACCGTTACCGTGCGCTCGCCTCGGAGCTTGGCTCCGCTGCGGAGGAGGCGTGGGACGGCGGCTGGTATCTCCGGGGCTACTGGCCGGACGGCAGCCCGCTCGGCGGCAAAAGCGCCGGCTGCTGCCGCATCGACTCCGTGTGTCAGAGTTGGGCGGCATTCTGCGCCGACGCCTCGAACAGCCGCACCGACCTTGCTCTCGACAACGCCGTGGAAGCGCTCTACGACCGCAAGGCACGCATCGTAAAGCTCTTCACTCCGCCCTTCCTCGACTGCGAAAAGGACCCCGGCTATATCGCCTCCTACGGTCCCGGCTTCCGTGAAAACGGCGGTCAGTACACCCATGCGGCGATCTGGCTTGCGTCCGCCTGCCTTAAACGCGGGCGCATAGACGACGGTGTGTCGATACTTCTCGATCTGCTGCCGGAGAATCACGAGCTCTCCGTCTACGAGGCGGAACCCTTCGTCATTGCCGCCGACGTCTATTCCTGTCCGGGGCACGAGGGCGAGGCGGGCTGGACATGGTACACCGGCTCTGCGGGTTGGTATCTGCGTGTGGTGCTTGAGGATCTCCTCGGTTTACAGCTTTGGGCAGGCAAGCTCTATGTGCGTCCGAGGCTGCCGGACGCCTTCCGTCCCGTGCGCATACGTTGGCACGGCAGAGAGATAGTCATAAATCAGGAAGAAATTCTGCTTGACGGCGAAAAATATGACGGAAAAGGTATACCATATTAAAAAGTGTTGTGGTATAATGTATTATTAAAATTTCAAGGAGGCTTTTGCCATGGAGAGCGTCAGAAAAGAGATACTTCCCGGCGTATGGCTCACAGCTCTGAGATCCGACAAGTTTAAAACCGCCTGTCTGAGCGTCAGCCTGCTCACTCAGCACAACAGAGAAAATGCCGCTCTGAATGCGCTCATCCCATTTGTGCTGTCGCGCGGCACAAACAGACATCCCGATATGCAGGCGATCGCAAGTGGGCTTGACGGACTTTACGGCAGCTGCATCGAACCCGTCGTGCGGCGTATCGGCGAGATTCAGTGCATCGGCTTTTACGCAAGCTTCCCCGACGGGCGCTTCCTGCCCGAAGGCGCGGACGTGCTGCAAAGCGTTGCCGCTTTAATGGGCGAGCTTCTTTTGTCTCCGAACACGAAGGGCGGGCTTCTGCTCCCCGACTACGTTGAGAGCGAAAAGGAAAAGCTCCTTGAAATAATCCGCAGCAGAGTCAACGAAAAACGCAGCTACGCCATTATGCGGCTTTTGGAGGAGATGTGCTGCTATGAGGACTTTGCCGTTCCCCGTTTCGGACTCGAAGCGAGCGCCGAGGGGATATACTACCGCCGCCTCACAAAGCATTACCGTAACCTGCTCCTGACCTCCCCCGTTGAGCTGTTTTACTGCGGCAGCGCAGACTTTGACAGTCTTGAGACTGCGCTGACCGACGCTCTGTGTACCATGCCGAGGGGCGAGATCGACTACGACATCGGCACGGATATACGCATGAACGCCGTCTCCGAGCAGGTGCGTGAGTTTACCGAGGAAATGTCGGTGTCTCAGGGCAAGCTCGTCATGGGATTTCGTCTCGGCGAGTGTATGGAGGAGCCGAACCTGCCCGCAATATATGTGTTCAACGCCGTTTTCGGCGGCGGCGTTACGAGCAAGCTCTTTATGAACGTGCGTGAGAAGCTGTCGCTGTGCTACTACGCTTCGTCGCTTGTGGATGCGCACAAGGGTCTGCTCATCGCCGACTCCGGCATCGACGCAGACAAGCTCGACGCCGTCAAAAGCGAGATACTCGCCCAGCTTGACGCCGTGCGGGAAGGCAATGTGACGGAGGCGGAGCTTAACACCGCAAAGAGCTGCGTCGTCTCCGACCTGCGCTCTACCATGGATTCGCAGGGTGCGCTTGAGGGCTTCTACCTTGCAAACGCCATCGACGGCATCGACTGCGACCCGAACGAGCTTGCGGAGCTTGCAAACGACGTAACGCTTGACGATGTCGTTTATATTGCCCGCAGCGCAGTGCTCGACGCAGTATATTTCCTTTGTCCCGACGGCGAGGAGGATTCTAATGAACATCAAGAAATTTGACAACATCGGCGAAACGCTTTATACCGACACCCTCGACAACGGGCTTCGGGTGCTGTATGTGCGAAAGCCCGACTTTCGCATGAGCTATGCCGTCATTGCCGTGAAATACGGCGGCGCATACCGGCGCTTCCTTATAGGCGACAAATGGCATGACACTCCGGCGGGCGTGGCGCACTTTCTGGAGCATAAGCTTTTCGATATGCCCGACGGCAGCGATGCGCTCACGGCGCTTTCCGAAAACGGAGCGTCGCCCAACGCCTTTACCTCGTGCGGCATGACCGCATACCACTTCGACTGTACCGAAAGCTTTGAGGCAAACCTCAAGACGCTTGCAAGCTTCGTCACGACGCCGTACTTCACCCCCGACTCGGTGGCAAAGGAGCAGGGCATAATCGCCCAGGAGATCGGAATGTGCGACGATCGTCCGTCCTTCGTCGTGTACAATCGGCTCATCCGTATGCTGTACGCAAAGCACCCGGTAAGAGATCAGGTCGCGGGGACGGTTTCGAGCATTGCCGAGATCACCGACAAGACGCTTTACGACTGCTACAACGCATTTTACCGGCCCTCCAACATGGTGCTTTGCGCTGCCGGAAGCATTGAGCCGGAACGCTTTTTCTTCCTTGCGCATGAGCTTTTAAATTCGCTGCCCAACGCCGAGATACCGCAGGCGGACTTCGGCGAAACGGGCGTCTCGGCGCCGCTTGAGACCTACCACGAGGAGCGCATGGAGCTTTCCGCACCGCAGTTTCTCATCGGCTGTGCCTTGGACTTCCCTCTCTCCGGCAAGGCGCTTCAGCGCCGGAAGATCGCCGGTATGCTTGCTCTGAGAACCCTGTTCGGCACCTCCGGCGACCTCTACAACAGACTGTACGGCGAGGGACTTTTAAACCGTGACTACGATTACGAGATCGACTGCACGGCGGGCACCGCCACCTTCATGCTTGGCGGCGAAAGCTCCGACCCGAAGCGTGTGCTAAAGGAGCTTTGCGATGCACTGGATACAGTGAAGACCCAAGGCCTGTCGCCGGACGCATTTGAGCGTGCGAAAAAAGCATCGTTCGGTGCGAGACTCCGAGGGCTTGAGGACTTTGACAATCTGTGCATAGCGCTCACGGAAAGCGCTTTTTCCGACTACTGCTCGCTCGATTCTTTCTCCCTGCTTTCCGAGATAACGGTCAGGGAGTGCGAGGAATTTCTTATACAAAACATTGACCCGGACAGGCTCGCACTGAGCGTCCTGCTTCCAAACGAGGTGACAAAATGAGCACACTGTATTATTCCTACCTGAAGGATGCCGAGATCAGCTTCCCCATGTTCGGAGATCTCACTCTGAATCCGCCCGCAACCTTCCATCTTTTCGGGATCGAGATTTACTACTACGGAGTCATCATCGCCTTCGGCATGGTGCTCGCCATGATCTACTGCTCGCGCAGGGCGAAGTCCTTCGGACTTACCTCCGACAATCTGTTTGACCTGCTCATATGGCTCATCCCGCTGAGCATCGTCGGCGCAAGACTGTATTACGTTGCATTTAAATGGAGCTACTACTCCGCAAAACCCGAAGAGATCGTCCAGATATGGAACGGCGGTCTTGCGATCTACGGCGGCATAATCATGGGACTTATCGTCGGCATCGTTTGGTGCCGAGTGAAGAAAATATCGTTTTTTGCGACCGCAGACCTGCTCTCCTTCGGTCTGCTCATAGGTCAGGCGGTCGGACGTTGGGGCAACTTTATGAACAGAGAGGCCTACGGCGCCGCAACCGATATTTTCTGCCGCATGGGGCTTACATATCCGGGCACTCCCGAACCCTTTTACGTTCACCCCACCTTCCTGTATGAAAGCCTGTGGAACCTCATCGGCTTCATCATTCTGCACATATGGTCAAGGAAGGGCAAGCGCAAGTATGACGGTCAGGCGTTCCTCATGTACGTCTGTTGGTACGGCGTCGGCCGTGCATGGATAGAGGGCCTGCGTCAGGACAGTCTGTACATCTCCGGCACCGACATCAGAGTGTCGCAGCTTCTCGCACTGTGCAGTGCGATAGTCGCCGCCGGCATAATGATATATATGGCACACAAGCACCCCGACCCCGAAAAAATGTTCGTCAATCGCAAAGAAAGCGAAATCTGAAAGGAGTTTTTATAATGGCAAACTACAGAAGCATGATAAAGGGAACCGCAAGCGCTCTCGGCAACAAGGCAAAGGAAAAGATAAAGAGCGCAGCTAAGTCCGACAAGGTGCGCAGCGTATATGACCGCAGCAGCACCACCGCAAGATGCTATGCAAACGTTGCGAAGCTCAACGTCAAGATAAACGGCGAGCTTGAGGAGCAGAAGAAGGTGTTTATCGAGATCGGACGTCTTTACTTCGATCAGCACCGCAACGATCCCGAGGATTACTTCGTCCCCCTCTTTGAGGAGCTTGTCGCAATGGATCAGAAGATCGAGACGCTCCGCGCCGAGCTTTACGAGGCAAAGGCAAGCATCGCCGCCGCAAAGGAGAGAAACCTTGAGGTCGAGATTATCGACTTCGATGAGGATGAGGCTCCTGCCGAGGATGCTCCTGCTGAGGAAGCACCCGCTGAGGATCCCGCTCCCGAAGAAAAAGAGTAATACATATGAAAAAATCAGCTCGGTTTTAACCGAGCTGATTTTTTAGTCTTATCAGTCTAAGGTCTTATAATACTCCGTTATAAGCTCGTCGATGCGGTCGGCAAGCTTCACAAAGTCCTCCGCGGTTTTGCCCTTCGTCGTCTCGGCAGCGGTGCCGATGCGGACGCCGCTCGTCTGAGTCGGGCTGCGCTTCTCGTTCGGAACGCAGTTTTTGTTGAGCGTTATGGCGTGTTCGTCGAGCATATCCTGGACCGCCTTGCCGGAAAGCTTCGGATGCGTATTCGAAAAGTCAACGAGGAACAGGTGATTGTCGGTGCCGCCGGTGACTATCTCATAGCCCTTCGCCGTAAACTCATCCGCCATCGCCTTGCAGTTGCGCACCACGTCTGCGATGTATTCCTTGTACTCCGGTGTGCAGGCCTCCTCCGCAGCGACCGCCTTGGCGGCGATAACGTGCATGAGCGGGCCGCCCTGCGAGCCGGGGAACACCGCACCGTCGACCTGCTTTGCAAGCTCCGGCTTGCAGAATATCATACCGCCTCTCGGACCTCTGAGGGTTTTATGCGTCGTGGTCGTGATGATGTCCGCAATGCCGAAGGGGCTTTGATGAAGCTCGGCTGCGACAAGCCCCGCAATATGCGCCATATCTACCATGAAGTAGGGCTTATACGTCTCGTCGGAGTTCTCCTTTATGATGCGTCCGATGCGGTCGAAATCTATCTCCCTCGAATATGCGCTTGCGCCCGCAAGCACAAGCCGGGGCTTATGCTCCTTTATCTTTCTGTCGATGTCGTCATAGTCGATAAAGCCTCTGTCGTCAACGTCGTAAAACACCGTTTTGTACAGCTTGCCGGAGAAGTTGACCGAGGAGCCGTGCGTCAGGTGACCGCCGTTGTTCAGGTCCATTGCAAGTATGGTATCGCCGGGGGAAAGCACCGACATGAACGCCGCAAAGTTCGCCTGCGAGCCGGCGTGCGGCTGCACGTTCACATGGTAATCGGTCTTAAATACCTCTTTCCACTTTCTGCGGCAGTACTCCTCCACCTCGTCGGCATAGATGCAGCCGCCGTAGTAGCGACCCTTTCTGCCGAGTCCGTCATAGCGCACCGCAGGGTAGCCCTCACAGTATTTGTTCGTAAAGCAGGAACCCATCGCCTTGAGCACATTCTCGCTGACGAAGTTCTCGCTCGCTATAAGCTCGACGTTCTCGCTCTGTCTTTTCCGTTCCTTTTCAATGATCTTAAAAACTTCCGATTCCATGCACTTTCCTCCGCCGCTTACTTTTTGATAAACATGATATTCAGGTCGCAGTCTACGGCGATACCCGGCACAAGCCCGGTAAAGCTGTACTGCCACACCGTATGCGCATAGTAAAAATAGGGGTAGTCTCCGATGCTTGCGCACCAGAAATCGTAGTCGGTAAGGCGGGACAGATCGTACTCGTAGTACGCCATCCCTGCGTACATATATACGCCCGGCTCAAAGCCGCCCTCCTTTATCCGTTCGCAGAACGCAATGCAGGCGTCGGTTATCGTCTCACCGTTTATGTCGTTCGTGCGTGCCTCGTCGTAGCTTATATGCTCCCAGTCGAAGTACACGGGAAGCTGAAGGTCCTTGCCCTGAAGCATCGACAGAACAAAGTCCGCCTCCTCGACCGCCTCCTCCTCACTTATCGCCTGAGAGAAGAAGTAAGCTCCGAGCTTAACTCCCGCAGCCTTCGCCTCAGCGTAGTTTGCTTCAAAGTAGTCGTCCTCAATTATGTTGTCGGTCTCCTTGCCGTAGCCTCTTGCTCCGATGCGGAGGATTGCAAAGTCTATACCGCTGTCCTTCACCTGCTGCCAGTCAATATCCTGCTGGCAGTAGGACACGTCGATACCGTACACCGCCTCGTATTCGTCGCCGACGTACACGGGTCTGCCCGTCTCGTCAACGCTGAAGTCACCGGACTTGAGGGTGTTCACGGGGACGCCCTCCTGCGGCGTTATCCAAACCTCACGGCTGCCGTTAAACACCTCGACCTGTCCGGCGTGAGGGTCATTAGGCTCGCTTTCACGGGCACCCCCTCCGCAGGCGGTGAGACAGAGCAGCATTGCAAGGCAAAGTGCGCAAATGCTTATATGTAATTTTTTCACGGTTTGCTCCTTTAGTGTAGTATATGCCGACACGATTCTACCACAATCGCAGCAACTTGTAAACCGCTTCAGTTTTCCAGCTCGCACAAAAGGCTTCGCCCGCCGTAGCGCAGAAAGGTGTAAAGATTCTTCCTTGCACGCTTGAGCGTCCTGCTGACGCTGCTCACGTCAAGCCCTAGCTCCTCGGCGATAAGCTGCATGGGCTTCTGCTCTATGTAATACATATGTACAAGCTGCTTTTGCCTCGGCGTCAAAACCTCCTCCATGCCGTGGCGCAATGCGCTCATTTTTCCCTGCCCGGTCACGTCCGTGAGCTTCACGAGCTGCCTGAGCGCCTGATACTTTTCCGCTTCCGTCATAGTCATAATCATTTTTGTCTCTGCCTCCATAGTAATTGTAAAGGTATTTTGCCGTCGCCGCCGCTTCGTTTGCCATTCTGGTCAGAATCGCAATTCGGCGGCGCAGGAGCATTTTCTCCGTCTCACTCGTGCATTGCCAAAGCACCTCCTTGAGTTCGTTTGCCCTCGCCCTGCACGCCTTGGCGCTTTCCCTGTATTGAAACGACATTTCTTTAAGCTTCATATTTATTCCTCCCTAAAATTTTTCATTGGTCAGCAAAATAACTGTTGACAAAACAATCTTCGTTTGCTATGATGTTTAAGCTGGCGTTGCGCTGGTGTAGCTCAGTTGGTAGAGCAGCTGATTTGTAATCAGCAGGTCGGGGGTTCGAGTCCGTCCACCAGCTCCACCTCGTTAGCGCCGGTAATTGAATATGGGGGAATTCCCGAGTGGCCAAAGGGGACAGACTGTAAATCTGCTGGCGATGCCTTCGGTGGTTCGAATCCACCTTCCCCCACCAGCAATTAGACAAGCGAAAGCTTGTCTTTTTGCTTTTTTGTGGATTCGAAAGGCGGCTCTTGGCAACAGTCCGGGGGACTGTTGCAACCGCCGTGGCTTTTCCGCAGAAAAGCGAATCCACCTTCCCCCACCAAAAATCGACAGGTCTCGACAGAGATTTGTCGATTTTTACTTATTCACTATTCATTATTCATTATTCATTATTCATTATTCATTTAATTTCTCCGCATGGCTTTGCCTTGCTTTTTTCGTCCGCTTTAAATATAATGTACGCATCCCGACATTCGAATCAAAGGAGCGATACTCATGAAATATATCACCAAGGCGGGCTGCAGCTTTGAGATTGACTACGACGCAAACCTCAGCCGCTACACCGCAAAGCCCGAAAACAAGACCCCCTACTACAGAAATTTCACCACCCAGCTTTGCCTCTCCATCCCGGAGCTGCTGAGCTTCTTCGACGAGTTCGGCATCGACATCATAAAGCCCGACTCCCTCACATGGAACGACGAGGGCGAAAAGCTGCGCTACACCGCCGAGTACCGCTGTGAAGGCAGCGTCGGCGACCCCGGCTTTACCCACCGCATAAGCCGCATGAACATAAGCGTCAAGGACTCCGGCGAGGGCGGCTTTACCTTTGTCGTCTCCGACATCCTGCTTCCGTGGATAGTGCTTGACCCCCGTGACGGTGCGGCCAAGCCCGCTCCCGCCGAGGAGAGCTTTGTCTCAAAGCTGCTCGGACTCTTCAAAAAATGATCCCTGCTCCGCCCGAAACCCTTCGGGCGGTTTTAATTTATGCGTCTTGCGCCTTTCGACCCGTTTTGCTAATTGCACCCCATCACGCTCAATTATTTTTACGCTTTTGCATTTCGCCTTTTCTATTTATTTATGCGTTTGCGTAATTTCATTTTGAATAATAGCCCATATCGCATAAAATGTCAAGCAAAAATTTCTTGAACGTGGAATTTTTGCAACAAAGTGTGTGAAATTTTTAATTTTCCTTGTTAATATTGCTCTAAAATTTGTGCAATAATTCAGCATTTCTCACAATTGTACTTTTATGGGCTTGGTACTAAAATCAATGAGGATAGGGAAATAAGGGCTTTAGCCCTTCCCTTGATGTTTGTTTTTAAATTTTTCGAACAGGAGAGAAAAATCTATGATTACCAACGAATACCTCAAGCGCGTATACGCAGACGTTGAGAAGCGCGACCCCGATCAGCCCGAGTTCCTTCAGGCTGTCCGTGAAGTTTTCGAGAGCCTCCAGCTCGTCGTTGACAAGCACCCCGAGTGGGAGAAGGCAGGCCTCATCGAGCGCTTTGTTGAGCCTGAGCGCATGATCATGTTCCGTGTTCCCTGGGTTGACGACAACGGCGTTACTCACGTAAACCGCGGCTACCGTGTTCAGTTCAACTCCGCAATCGGACCTTACAAGGGCGGTCTCCGTTTCCACCCCTCCGTCAACCTCTCCGTTATCAAGTTCCTCGGCTTTGAGCAGATCCTGAAGAACTCCCTGACCACCCTCCCCATGGGCGGCGGCAAGGGCGGCTCCGACTTCGACCCCCACGGCAAGTCCGATGCAGAGATCATGCGCTTCTGCCAGAGCTTCATGACCGAGCTGTACCGTCACATCGGTCAGTTCACCGACACTCCCGCAGGCGACATCGGTGTCGGCGCTCGTGAGGTCGGCTATATGTACGGCCAGTACAAGAAGATCGTTGACCGCTTCGAAGGCGGCGTCATCACCGGCAAGGGCCTGACCTACGGCGGCTCCCTCGCCCGTACCCAGGCTACCGGCTTCGGTATCTGCTACTTCTCCGACGAAGTCCTCAAGTACAACGGCAAGTCCTTCGAGGGACAGACCGTCGTCGTTTCCGGCTCCGGCAACGTCGCTCAGTACTGCGCTCAGAAGTGCATGGAGCTCGGCGGCAAGGTCGTTGCAATGAGCGACTCCAAGGGCTACATCTACGATCCCAACGGCATCAACCTCGACGTTCTGTTTGACATCAAGCAGAAGAGAAGAGCTCGCATCTCCGTCTACGCAGACGAGGTCGCAGGTTCTCAGTACGTTGAAGGCTGCAAGAACATCTGGAACGTCAAGTGCGACATCGCAATGCCCTGCGCATCTCAGAACGAGATGGACGAGGCCGGTGCAAAGGCACTTATCGCAAACGGCGCATTCGCAGTGTTCGAGGGCGCAAATATGCCTCTGACTCCGGAAGCAATTTCCGCAGTTCAGGAAGCAGGCCTCCTCTACACCCCCGGAAAGGCATCCAACGCAGGCGGCGTTGCTACCTCCGGTCTTGAGATGAGCCAGAACTCCATGCGTATGAGCTGGAGCTTTGAAGAAGTCGACGAGAAGCTCAAGGGCATCATGAAGAAGATCTTCGAAGCATGCCTCGCAGCATCCATCGAGTGCGGCAAGCCCGGCGACATGATGCTCGGCGCAAACGTTGCAGGCTTCCTCAAGGTTGCCGACGCAATGATGGCACAGGGTATCGTCTGATCTACGAACCAAATATTTTAAAGGGAGAGCAATGCTCTCCCTTTAATTCTGTTAAGGAACCTGTATAGTCCAAATGCTCTAAGCCAAAATTGGGGCGCAGCAGGGGAGTTTGAGGGGACAAGGTCCCGCTCAAATCGGATTATAGCCATCAAAAACGTCTGATCCTTCAGACTTTTTGACGAGCGTAGCGAGATTTTTTGTGAAATAATCTTTCACAAAAAATGTG
>CAVDMS010000015.1:0-27162 GCA_963610045.1 Bacteroidaceae bacterium
GCCGTAAAATGGATAGAAGAGATCAAAAAAGTCACCGACTGATGTTAGAAATAGTATTAGCGGCGGCTTTTTGCTAAAAATACGAAGGGCGGAGCAGTCTGCTCAAAGGAGGAAAAACAATGAAGATACGTTTTACCGAAACCGTGCTTCGGGACGCAAACCAGTCGCTCATTGCGACGAGAATGCCATATGACAGCTTTGAGCCGATTCTGTCGGCGATGGATTCTGCGGGCTTTTACTCCGTGGAGTGTTGGGGCGGCGCCACCTTCGACGTGTGCCTGCGCTACCTCGGCGAGGACCCGTGGGAGCGCTTAAGAAAGATCCGTGCAAAGATGCCGAACACCAAGCTGCAAATGCTGCTTCGGGGTCAGAATATACTCGGCTACCGCCATTATCCCGACGATATAGTGCGCAGATTCGTCCGTGCCTCCGTCAGAAACGGCATCGACATTATCCGCATTTTCGACGCATTAAACGACCCTGTGAACATCCGTGTAGCACTTGAGGAGACGCTCAAGTGCGGAGCCGAGGCTTCCGCCGCCATATCGTACACCACAAGCCCCGTGCATACGCTCGACAAGTACGTTGAGCTTGTGCGTGAGTTTAAGAGCATGGGCGCTTCGACGATATGCATAAAGGACATGGCGGGCATACTCTCGCCGAAGAACGCCTATGAGCTCGTGTCGGCGATAAAGGATGCGGTTGATCTTCCCGTTGCGGTGCATACGCACTGCACGACGGGGCTTGCCTTTATGACCTGCTTAAAGGCCGCCGAGGCGGGAGCCGACATTATCGACACCGCAATATCGCCGTTTTCCGGCGGTACCTCGCAGCCTGCGACCGAGACGCTTGACTACGCCCTGCGTGAGCTTGGTTGGGAAAGCAATCTGAACACCGAGGTCTTAAACGAAATGGCGACCTTCTTTAAGGGCATACGCAGCGATGCCCTGAAGGACGGGACGCTCAATCCCATCTCCATGGCGACGGATACTCAGTGCCTGAGCTATCAGATACCCGGCGGAATGCTGTCGAATCTCTTGAGCCAGCTCAAAATGATGAATAAGCTCTCGAAGTTTGACGAGGCGCTTGAAGAAACGCCGAGGGTGCGCCGTGAGTTGGGCTATCCTCCGCTCGTCACGCCGACGAGTCAGATGGTCGGCACGCAGGCGGTGCAGAACGTGCTTGCGGGCGAGCGCTACAAGAACGTCGGCAGCGAGGTGAAAGCCTACTGCCGGGGTGAATACGGCACTCCTCCCGCTCCGATCGACGAGGCGGTGCGAAGGAAAATACTCGGCGACGAGCAGCCGATAAGCGGCAGATACGCCGACACCCTGCCGACGGACACCTTCGAGAAGGCGCAGAAGTATCTCGGCGACACCGCCCGCTGTGAGGAGGACGTGCTGAGCTATATCGCATTCCCGCAGGTGGCGGAGGACTTTTTCAAAAAACGCAGCGAGCTTGAGGAGAAAAAGGTTCGCTACACGATAAGCAGGATCTGAGGAGGTGCGCCGTGGTAAGCTTATTCAAAATGCCCCTCGGCGATGCGGTGCTGACCGCCGTTTTGGGCTATGCCGTCGTGTTCTTGGGGCTGCTGTTTCTGATGCTCGTCATATCCGCAATGGGAAAGCTCATGTCGAAGAAAAAGCCCGCACCGGCAGCTGAGCCTCTGCCGGAGGAAAGAAAGGCGACCGCTCCCGGCTCTGCCGGAGAGCTGAAGCTTTACGACACCGACCCGAAGGATGCCGCCATGATAATGGCTATCGTGGCGGACAGTCTCGGAAAGCCTTTAAATGAACTGCGCTTCATTTCCATCAAGGAGGTTCGTGACGAATGAAATACAGAGTTACCTTAAATAACAGAGTGTACGAGGTCGAGGTGGAGGAGGGCAGCGCCGTCCTGCTCGACGAGTACGAGGCGGCTTCTCCCGCTCCCGCTGCGGTGTCCGCTCCCGCTGCGGTGTCCGCTCCCGCTCAAAAGCAGGAGAGCGCTCCCGCACCCGCTCCGTCGGGCGACGGCAATGCGGTCAAGGCTCCCATGCCGGGCAATATACTGAAAATTTCCGTCACCGTCGGGCAGAAGGTCACCGAGGGCGAGACGCTGCTCGTGCTTGAGGCGATGAAGATGGAAAACGAGGTGACTGCCGACAGAAGCGGCACCGTCACTAGCATAATCGCAGCGAAGGGGCAGACGGTGGAGACGGGCGATCCTCTTGTCGTGATCTCTTAAAGGAGGGCGCTTATGGACATTCTGGAAACCCTTCGCAAGCTTGCGCTCGAATCGGGCTTTGCGGCGTTCTTCACGACGGACGGCGGTTGGAAAAACCTCGTTATGATACTCATTGCCTTTGTGCTGCTGTACCTCGGCATCGCAAAGAAATTTGAGCCGCTGCTGCTGTGCGGCATTGCCTTTGGCTGCCTGCTTACGAATCTCAGCTACTTCGTCGGGCAGGGCGACAATGCGATGTATCACCCGGAGCTGTGGACGGCGTTTATCGACGAGGCAAGCCCCTACTATCACAGCTATGGTCACATTCTCGCAAACGGCGGACTGCTTGACTTCTTCTATATCGGCGTCAAGGCGGGGATATACCCCTCGCTCATTTTCCTCGGCATCGGCGCAATGACCGACTTCGGACCGCTGCTTGCAAATCCCAAAAGCCTGCTTTTGGGCGCTTCGGCGCAGCTCGGCGTGTTCGTGGCGTTTTTGGGCGCCATCCTTTTGAGCTTCAGCGGCGGCGAGGCGGCGTCGATCGGCATAATCGGCGGCGCCGACGGTCCCACGGCGATATTCACGGCGTCGAAGCTTGCGCCGTGGCTCTTGGGACCCATCGCAATTGCGGCGTATTCGTATATGGCGCTCATACCCTTCATCCAGCCTCCGCTTATGAAGCTTATGACCACCGAGAAAATGCGCAGCGTCAAGATGGAGCAGACCAGAGAGGTCAGCAAAAAGGAGAAGATCGTTTTCCCGATCCTCGTTGCGACCGTCGTTATCCTGCTTCTGCCCTCGACGGCACCGCTTATCGGCTGTCTCATGCTCGGCAACCTGTTCCGTGAGTGCGGCGTTACCGACAGGCTGTCCGACACGGCGCAGAATGCGCTCATGAACATCGTCACCATCTTCCTTGCGACCTCGGTCGGTGCGACCATGGTTGCGCAGAGCTTCCTCAATTGGGAGACGCTGAAGATAATCGCACTCGGTCTTGCGGCGTTTGCGGTGTCGACCGTCGGCGGACTTTTGGGCGGCAGAGTTATGTACAGGCTCTCCGGCGGAAAGATCAATCCGCTTATCGGCTCTGCGGGCGTGTCCGCCGTGCCGATGGCGGCAAGAGTCGCTCAGGACGTGGGCAAGAAGTACAACAAGTCAAACTACCTGCTCATGCACGCAATGGGACCCAACGTCGCCGGAGTCATCGGCTCGGCGATCGCTGCGGGCTTCCTGCTCTCCGTGTTCGGCTGAGAATAAAAATATAAAGTATAGAAAAAGACATCCGAACGGAAACCCGTTCGGATGTCTTTTACTTTGCCTTGGCGTAGCGCTCTGGGATGAGGTGCGCCCGCATCAGCGCAAAGACGAGGCTCGGAATAAGCACGAGCTGTATGACCGTTCCCGGAAGGCTCTCGATGACGCTTCCGGCGATCCAAGCCTTCATACCGTAGCTGCCGCTCATAAAGATGTAGGTCTTTGCAACTCCGGCAAGGATGCGACCCGAAAGAATCGCAGAAACAAGGCTTATGTAGAGGTCTGCATATGTGCTCTTGGTGTGAACGAGCTTCATCATAAGTCCCGATACTCCGCCGTAGACCGCAAGCTCCACCATCATGGCGGGCAGATACGCAGCGGGCGGCATAGCTGAAATTGCGCTTGACAGAGCAGGACCTGCAATGCCGCAGAACAGCCCATACTGCCAACCGCAGACAAGCCCGCACAGAAACACGGGAATGTGCATGGGACAAAGCACCTTTGCGGCGTCCTGAACGCCGTGGAGCGTGAGCGGCAGTACATAGCACAGGGCGATGCACACGGCACACAGAGCCGATTTCTTGACCGTTGACATTTCTTTCATACGGAACCTCCGACGCTTTAATACAATACAATATAATCGGAAAGCCCCGAAAAAGCAAGAGCGCTTTTTCTTGTACGTCCGCATACAAGGCGCAGGCGCTTTCGCCCGTATTACGGAGGGGAAATTTAATTGACGGAGGCAGCTATGAAAATATATCTTTCACCCTCGCAGCAGTATTACAACAAATACTCGGCGGGGGATACGACCGAAAAGGAGCAGTGCAACCGTATTGCGGAGCATTGCGAGAGGGCGCTCATCCGCTGCGGCTTCGAGGTGAAGCGTGCAGCCGTAGGCACCAAGACCGACGACGCAATAGTCGAGTCGAACGCATGGGGAGCACAGCTTCACGTTCCCATTCACACGAACGCAGGTGGAGGGAAGGGCTGCGTCGTGTTCGTGTCGCAGCTTTCCGAGGATAGGCTCCGTTACGCTCAGGCGGTGTACGACGAGCTGGCGGAGATAACCGTCGCCGACGAGCACTACGGCGTTCGCACGGCAAGATTTGACGAGATCCGCAAGACGACCGGCAAGTGCCTCTACGTCGAGGCGGAGTTCCACGATTCCGTCGAGGGCGCGGAGTGGATAATCGAAAACGTCAGGGAGATCGGCGAAGCGATCTGCCGCGGCATCTGCAAGGGCGCCGGCACCGCCTACGTCCCCGAAAACTACGAAAGCGAAGCGGAGAAGGCAAAGCGTTGGGCAGTAGAGAGCGGACTTATACGGGGCTACAGGAACGGCTCCTACGGTTGGAGCGATCCGCTGACCCGTGAGCAGCTTGCGATAATCGAGTACAGAAAAGCGAAAGGAAACAGTGAAAACAATGGATAAACCCGATAGGATCACCGAACTTCGTGCGTTCGTAACCGCCGCTTTTGCAGCGGTTACGGCGCTTATAGGCTGGGTGGGATGGCTTGTCGTCATCATGCTCGTGTGCATGGCGCTCGATTACCTGACGGGCACTTGGGCGGCAATGTCAAAAAACGAGTGGAGCAGCAAGACTGCAAGAGCGGGGCTTTGGCACAAGCTGGGCGAGATATGCGCCTTGCTCGTTGCGGCGCTGTGCGATATCGCACTGGCTCAGGTGAGCGGCAGCGGCAGCGTTAGCCTGCCCTTTGAGTATACGGTGCTTGCAACGCCCGTCGTAGCGGTGTGGTATATATTTACGGAGCTTGGCAGCATCATCGAAAATGCGGCAAAGCTCGGTGCGCCCATACCCGCTTGGCTTAAAAGAACGCTGAGCAGTCTGCGGGATGCGGCGGACGAAAGCGGAGAAAAGGGAGGCAGGAAATGACGACGGTAAAGATAAGCGGGGCGACGGCTTCCGCAGCGGAGCGGGAGGTCTACACCTCCGGCACGGTGGGGGCTGCTCTGCGCTTTGAGTTCGACGGCGCTTGGGACGGGCTTGCGAAAACGGCGGTTTTCCGCTTTGGAAGCGTCACTTACGACGTGCCGGAAAGCGAGTGGACGGACGATAGGTGTGTTATCCCGCACGAGTGCTTGGCGGCTTCCGGGGACGAGCTTATGTGCGGAGTCTACGGCGTGTCGCAGGACGGCGAGACGGTCATCCCCACGGTGTGGGCGCGCCTCGGCTATGTGCAGAGCGGAGCCGATCCCTCCGGCGACGAATCGACTGCGCCCACGCTTCCCGTGTGGGCGACGCTTAAAAATGCTATCGGCGATCTCGGTGATCTCGACACCACGGCTAAAAATACGCTCGTTGCGGCGATAAACGAGGCGGCGAAAAACGGCGGCGGTGCTGCGCCCGTGAAGGGCGTTGACTATTGGACGGCATCGGACAAGGCGGAGATCGTCGCCGAGGTAACGGCGGCGCTGCCGAGGTACGGAGGTGAAAGCGAATGAGCGTGACGGTAAAGTACAAGGGCAGCGCCGTCGCGGAGCTTACCGAGAGCGGCACAAAAACCCTCAAAACCTCCGGCAAATACTGCGAGGCAGACATCGTAGTCGAGAACACAAAGGACGGCGGTGCAGGCATTTCGGCGGGTGTAGTATTCGATGCGGTTGACAGCAAAAATCAGCCTACGGAATGTACGCTCTACGGAACCGTCGCTCCCTATGCCATATTCGGAACATACAGCGTCGAGACATGGACGCCGTTTGGGTTCAGGCAGCTGAAGAAGGTCAAGCTCATGCCTACTGTCACGACGCTTGCAAGGTCGTGGCTTACAAAATCGAATGTGGAAGAGGTGACGGGAACGGAGAACGTCACGAATATCAACTACCCGTCCGGCGACGGATACTGCTTCAGCTCGGCTATCGCATTAAAAAGCATCGCTTTGCCGAAGGTCGCGAGGCTGCCAAACGGCACATTCGATCAGTGTACGGCGCTCACCGAGGTCAGCGTCGGCTCGGTCGGCTATGCTGTGACAAGTGTTTCGGCAAGCAGCTTTTCAAAGTGTACGCAGTCGGGGCTTACGATAACGGTTTACACCACGGGCGCAAATGCGGATGCCTTTATGGCAAATATCCGCAACGGCGCAACGAAGGCGACGATCACCATCAAGGCGGCGGAGGACACGGAGTACAACGGCAGGAGATGCTCTGCCGGAACGGATATAATCAGCTCGTCGGTAGCCGAGGAGGTGACGGCATGACGGTCGGAAAGGTCATAAATACTGTCGGAGACGCGGAGACCGAGCGCATCCTGCTCACGGCGGACGAGGGAATGGCGCTCGTGTCGCCGGAGGGAGAGCAGTGGAACTGCGTCGCCGTGGACTCGACAGACGGTTGGTCGGAGATCTCGGCCCCCACTCCCGACGATGAGGACGAAGCAGACTACATCGCCAGCTACGACGCAGACTGCGAATAAGAAAAACCGGACTTTTGCTGCTGCAAAAGTCCGGTTCAGTGCATATTTCTATGCTGCGATGTAAGGGAATAGCTCATGTCGAGAAGCAGGCGAAGCATATCGTCAGGTACGCTTCCGTCAAGCGCGGCGGTGAGCCAATTCTCCTTGTTCATGTGATATGCGGGAAAGATCCCCGTTTCACCCAGAAGTGAGGAGATCAGAACGGGGTCGCACTTTAGATTGACCACATCGAGCTTGCCGGGGTCGGAAAGACCGAGCCTGCTTTTCGGCACGTCCATTATTAGAGCAAACCACTTCCCGCTGTGAGGGTGCCGGAACACTTCAAAATTCGGGTACTTTTGCCACGGACGATCAGTCGCGGCAAGGTAGTTTTCGAGAATCAGGCGCTTTAATTCTTCACGGTTCATGGACGATCCTCCAAAGGTGTCAGCGCAAGGACAGCGCTAAAAACACAATCGGCGCCGGGTATCCCGACGCCGATTTTTCATATAGCTTACAGCTCCACCTCGGCACGATAGATAAAGGTGACGACGTGCGCTCTGGAGCAGACGTTGTCGGGCTTGAAGAGACCGTTGCCGTAGCCCTGCGTAACGCCGGTCTGGGAAGCCCACATGATGGCGTCATAGTAGGAGTTGTGAACAACGTCGGTAAAGGGGTTTTCGATGTTCACCGTCGGCTTGCCCTCGTAGCGCCAGAGGAAGGTGACAAACTGTGCCCTCGTGCAGACCTCAAAGGGACGGAAGGTTCCGTCGTAGTAGCCGGTGGTAATGCCCTGCTCGGAAGCCCAGAGGATGGCCTTGTAGTAGTGAACGAGCGCACCCTCGTAGGAGACGTCGGAGAAATTGTTTACGCTGCTCTTGGGTTCGGGGCAGCCTGCAACACGCCAGAGGAAGGTGACGACCTGCGCTCTGGTGCAAGCCTGATCGGGTCTGAAGGTACCGTCGCCGTAGCCCTGGGTGATGCCGTTATCGGCAGCCCACAAAATAGCGTCGGCAAAGGGTGCGTGGCGTCCCTCATACTCAACGTCCGTGAACGGGTACGGCGCCTTCTGAAGCATATACACGCAATCGACCGCAAGGGCGTACATATCGCTGATGTTGTGGTGTACTATTGCAAGCTTAACGGCTTTGCCTTCGTATGCCGAGAGGTCAAAGCGGTATTCCGTCCACTGAGCGGAAGTGGTGTAGTCGCTGCCGAGCTGCGTAAAGTCGCCGCCGTCAACGGAAATGTAAACACCGAATACCTCCTTGAAATTCTGAGGATCCTTCGCCTTTGCATAGAAGGAGAAGACATAGCCCTTGCCGACCTCGGTTTCCGGTGTGATGAGCCAGTTGTCAGGAGTGACTGCTTCTGCATTTACATACGAATATGAGGAAACGGAGCCGTCTCCGCAATGGGAATCGTAATTATTCTTGCTAAAGAATACCCCCCAGTTATAGCCGTCGCCGTCGGCATCCTTAACGCTCCAACCCTCGGGCAGACCACCGGCCTCAAAGCCCTCGCTCCAGACGACATTGTATTTGCCGGGATTGTGAGCAGGGGCGGGGACACCGACCGGAATGTCTGCCGTCAGCACTCTGCTGTCGGCGCTGACATAGGCCTTCCCATCAAACACGGTGCTGCCGTTGCAGATGATCTTTCCGGTGTACACAAAGCTGTCGCCCTCGGCAACCTTTGCGAAGGCGGAGTACTCGGAGGTCTGGAATCTGACGTGGAGGTAGTATTCATACTCCGTGTCATACACCGTGGCGTGTTCGCCGTCAATGTCGGCGTTATACACACCGTCTCCGTCAACATCGCACCACCAGTAGAAGTCCTTGAGCATCAGGTCGCCGTAGGAATAGTTGGGCTGCGAGAGCTTGCCGCCCTGCCACGGTGCGTCGTACATCACGTCGATGCTGTCAATGACTCGAGTCTCCGCAAGCGCTGCAACGGGCAGCAGCGAGAGCGCCATCATAAGACACAGAACGATCGCGATAAGCCTTTTTTTCATAGTTATGCTCCTTTCGGAATTTGTAGTTCGTTTTTAACAAATTAATTATACATTATTTGTGCGTACAAGGCAATTGCATTTGCGAAAATCTGCCATGTTCGCCAAAAACGGACGCGTGTTTTTGGCGATTATTCCCGTCCTGCGGCTTTTGGACAGGCAAAGCGGCTTGTCACTTGATTTTTTGCCGTGAAAGTGGCATAATCAAATTCTAACATCAATAGTTTGTCGCAAAGGAAATATATATGAAGACGCTTAAAAACAAATATCTCCCCTTCCACGACCGCTTTGCGTGGGCGGAGCTTATCCTCATGCTCGTGTGGATCTTTCTGATGTGCGTTTATATCGAACCCGGCTCATTTATGGCAGCGATGCGGATAATGCTCCATAATCCGCTGCTTCTGTTCCTGAATATACTGCCGCCTGCGGTGCTGCTTCTTGTTCTGTACTTTGCGACCGCAAACAGCTTTATTTCCGGCGGCGTGACAAATCTGATCTTTGGCTTACTGAATTATGTAAACCTGCTGAAGATCGACGGCAGAGACGATCCCTTTGTGCCGGCTGACATCACGCTTCTTCGTGAGGCGCTCACCGCAACCGGCGAGTACCGCCTTGATATGCATTACGGCATCGTCGCCATTTTGCTGCTGTCAAGCGCTGCGCTGCTTATTTTGGGCATCGTCATCGGCAGGGGAAAGCGCCCCCATGCAGCCGTGAGGGTCGGCGGCGCGCTGCTTTCGCTTGCGGTTTTCTTCGGCTGCTTCTTTACGCTATACCGTGACCGTGAGCTTTACGCCTCCTTCCCCGTGAGCAATCAGTACAACATCACGACCGTATTTAACGAGCTTGGCTTTAACTACTGTTTTCTGTACAACACGGAGCTTTACTCGGTTGACAAGCCGGAGGGCTACTCGCAAAGCGACATAGAAAAATGCATCGACGAATTTGAACCGACGGCGCCGGAGACGGGTGAGCGGCCGCAGGTGCTGTTTATAATGTGCGAGGCGTTTTCCGATCTCTTTGACAATGAGCTCTTTACATACACCGCAGAGGACAGTCCTTTAAGCGGCTACTTTAAGGTGACCGAAAGCCCGAACTGCATAAGCGGAAAGATCGTCGTACCGAACTTCGGAGCAGGTACGGCGAATACGGAGTTTGACGTTATCGGCGAAATGCAGACGAATATGATAAGCCGCACAAGCAATTCCGCCCTGCGCAGCTTCCACAAGAATACTCCGTCCGTGGCGTATCTGATGCGCTCTCTCGGCTACGGGACGCTGTTTATGCATCCCGGTGAGAGTTGGTTTTACAACCGTGACAGCGCTATGAGTTTTCTCGGCTTTGAGGACAGACTCTTTGTCGGTGAGTTCGGCGAAAATCCGTACATTGACGCCACGTTCCTCGCCGAGCTGAAGGCAGAGCTTTCGTCCCGGACCTCAGACGGCGAAAAGCTTTTCACCTATGCGACGACGATACAGAACCATCAGGCATATAACTACACAAAGTACCCCGGTACGGACATACCTCCGGTCGAGACGGACATTGAACTGAGCGCCGCGGCGCAGGAGTATCTGTCGGTTTACGGCTACGGAATTAAATGCTCCTCGGATATGCTCCTTGAGCTTACCGAGTATCTCAACACGCTCGACGAGCCTTACGTTCTTGTGTTTTTCGGCGACCATCTGCCGAACCTCGGCCCCGATTATTTGAGCTACCGTGAGCTTGGACTCTCTGTCGGCAAAAACGAAACGCCGGAGCAGGTGCTCGACACGTGCAGCGTACCGTACATTATCTGGGGCAACGACGCGTACCTCAAGGGCGAAAGCATGGCGGACAGGGCCGAAAAGCTCGATTTGCCGGAGGACGGCAGAATAAGCGCCTGCTTTTTAGGCTCCACCGTTATGGAGCTTCTCGGCTACGACGGCTGCGATGCCTACACCTCGTTTATGTGCGAGCTTCGCCGTGAGCTGCCCGTTATCAAGTCCGGCATAGTGTGCCGCGCAGACGGCGAGATCACCGATTCGCCGACAAAGGAGGAGCAGGAGCTTGTGAATAAGCTGCACTGCTGGCAATACTACAGGATGATAACGGAAAAAACCTCATAATTATGTTCTTCTTTCTCTTGCAAAATGTTATGTAACCTGTTATAATCTGTTTTGATACCAATTTGTTACCCTTCGGAGGAATTGATATGAAAAAAGGATCCAGAATACTTGCCGTGGTGCTTGTGCTGTGCAGCCTTTTGTCCATACCTGCCT
This sequence comes from Bacteroidaceae bacterium, assembly GCA_963610045.1. GTDB lineage: Bacteria > Bacillota > Clostridia > Oscillospirales > Oscillospiraceae > F23-B02. Next base: position 11,142 of record CAVDMS010000015.1, read on the forward strand.
ACGCCGTCACGCCGACGGCGGATACCGGCAGCGGACTTGGCGTTTTTGAGGATGTTGCACAGATGACGAGCTATACCTTCTCCGACCTCGAAACCGGACACTGGGCGTACTACGGTATTAAGGTCGCCTATGACAAGGGCATACTTCTCGGCTATCAGGACGGAGCCTTCCGTCCCGAAAAGCAGGTGTCGTGGGCGCAGGCGATAGTCATAGCGGCAAGAATACACGCCGCATACTACGGTAATGCGCTGAACCTTCAGGAGCGCCCCGGCGACAGCTGGTACTCTCCGTATTACCGCTACTGTCTCGCCATGGATATGCTCCCTCCGAGCTATCCCAAGGGCGTCAGCTTTGACAGTGTGCTGATACCGCGCTATGCAATCGCGTACATATTCAGCCGTGCTGTTGATAAAGAGGATATGCCCACGATAAGCGACAGGCAGATAACCGATATTGACAGCATCCCTGCCGAATATCTTGACTCCGTTAAGCTCATGTATGCCTCCGGCGTTATGAACGGATGGAAGGATTACAGCTTCGGCGGCGACAGCATCACCACCCGCGCTCAGATAGCGGTGATTATTGCGCGTCTGCTCCAACCGGCCGACCGTGTGGGTCACGATTCAAAGATAAACTCCGACATGGCGGCGTTTGAGGCAAACCTCGAAAACGACAGTCCGGCAGTTCAGGTCGGCAGCAGCTACTACTGTGTGTACAAGTATTACGAGGATACCTCCACTCAGCTCTACGCACTTTACCGCACCGACGGTAACAATAATCTCAGCCGCATTTATACCGGCAAGTCCGGTGAAAGGATCGACAACCTCAGCTTGTATAACGGCAAGGTCTACTTCTGCGTAAGCACCATGGGCACTGCCGACGGAAAGCTTATGTGCCTCGATCCGCAGAGCGGAACTCTCACAACGGTCTATGCGGGCAATGCCGTTGAAGCTTACTGCTTCTACGACGGCGGCATCTATGCCTTGATGTTTACCGGATATGCGGAGCAGGTAGCGGATTATAAATTCACCTTCGGAACGATCTCCGGCGGCAGCTTTAACGCAATACGGGACTTTGACTACAAGGACGTAATGTATTTCCAACCCTACGGATGGAACGGCTGCATATACTTTAAGCTCACGAGCGAAGTAACGCTCAAGAAGTCGGACGGTACCGACGGCGACACCACGCTTGCCGCAAATCTCTGGTGCTACGATATTGCACGGGGTGAATTTTCAAAGCTGTCCGATATAAACATCAACACGAGCTTCTTCGACGGTCATGTGATGTATTTCATGGCATATGACGCACAGGGAAACTATGATCTGAACCTCTACGCCATGTCGATCCAGGCTCCGGCGGTCGTGAAGACCGTGGGCGCTTTCCCGGCGCAGACCGCCATAAGATACAGAAGCATTTACAAGTTTGAGGACACCTTCTACTGTCTCTCCTCCTTTAACCGCAACCTGTACAGCATGGACAACTCCGGCAATGCCCGTCTTGCGCTCATGTGCGGCGGCGTATATGACAGCCTCTGCTTTACCGATGACAAGGCGATACTTATACCGAACACGCTTGCGACGAGCAACGTTAATGAGATAAAGGTATACAACGCAAAGAGCCTCTCCTCCAGAGCGCTTTACGGTGACTGGATGGGCGAGAGCTGCTACTACAAGGGAGCTCGCTTTGTTCCCGACGACGGACAGCCGTATTACAGCTCCGGCGACGAGAGCGTCAGCACGATAAGCGACATTTCCATAACCGTGCCTCAGGCGTTCGAGCGAAACGGCGACTTCATTGTCCGTGCAAAGGTCGTAAACAACATGGCGGCGACCATTGACTTCCGTATGTACATCGTCAAGGTCTACTGCGGCAATGAGCTTGTTGCATACGATGTCAACAAGATGGTCTCCATGGAGATGAAGCAGTACGATATACAGACCTTTACCTTCGTGATAGGCAAGCAGGACATTCTCGGAAACATCGACCTGACAAGGGACGACATAACGGTCGAGATCGTACCGACCTACACGGTGAACGTCGAGGATACGGGCGACAACGTGAAGGAACCCGATCCCGGTGAAATACTCCCCTAAGAGAATATAAAAAGACCTCCGAAGCACGGCTTCGGAGGTCTTTTGCTGTGTTCAGTTGTTTTCTTTTTCGGGCTTGGACCTAAAGACGTAGAACTTCTGACCGAAATAATTCGTTGCGGCGAAGAACACGAGCCCGACCACCATGGCGACGTTGTCACGCAGGGAGGCGGAATAGGACGCAAGCAGCAGTCCGCACAGCGGCTTTGCGATGCCGTGGGAGATGATGTAGCACACTGCGATCTCAAGAACGTAGCGCCAAACGACCTTGGCATCTCCGCCCTTGTAGCGGAACGTGTAGTGCTTGTTCAGAAAATAGCTAAGCACGCTGCCGAAGAAGTAGTTTGCGACGGTCGATACCCAGAAGTTGAGATGCAGAAGGTTGAGGCAGATAAGACCGATGCCGTAACCGAACAGCGTATTTATTATGCCGACTATTACGAATTTGATCGTCGTAACGTCAAATAGCTTGTGAAAGATCTCTTTCAACATGAACCTCAAGCTCCTCAATTTCCGAATTTAGAACGCAGAGACCGATATACAGCTCGCCGCAGCGAAGGCATATAGTGCCTTGGGACAGGGGCGATGCCTTGCTCAGTGCCGCAAGACCCTCTCCGCTTGCCTTGACGACGGACTCCTTTTGCACCCACACGGAGCAGAACGCATCGGCGGGGGAGGGAGAGCGTAAGACGCTTTCGTACTCCGCTTCACTGAAAAAACGCTTTGCAACATTTATGTGAGCTGCTGCGTCGGGCGTTTCAAGGTCGGCGCCGACGGGATAGTCCGACACGGCGCAGAGAGCAAAGCTGCCGCTGTGGGAAAGGGAAAAGTACAGGGGGTCGCCCTCAAAGTAGGGCTTGCCCTTATCCGTGGTCTTATAGTCCGTTCTGCCGCAGGCAAGCTTTAACAGAAGCTCGGCGGCGAGCGATGCACGCTGCTTTTCCTCACTGCGGCAGCGCAGCGCCTTGCTGCGTCGGGCGGGCGAAACGGCGGCGAGAGCGGGCGAAAGCTCAAGCCCGCTCCCGTCGGCGATATACAGCCTTACCTTTGCCATCTCAGGCACGCATGGCGTTTATGGTTCTCGAAATCAGCTCGTCAAGCTCCCAGCCGCACATCTCCGCACCTCGGATGATGACGTCTCTTGAGCAGCCGGCGGCAAACTTCTTGTCCTTGAATTTCTTCTTGACGGACTTGACCTCCATGCCCTCAAGACCCGTGGGGCGCATGAGCGCAACGGCACCGATGAGTCCCGTAAGCTCGTCCACCGCATAAAGCACCTTTTCCATGTAAAGCTGCGGCTCGACGTCGATGCATATACCGTAGCCGTGGCTTATTACGGCGTGGATCATGTCCTCGTCAATGTCAAGCTCATGCAGAAGCTCGTTTGCCTTGACACAGTGCTGCTCCGGGTACAGCTCGAAGTCTATGTCGTGAAGCATACCGACGGCTGCCCAGAAATCGACTCTTTCGGGGTCAAACTCCTTGGCAAGCTCGCCCATTACCTTGGACACGGTCTCGGCGTGCTGTATGTGGAACGGCTCCTTGTTGTAACGTTTTACCAGCTCTTCCGCCTGCTCAGGCGTCGGAATATAGCTCATACGATCACATCCTGACATTAAAAGATAACATATAATAACGCAAACGCTTTCACATTTCAAGAGGGATAATAATAAAAATCAGACAGCTCGGTGGCTGTCTGAGGGTAGCTGCGCTCAGGGCGTTATGACGTTTGAGGGGTTGGGGCTTGCGCTCATGTCGGGACTCGGCGTTGCTGGAGTCTCCGTTACGGGTGCGCTGCTGTGCGGTGGGTCCGTTATCATGCCGTCGGGGTCGCTCGAAACACGCCCACGCTCGGCGTTGCAGGCACAGAACACGCTCACGATAAGGCACAAAACCGCCACTATGATTATTGCTTTTCTCATGTTACACCTCCGTTACCGCATTATTGTTCCCCGAAAATCCGAGGATATGCAATTGAAAAATGAGGCTTTGCGTGTTATATTAAAATTTATGGAAGATTTAAAGAAAAACGAAATATTTACCGCAGAAATATGCGGTTACGGCTCCGACGGCGCAGGTGTCGCACGGATCCTCGGCAGGGCGGTGTTCGTGCCGGGGACGATCGTCGGAGAGATTTGGCGTGTGCGGATAGTCAAGGTGAGCGCCGCTGCGGTCTACGGCAGAGCCGAGGAAGCGGTCTCGCTTTCGCCGGAGCGCATAGCGCCGGAGTGCAATGCATACCCTCGCTGCGGCGGCTGCACCCTGCGTCACATGAGCTACGAGGAGGAAAAGCGCTTTAAGCTGCGCCGCTTAAACGATGCGCTGACGCACATCGGAAAGCAGAGCGTCACGGCGCAGGAGATCATCGCCGCCGAGAATATTTGCCGCTACCGCAACAAGGGTATATACACCTTTAAGGAGGGTCTCGGCGGCATGGAGTGCGGCTTTTACGCCAAGCGCAGTCATGCGCTCGTACCTGTAGAGGGCTGCCTCATACAGAACGAAACGGCGGATGCCGTTGCGTCCTCGCTGCTGCGCTTTGCAAGGGAAAACCGCATCCCGGCATACGACGAGGAAAGCGGCAGGGGCGTTCTGCGTCACGTTTTCGTTCGCACGGCGGTGAACGGCTCGGACGCCGTCGCCTGCGTCGTTGCGGCAAAGGGACTCGGCGCAAGGACGCAGAGCATGGTGCAGCGCCTTAAAAGCGACTGCCCGAACCTGAGTGGGATCGTGCTTTGCGTGAACAAAAAGCCCGGCAACGTCGTGATAGACGGCGAGCTTTACACGCTGTGGGGCAGTGAGGTCGTGCATGACAGCCTCGGCGGCATTGAGTACGAGGTGTCGGTGCGGTCGTTTTATCAGATAAACCCGCCCCAGGCGGAGCGGCTGTACGAAAAAGCGCTTGAGTATGCCGAGATAGACGGCGGCACGGTGCTTGATATGTACTGCGGCGCAGGGACGATAAGTCTGTACCTTGCGAAAAAGGCGCAGAAGGTCATCGGTGCGGAAATAGTGCCGGAGGCGGTGGAGAACGCACGGCGCAATGCGCAGCGAAACGGCATAGAAAACGCCGAGTTCATATGCGCCGATGCGTCGTACGCAGCGAAGATGCTGGCGTCGAGAGGCATCCGCCCCGAAGCGATCGTGACCGATCCACCGAGGAAGGGCATGGACGAGTCCGCAATACGCACGCTTTCCGGCATGGGGGCCGAGCGCATAGTCTACGTTTCCTGCAACCCCGCAACGCTCGCAAGGGACATCCTGCGCTTTAACGACTGCGGCTACGAGCTTAAAAAGGTCACGGCGGTGGACATGTTCCCCCGCACGAGCCACGTCGAGACGGTATGCTTATTGTCAAGAGAATAAACTCAGGTTTCAAAACAAAGCGCATTTCCGGGCTTCCTGCGAGGTAAGCATCATCAAAGGAGCCTTGCGGAAAGCTCGGTTTTCTTGTGTGGAAACACATCCGTTTTTGACATAAACGGGAAAACGGCGGTGGGGTTTCATGTTTAAATCCACAGAAGTGAGATATAATTCCTCTTCTTAAGAGGAGACATATTTGTTGAGGAGCAAGCAAGATGAATTCGGATGACGTAATAATTGCTGATATTCAAAGAATAGCCAGAGAATTAAACACAAATAAACTTAGCTTAGATGAATATATCAACAATGGCGGAAAGATCGCAAAAGATATTCTTTCTGATGACGAGCAGGGAGGCTTTGCTAATTTTTGCGAACTTGCAGGAGTTAAAGCAAAATAAGAATTTACGCTATTTGCCTATACAACACTTGTATCGTTTAGACATAACAGCGTTAAGGGGAAAATCGGTGTTCCGCCATTCTTTTGTACAATAGGGGCGGGGACGTTTTCCGTTGAACAACAGAGCCACGTCGAAGCCGTGGCGGTGATGGAAAAGGAGAGATTTAAATGATTAGATTCAACAACGACTACAATCACGGGGCTTTTGAGTCCGTATTAAAGGAGCTTGCCGCTACCAACGGCACAAGCTATGCCGGATACGGTGAGGACGAGTGGTGCGCAAAGGCGGAGAGCGTCATTAAAAGGCTCGTTTCAAACGAAGATGCGCTTATAAAATTCGTCCCCGGCGCAACGCAGGCGAACCTCGTCGTCATTTCGGCGGCGCTGTCTCCCGTGCAGAGCGTCATTGCCGCCGACACGGGTCACATCAACTGCCACGAGGCGGCGTCCATCGAGAACACCGGACACAAGATCCTTGAGCTGCCGAACACCGACGGCAAGATAGACGCACGGCAGATTGCCGCCTGTGCCGCCGCATACTACGACGGCGGGACGCCCGAATATCTCACCGAGCCTAAGATGGTGTATCTGTCCTTCCCGACCGAAAAGGGAACGCTCTACTCAAAGCGTGAGCTGCGGGAGATAAGCGAGGTGTGCAAACGCTACGGAATGTATCTGTTTGTGGACGGCGCAAGGATGGGCTACGGTCTCGGCTCCGAGCGCAACGACCTGACATTGCGGGATCTTGCGGAGCTGAGCGATGTCTTCTACATCGGCGGAACGAAGTGCGGTGCGCTGTTCGGCGAGGCGCTCGTCATCACCGAGCAGTCGCTTAAATACCGCTTCAAGGCGTACATGAAGCAAAACGGTGCGGTTTTGGCAAAGGGCTGGCTCATGGGACTGCAATTTGCGGTCATGCTACAAAGCGGCGAGTATTTTGAACGGACAAAGCGTGCCGACGAGCTTGCAATGCAGATAAAAACGGCGTTTGAGCGCAAGGGCGTTCCGTTTTGGGTGGACAGCTTTACAAACCAGCAGTTTGTCATCCTGAGCGACAGCCAAAAGGAAGCGCTTGCGAAGGGCTACTACTTCGAGGAGGAGGGTACCATGCCGCAGGGTACGGTCGTGCGCTTCTGCACGAGCTGGGCGACGACGCAGGCGGAGGTCGATGCCCTCGTCGCCGACATCGCCAAGCTGTAATGCGAAAGGAAAACGAATGACGATTACGACAGAGAGGCTTATTCTCCGACCGTGGGAGGAGTCCGATGCGGAGAGCCTTTACGAATACGCAAAGGACCCCGCCGTGGGTCCTCCGGCGGGTTGGCCCGCTCACACGGACGTTGAGGACAGCCGCAGAGTTATAAGAGACGTGCTGTCGAAGGACGAGACCTACGCCGTCTGCCTTAAAGGGGACGGGCGTGCGATAGGCAGTGTCGGGCTTTTTAAGCCCATGTCGGATCAGGTGAGCGTCGGCGACGACGAGCTTGAGATCGGCTACTGGATAGGCGTTCCGTTTTGGGGAAAGGGCTATATTCCCGAAGCAGTGCGGGCGCTGCAAAGGCACGCATTCCGAGATCTCGACTGCTCGGTCATGTGGTGCGTTTACTACGACGGCAACGAAAAATCAAGGCGATGTCAGGAAAAGTGCGGCTTTCGGTATCATCACACCGAGGAAAACAAGCCCTGCGAGCTGATGGGCGACGTCAGGACAGAGCGGTATAGCCGCCTGACAAGGGACGAGTGGCGCAAAGCCGCCGAAAGGAGTACAACGTGAACTACGATCTTGACAGATTCCGCAGAGCGCAGAGGGGAAGCTACAATGATGCGCTTTCCGAGATAAGAGCGGGACGGAAAAACGGACACTGGATGTGGTACGTCTTTCCGCAGCTTTCGGGGCTTGGCATGAGCGCCACCTCGCTGTACTACGGCATACGGAGCATGGGTGAGGCGAGAGCCTATTTTGACGATCCCGTCCTCGGCGCTCGGCTGCGTGAGATAAGCGAGGCGCTCCTCGGACTTTCGACCTCCGACGCTTCCGCCGTGTTCTGGTACCCGGACGATCTGAAGCTGCGCTCGTGCATGACGCTCTTTGCCGCTGCCGCTCCCGAATGCGAGACCTTCTCCCGTGTGCTGAGTAAGTTCTTCGACGGCAAGCCCGATGAGGCGACGCTGAGACTTTTATCGCAGGAAAACGGCAAAAATTAGCGCAGCGGCGTAAAAAATGCTTGCTATTGCGGCATAGCTGTGTTATAGTAATAAAGCTAATTTGTTGATTTTCGAAAGGATTGATATATAAATGGGAACCGTTAAACTCATTCTCACCATTCTTCAGCTCGTATCCGGTCTTGCAGTTACCGTCGTCGTTCTTCTTCAGAGCGGCAAAAGCGCAGGACTTTCCGGCGCCATCGCCGGCGGTGCGGAAACCTTTATGAGCAAGGGCAAAGCAAAGACTTGGGACGCAAAGCTTGCAAAGGCAACTAAGTGGTTCGCCTTGGCGTTCGTTCTCCTCACCCTTACGCTGAATCTCATAAAGTAAGTTGTGAACATGACGGCGGTGCAGCTTTTGCTGCACCGCCTGTTGCATTTTTATGACACGGAGGCGCTCTTATGAAAAACAAAACTTACGTTCTCAAAAATGCGGTCATCCTCGACGGCACCGAAAATATGCAGCCGATAACGGGGAAGAAGCTGCTCATCGAAAACGGCGTCATTGCGGACATTCTGCCCGACGACGCCGACACCGGCAGCGCTGAGGTCATTGACCTTAACGGCAAGTACCTCATGCCGGGGCTTATAAATCTTCATGTGCATCTGCCGGGTTCGGGTATGCCGAAGCACACCAAAAAGCAGAACGCCGAAAGCGTGCGGCGGCTCATGTCCTTTGCGCCCAGCAGAGCGGTGGTGTACTCTCTTTGCCGCGGCTTTGCAAAGACGGAGCTTCTCTCCGGCGTCACCACGATACGCACCGTCGGCGGGCTCGGAGACATCGACGGCAGGATCAGGGATGCGATAAATTCGGGACGCACCTTAGGCCCCCGTATGCTCGTTTCGAACATGGCGGTGTCGGTGCCGGGCGGTCACATGGCGGGCGTTTTGGCTTACGAGGCCGAAAGCGTCGCCGACTGCGAAAAGTACGTCCGGCTTATCGCAAAGGATTCGCCCGACCTCATAAAGCTCATGATAACCGGCGGCGTGCTTGACGCAAAAAAGCGTGGCGAGCCTGGCGAGCTTAAAATGAGTCCCGAACTCGTGAAGGCGTGCTGCGACACGGCGCACGAACTCGGCTACAAGGTCGCAGCGCACGTCGAAAGTCCGGCGGGACTCAAGGCGGCGCTCTACGGCGGTGTTGACACGATAGAACACGGTGCGCAGCCGGACGACGAGACGATGGCGGAATTTGTGAAAAGCGGAGCCGCCCATGTCTGCACCATCTCTCCGGCGATACCCTGCGCACTGTTCGACAGGGAGATAAGCGGCGCAAGCGAGACGGTGCAGTTTAACAGCCGTGTCGTGCTTGACGGCGTTATCGCCTGCGCAAAGGCGGCGCTCAAAAACGGCGTCCCCGTCGGACTCGGAACCGACACCGCCTGCCCCTACGTCACGCACTACGATATGTGGCGTGAGCTTGCGTACTTCGTAAAGTACGTCGGCGTTGACAACGCCTTTGCGCTGCACACCGCCACCTGCATTAACGCCCGCATTGCCGGCATTGATGCGGAGACGGGTACGGTCGAGGTCGGGAAATCGGCTGACCTTTTGATATGCGAGGGCGATCCGCTCCGTGACATCTCCGTCCTGCGCAATCCCAAAGCTATTGTGATGCGGGGCAGGTACATCGACGCACCCCGTGTGAAGAAGTACCCCAATGTCGAAAAAGAGCTTGATAAATATTTATAATTGTTGTACTATTATTCAATAATCCACACTATTATTCGGAAAGCGGTGTATTGATATGCAAAGAGACAGGCTCGGAAGCCGTCTTGGATTCCTGATGCTCAGCGCTGCCTGTGCGATAGGCTTAGGCAACGTTTGGAAATTCCCATACATGGCGGGTCAGTACGGAGGCGGAGCCTTCGTCATCGTGTACCTTGCCTTCCTCGTGCTTTTGGGGATCCCCGTGCTGCTGACCGAGTTTACGATGGGCAGAGCCGCTCAGAAAAGCCCCGTTAAGATGTATCAGGCGCTTGAGCCTAAGGGCAGCAAGTGGCACATCCACGGCGGCGTCGCAATGGCGGGCAACTACCTGCTTATGATGTTCTATGTAAACGTCGCAGGCTGGCTTCTGTACTACCTCGTTGCGACCGCCGCAGGCAAGTTTGAAGGTCTGAACGCACAGCAGGTCGCAGCCGAGTTCGGCAGCTTCTGCTCCGATCCGGCGCTTATGCTCGTCTGCATGGCGGCGGCCGTCATAATCGGCTTCTTTATCTGCTCGTTCAGCCTGCAAAAGGGGCTTGAGCGCATAACGAAGTATATGATGATCGGGCTTTTCATACTGATGATAGTCCTTGCGGTGAACAGCTTTTTCATGGACGGCGCAAAGGAGGGCCTGAGCTTTTATCTAAAGCCCGACTTCTCGAATTTCAGCGTTGAGCTTGTCATCGGCGCAATGACGCAGGCGTTTTTCACCCTCGGTCTCGGCGTCGGAGCAATGGCGATATTCGGCAGCTACATCGGCAAGGAGCGCTCGCTCCTCGGCGAGTCGGTGAACGTAGTCATCCTCGACACCGTCGTCGCCATCACCGCCGGACTTATAATCTTCCCCGCCTGCTTCAGCTACGGGGTCGAGGTCAACTCCGGTCCTCCGCTGATATTCATAACCCTGCCGAACATCTTCGCCAATCTGCCGCTCGGCAGACTGTGGGGAAGTCTGTTCTTCCTGTTCATGTGCTTTGCCGCCATCAGCACCGTGCTTGCGACCTTTGAGAACATCATGGCGTGCTGCATCGACCTTTTCGGTTGGAGCCGCAAAAAGGCTGCGCTTATAAACTGTATTGCGATGCTCGTCCTTGCAACGCCGTGTGCGCTCGGCTTTAACCTGTGGAGCGGCTTTATGCCCTTCGGCGAGGGCAGCAATGTCCTGAGTCTTGAGGACTTCGTGCTGAGCAACGTGCTGCTGCCGATCGGCGCTCTGTGCTTTGTGCTGTTCTCGACCCTGAAAAAGGCGTGGGGTTGGGACAACTTCATTGCAGAGGCAAACTCCGGCAAGGGCATGAAGGTCAAAAAGTGGATGAAGGGCTATATGTGCTATGTGCTTCCGCTTATCATTATCGCACTGTTTGTGACGGGTATTTTGACATTCTTCAAGGTGATTTAAAGTATGGCATTTGACCTTTCGGGGAAGCTCTCGAAGAAAATGATGAGCGACCCCAAATTCCGAGAGGCGCTCGATGAGTCTAAGCGTGTGCATCTTCGGACCTTCGGCGAGATACTGGAGCCTGCGTTTGCGGATGACCCCACAGGGGAGATCGAGCTTGTCGGCGCTCTGAATTTTATCAGCCGGGGTGAGTACGACAGGGCGCTGCGAAAGCTGCTGCGTATCGAAAAGCGCTGCGCAAGCCCGGAGGATAACTGCGCCGTGCAGTTTTTCATCGGGCTTGCGTATGAGCGGTCGGGCATGACCGTACCCGCAATACAGCGATTTTTCGCTTCCGCCGCTGCCGTGCCGGGGCATTACATGACCCACGTCATGCTTGCAAGGCTCCTGCACACGAACAAGAGCTTCGATGCTGCGCTGACAAATTATCTGCTTGCCGTGCAGCTTATCGAAAGGCTTGAGCCGAAGGACGAGGTGCCTGCCGTGAATCCGAGGACGCTCAGAAGCGCTATGATCGCAGGCGCAGCGGGGTGCAGCCTTATGATGGGCGACTACGACGATGCGGAGTGGGCGCTGTGCGAGGCGGAGTCAAATGGTTTTGACAGCCCGAAGCTAAGCGTCCTCTACGCCATGCTCTACGCCGCAACGGACAGAAAGGCGTTGGCGCGTGAGAAGCTCTCGGAGCTGAGAAAGCGTGACCCGGAGCTTGAAAGCAGGGTCGCACTTGAGGTCGAAAGCGTGATAGCAGGAAAAAATCCGAGGTTTGCGGTTTTGAAGGATGCGCTTCTCGCTGTCGATTACACGGGCTTTTGGCAGCGCTTTGCCGAGCGGGAGCGGCGCTTTGCCGTGATGATCTCGTCCGGCTCTGCGACAGCACTTGTCGCCGCAAACGAGCTGAGCCGTGAGCTTACGGAGCTGTTCGGATTTCCGAACGCCGAGCTTGCGGTCGCCGTGAGCTGCGAGAAGGACGGCTTTGAGATCACCGTGTCCGACAACTACGTTCTGTCTTTAAGCGTCGGCATGGAAAAGCTGCTTTCGGTGCAGCCGGAGGAGCTTAAACACGATTGGAAGTTTACATTGGTACACTGAGATCGGAGGAACACATGATAGAATTTGTTTTACTTGACATTGACGATACGCTGCTCGACTTCGGCAAGGCGGAGGCGGCTGCGGTGTCCCGCACCTTTTCGGAGTTGGGGATACCGTCCGACCCCGCGATAATACGGCGCTACAGTGAGATAAACGACGAGCAGTGGAAGCTGTTGGAGCGCGGCGAGATCAAAAGGGAAGAGGCGCTCGTGCGCAGATACAAGCTGCTGTTCGATGAGTACGGTATTACGGCGTCGCCCGAAAAGGCGGAGGACAGGTACGAGTTTTTGCTCGGCATCGGGCATTATTTCATTGACGGTGCGCCGGAGCTTCTCGAAGCGCTTTACGGTAAGTACAGGCTGTTTATCGTGTCAAACGGCACGGGCTCGGTTCAGGACAGCCGCATAGAGAGCGCCGGGATCGCCAAGTATTTTGAGAATATTTTCATTTCGGAGCGCCTCGGTGCGGATAAGCCCTCGAAGAAGTTTTTTGAGCTTTGCTTTGAGCGCATACCCGGCTTTGACAGAGAGCGTGCGATAATTCTCGGCGACCGTCTGTCGTCGGACATTCTCGGCGGCATAAACGCCGGTGTGCGCACCTGTTGGTTTAATCCGACCGGCCTGCCGCAGGACCCGGAGATAAAACCGGACTTTACGATAAGCAGTCTTGCGGAGTTTCCGCCGCTGCTCAAAGAGCTGTGATAATGAAAAAACACCCGAAAGCTTGACTTTCGGGTGCTTTTTTACAAAGACAAAATAAAAAGGCGACGGGAAACCGTCGCCTTAAATTATTCCTCAGGGATGAAGCTTGTCGTGGATCTTGTCCAGGACTGCAAATTCGTCGTCGGAATCGGGCTCGCTGCCGAGAATGATGGACTTAATGAACTCGTAAAGGCACATTGTTTTTTCCTCCTAAGTGGTGTTGACTATTTCCACTGTTATATTACCAAATTCGACCTCGTTTGTCAAGAGACAAAATCTTTTATAACTTTAAAAAGATAGTAATTTAAATAACAAACAATATTTACGCCACAGTTTTAAAAGATATGTGCAGATACTGCACAGAGCAAAAGGGATGTGTCTACAAAAATTTAAGTCAAATAATGAATTTATAACCGAAATTCAAAGCTAATATGCATTTTTATTCACTTTAGAATACAAAGTAAGAATTTTAACTAAAAAACCCCAAAGGCTTTGCCTTTGAGGTTTTTCGTATAGCGCAGGCGTATAGGCGTCGGCTATAATAAATGCGTTTACTCAGCGCTTTTTCTTGCCGAAGATGCCCTTTGAGTCCGTCTGCTCGCCCATTCCGGCGGCGAACTGACGCAGAAGCTCCTTCTGCGCAGAGGTGAGCCCCTTGGGGACTGCGACACGGACGGTCACGAACTGGTCGCCTCTGCCGCCGCCTCGCAGGAAGGGGATGCCCTTGCCCTTGAGCCTGAAGGTCGTACCCGTCTGCGTTCCTTCGGGAACGGTCAGCTTCACCTTGCCGTCAAGCGTCGGGACTTCGATCTCGGCGCCGAGCGCCGCCTGCGTAAAGGACACGTTCTGCTCAAGCAGCACGGAGCTGCCTTCACGCTCAAAGTATGCGTGCGGCTGAACGATAACGGTCACGAGCAGGTCTCCGGCAGGACCGCCGTTTATTCCGGCGTTGCCCTTGCCGCGCTTGGAGAGCGTCTGTCCGTCGTCGATGCCGGCGGGGATCTTGACCTCCTCCTTTATCTGCCTGCGAACACTGCCTGCGCCACGGCAGGTCTTGCACGGGGTGCGGATAATCTTGCCTCTGCCGTTGCACTTGGGGCAGGGGGAGGTGGACTGCATTGCACCGAAGGGGGTGCGCTGCGTCGTCCTGACGGTGCCGGTGCCGTTACATTCCTTGCAGACCTCCGGTGTCGTGCCTTCCGCACAGCCGCTGCCCTTGCAGTCGGCACACTGCTCGACACGTCCGATGAAGATCTCCTTCACGGTACCGAAGGCGGCCTCCTCAAACTTGACGTTCACGGATGCCCGTATGTTGTCGCCCTTGCGGGGGGCGTTGCTGCTCTTACCGCCGCCGCCGAAGCCGAATATGTCGCCGAATATGTCGCCGAAGCCCCCGAAGCCGCTAAAGCCGCCGAAGTCGCCGAAGCCTCCGAAACCGCCGCCGTAGCCCTGCGAGGGGTCAAAGGCTGCATGACCGAACTGATCGTACTTCGCACGCTTGTCGGAGTCGGAGAGGATCTCATACGCCTCGTTTATCTCCTTAAAGCGGGCCTCGCACGCCTTGTCGCCGGGGTGCAGGTCAGGGTGGTTTTCCTTGGCAAGCTTCCTATATGCTTTTTTAAGCTCATCCTCGGTTGCGGTCTTGCTTACGCCGAGAACCTCATAGTAATCTCTTTTTTCTGCCATAAATATACCTCAAAATGTGGGCGTACAGGGTACGCCCACATTTATACTCAAGCGAATTACTTCTTGTCGTCGTCCACTACGGTGTAGTCCGCATCGTAGTAGTCCTGACCGCCTGCTGCGCCAGCGTCACCGCCGGCTGCCTGAGAGGGATCGAAGCCTGCTGCCTGCGCCTGCTGATAAATCTTGCCGAACACGTCGGTCAGCTCGGAGGTAGCCTTCTTGATGCTCTCGGTGTCGGTGCCGGTGAGTGCGGTCTTGAGGGACTGAAGCTTGCCGTCTATCTCGCTCTTGAGTGCCGGGTCGATCTTGTCGCCAGCTTCCTCAAGCGCCTTCTCGGTCTGGTACACGATCTGATCGCCCTGGTTGCGGGTGTCGATCTCGTCCTTGCGCTTTGCGTCCTCCGCTGCGTACATTTCGGCTTCCTTGACGGCCTTGTCGATGTCCTCCTTGGACATATTGCTCGAGGAGGTGATGGTGATGTGCTGCTCCTTGCCGGTGCCGAGGTCCTTTGCGGAGACGTTTACGATGCCGTTTGCGTCGATGTCGAAGCTGACTTCGATCTGAGGAATGCCCCTGCGTGCCGGAGCGATGCCGTCGAGGTGGAAGCGGCCGAGGCTCTTGTTGTACTGGGCCATCTCACGCTCGCCCTGAAGGACGTTAATCTCGACAGAGGTCTGATTGTCGGCTGCGGTGGAGAACACCTGGCTCTTCTTGGTCGGGATGGTGGTGTTGCGGTCGATAAGACGGGTGCATACGCCGCCGAGAGTCTCGATACCGAGGGACAGCGGGGTGACGTCCAGAAGGAGGATGCCCTCAACGTCGCCGCCGAGAACGCCGCCCTGGATCGCCGCACCGATTGCAACGCATTCGTCGGGGTTGATGCCCTTGAAGCCTTCCTTACCGGTGAGCTGCTTTACCATCTCCTGAACTGCGGGGATACGGGAGGAGCCGCCGACCATGAGGACCTTGGTGATCTGGCTTGCGGACAGACCGGAGTCTGCAAGTGCCTGCTTTACGGGACCTGCGGTCTTCTCAACAAGGTGGTGGGTCAGCTCGTTGAACTTTGCACGGGTGAGGGTGAGGTCGAGGTGCTTGGGTCCGGTCGCATCTGCGGTGATGTAAGGCAGATTGATGTTGGAGGTGGTGACACCGCTCAGCTCGATCTTTGCCTTCTCGGCCGCCTCACGCAGACGCTGCATTGCGACCTTGTCGCCGGACAGGTCGATGCCCTCTGCCTTCTTGAACTCCTCAACGAGGTACTTGGTGATGCAGGCGTCGAAGTCGTCGCCGCCGAGACGGTTGTTGCCTGCGGTCGCAAGAACTTCGATAACGCCGTCGCCGATCTCGAGGACGGAGACGTCGAAGGTGCCGCCGCCGA
>CAVDMS010000016.1:0-26074 GCA_963610045.1 Bacteroidaceae bacterium
GGATAGTCTCCGCCGCTGCGGAGGCTGCGGCGACCTCCGCAGCCATGATCCTGCTTGCGCTTGGCGGCAGTGATGAATCGGACCCCGAAGTCAAAAAGGCTGCGACCGACGCCGAGACCCTCAGGACTTATTTCCTGCGTCTTATCGACGAGGAGATAAAGTGCAAGGCTCCGCTCGAAAAGCGCCTTGTGGACGGCGCTCCCGCCGAGGAGATCGAGGGCGGCTACCGCACCGCCTGCGTCATCATCGACGAAATTCTGTATACCTGCATCATGCTCGCCGAGCTTCTCGACCGTGTTTCGGACAAGATAAGCCCCGAAGCTGCCGACACCGCCGCCGCTTCGGTCTACTTTGCAAAGACCGCAATGCACACGGTGCGGCTCATGAAGGCTTACTACTCCACCAAGATGAATGAGGAGATCTTCGCCCGCACGACCCGCAGAGAGCCGGAGCTTGCCATTGAAGGCAGCGAGGAGCTTATGAACGGTCTCATCGCAAAATTCGAAGCCATGATAAAGTAAGCTTCCCCGGCATCAAAACCGCATATAAGCGTAAATTTGTTCGGATAAAAAACCCGGACGGCAATAGCCGTCCGGGTTTTTTGTTTTGAGAGTATTACTGTGCCTCGGAAAGCTCGCCGACCTCGGCCGCCGGTTCAAGCTCGCCTATCTCGGCGCCGTGGCTCGTTATGCCGACCGCCGCTGCGACCGCCGCACACACAAGCACAAAGGCGATGACCAGTCCCGCAAGCACCTTCTTCGAGCGAAGTGCGTTTTTAAGCACGGGTCCCCGCTCCTTCTTTGCCTCGCTCGCCGTCTCACGGCGGCGCTGTGCAAGGTCCGTGACCCTGCCGTCAAGCTTAATGCGCCAGTCGTTCAGCTTTTTACCCGACAGCGCCTCCTGATCGTCCGGGTCCTCACGGAGCAGCTCATCGAATATCTCGGCGGCTTCCTCGTATTTCCCCTTTGCGGAAAGCCTGTACGCCGACTCGATGCGCAGCTTATTCTTTTTTCCTTCCGAGGATTGCTCCAGCATCTCCTGCAATATCGTTTTTTGCTCCATTTGTTTTCCCCCCTTGGGAACGATTTATTTTATCATTATTTACCTGTTTGGTCAATCCTGAAAATATGTCAAAATTTAAGGGAATTTGATGCAAAAACCGCCCCTCGGCACAGCTAAATGCCGAAGGGCGTTTTTGTCTTGAAATTTTTGGGCGCTTATCCTTATCTGAGTCCGCCCTTTGTCAGTCGGAGATCACCGCAAACTCGATGGAGCTTACCGTGGCGTCCGAGCCGATGCCGACGATGAGTGCGGTGGAGCCGGCCTTGACCGTGTAGACGGTGGCGCCGGTCTTTTCGCCGCCGAGACCGTCGATAACGGAGGCGCAGTCCGTCTCGCTCATGCCGATGAGCAGACCCTGCGGCGTCTGCACCGTGTCGTCGGTGAGCTTCACGCCAATGATGCGGTCGTCGCCGTCGAGCTTATGTACGGTCAGCTCAAAGCCGTCGTAATAATAAACGGTGTCCTTGCCCTGATATGCGCAGCTTTCGTTTTCAAAGCTGCCGCTCGGTTCGGGAAGCTTTGCCATGACCTCGTCGGCGTAGTCCATGATGCCGAACTTGACGCCGTTTGCCTCGTAGTAAAGCTCGCCGTAGTCGGGGGTATACTCTTCACGGTCACTGCCCTTTTGGGGATCGTCGCTGCCGCCGCCCGAGCAGGCGCAAACGGAAAGCGCCATGCAGATAACAAGTAAAATGCTGAGTATTTTTTTCATATTGTTCTCCTTTTGCTTTAGCTCTCCGGCTCAAGCGTCCACGACTTGAGGTAGCCGTACTCCTCAAGCTCACGAAGCTGAGCGTCGAGCAGCGCATAGTATCGCTCGCACTTTTCATCCCAGTCTGCGGCGATGTCCGCATCGTTCCGGTGATCCTCAAGCCCGTAATCGGAGCTTAATATCTCGCCGAAGTAGCGGGACAGCTTCTCCGCACCGTAGATGTTCAGGTGCAGACCCGCATCGTAGGTGTCGGTCTGCATATCGATGCCGATCTCGTCGGCAAGGGGCAGGAAGTTCAGATAGTCCAGCCCGTACTTTTCCGCATAGTCGGCGATCTGAGCGTCCCACTCGTCGTACCAGTACGGCCAAAGGCTTGGGGATTTTATCAGTATGAGCTTTGCCCCGTTATTTTCGCAGAGTATGCGCATTTTGTCAAGGTATTCCCAACAGCGCTCGCCAAGCTCCGGCTCCATAAGCGCCGACGGAGTGGGCAGCTTCGTCATGGGCTTTATGTCCGCACGCATGAGGTAGCCTGCGACCGTCACCTTGTCACGCCCGAACATATACTCAAAATCCTCGGAGCCGAGATCGTTCCAGCGTGAGTGATAGCGAAGCAGCGGGATAAAGTAGCTTATCATGTCCTCGTCCTCGGTCATGGACGCCTTTATCGCACCGACCTTGCTTTCCGATAGCCTCATGCCGTCGAGCGTCATGCGGTTATACGCCTCGCTCTGCGGCTCGGAGTATTTCATCGACTGCACGTTGTACACGACGATCTTCGGGCTTTCGTATTCAAAGGTCTCCTCCAGCAGATAATACGACTGCCAGATGAGCTGCTGCGCCGAGCCTCGTATATAGCTCGTGATGCCGTACTCCTCCCACATGGTCACGGGGGAGAAGTTCTCGTACACCTCGCAGTCGCCGACGAAGATGACGTCGTGCGGATGCTCCTCGTCGTAGTACTCCCGCACCATTGCGCCCTCAAGAACGCCGGACATATACTTCGGCTCCAAAAGCTTTCCGAGCAGCCACACCGACACCGCAACTGCGGCAAGGCACAGGCAAAGCACGGCAATATTCAGTTTTACCGATTTTTTTGTTTTAACCGCCATAGCCGCCTCAGAACTGATTATAGATGAATTGCGATGAATCGTAGCCCACACCGTAGGCTCCGAACACCAGTATTATTATTGCAAGAAGCGAAAACGCTATGTAAGCCATAGCTTTCCTTTTCCACAGAAGCTCACGCACTTCGCCGAATTTTTCCTGAACGCAGCTCACCGCAAACATGAGCGCAACGCCGACGCCGCAGACGGCAAAGTCGGCCGACGTAAGTCCCAGACCGAGCAAGCCGCCGGAGAAAAGCTCTCCCCATCTGCCGCCCGTGAACACGGAGAAGAACGCCTTGAACGACACCGCCACGTCACGGTAGCAGTCGAGTATTCTGAACGAGCAGAGCAGAAGGAAGGTGCGCAGCGTCTCGAAAACACGGTAGCCGAAGCCGGACACGAGCCTTGCGTGCTTTTCACGGAAGCGCAGCGACACGGGCTTAAACTCCTCGGCGGCCAAGATGAACACCGCATTGAGAAGTCCCCACACGACGAAGTTCCACGCAGCGCCGTGCCACAGTCCCGTGAGGAACCACGTCACGATCGTGGAGACGTACACCGAGAGCTTGCGTCCGAAGCCGTCGGAGATCTTCACCCTCGCCTTTTTGCTGAGCTTTAAAAGCCACGGCGCAACGGAGAGCGGATAGAAAATGTAGTCTTTAAACCACGTTCCCATGGAGATGTGCCAGCGCCGCCAATACTCCGCAATGTTCCTCGAAAAGTACGGGCGCACGAAGTTTTCCTGCACCCTTATGCCGAGTACCTGCGCAATGCCTATCGTGATGTCGATGCCGCCGGTGAAGTCGGCGTACAGCTCGGCGGCGTACAAAAGTGCGCCGACGAGGACGTAGGCTCCGTCGTAGCCCGCCGGATCGCCGCACACGGCGGTGACGGCGATGAGCAGTCTGTCTGCAATGACGAGCTTCTTAAAGTAGCCCCACAGTATGCGCTGAAGTCCGAAGGATATCTGCTTGTAGTCCGCCTTATGCTCTGCAAAAAGCGTCTCCGACAGATCGCCGAAGCGGGAGATCGGACCCTGGATAAGCAGCGGGAAAAACGAGGTAAACAGCGCCACCTTCAGCGGATTGCGCTCGGCGGGTACCTTCTCCCAGTAGACGTCGATGACGTAGCTCACGGTCTGGAAGGTGTAGAAGCTTATGCCCAGCGGCAGCACCCAGTCGACGGACGCAAGGGAGGCGCCCGTTATCACATTCACGTTGCCGATGAGGAAGTTCGTGTATTTAAGCGCCGCAAGTATGCCGAGGTCGCACAAAAGTGCAAGCACGAAGATGCGCTTTCTGTACTTTTCCGCAGCCTTTTTTATCGCCCTGCGCTCCTCCCTCGGCAGCGCCTTGCCCTCCGGCGAGGAGAGCGTCTCCTTCTGACGGCGCAGCGATGCGCCCATGAGATTCGTCGAAGCCCATGACACAAGCACCGTCACCGCCATGAAGCACAGCCCCTGCCAGCCGGCGCAGGCGTAGAACACGACGTCCGCACACAGCAGCAAAAGCCACTGGAAGCGCTTCGGGATGAGGTAATACAGTATGAATAAGACCGCAATAAAGGCTATAAAGCCGTAGGATGTGAACAGCACGGCTCAGTCGTCAAGCAGGCGCTGCACCATGGCGTACATCGCCTCGGCGGAGTTGAAGTTTTCCGGCACGATGTCCCTTGCGGGGATCGTGATGTCGAATGCGTCGGACAGCTCTGCGATGACGGAAACGATGTCAAGGCTCGCAAGTATGCCGTCGTCCACCAGGGTGTCGCAGGTCTCAAAGTCGATGTCGGGGTTTATGCCCTCTAAGATTTCCAGAATTTCGTCCATTTTTACATCTCCAGCAGTTTATTTCTGTCTATCTTGCCGTTCGGAAGAAGCGGCAAGGTCTCAAGCTTTATAAGCTTCGAGGGGAGCATGTGCCTCGGCAGCTCGCTCCTCATATACCTTTGCAGGCTCTTTTCGTCCGCCGTACCCATGTAGTACAGATACAGCTTGCTCGTTTCCCTGACGAAAATACAGCAGGCGCTCTCCACGCCCGAAAACATACAGGCACAGCTTTCGATCTCGCCAAGCTCGATGCGATGTCCCATGTTCTTTATCTGATTGTCCTTGCGGGACACGAACACAAGGTCGCCGCTTTCGGTCTCGACCGCAAGGTCGCCCGTGCGGTATATGCGCTCCGGGTAGTGCGGGTTTAAGGGATTCTGCGTAAACGCCGCAGCCGTGCGTTCGGGATCGTCAAAGTAGCCGAGGGTGAGCGCCGTACCCCGTATGCACAGCTCGCCCTGCTCGCCGGGAGCGGCAGGCATGTCGCCCTCTTTAAGCAGCAGGTAGCCCGTATTTTCAAAGGGTCTGCCGATCGGCACGGGTCCGGTGTCTGCGCTTTCGTCGAAAAAGCGCTCCTCCACACGGTAGTAAAAGCTCATGCCCGTCGCCTCGGTGGGACCGTAAAGGTTTATAAACTCGGCATTTGGGCAGGCGTTTTTCCACGCACGGAGCTGCTTTACCGGGAACACCTCGCTGCCGAAGCAGACGGTGCGCAGATACTGCGGCGTCATCTCCTCGAAGCCGCCGAGACCCGATATCATGGTGAGCGCCGATGCGACCCAGCACACGGTGTTTATTCTATATTTATTAAGGTACTCTATCGCTTTGACCGGGAACATGAAAATGCTCTGCGGCATCAGGTATGCGCTGCTTCCGCAGCGTATGACGGAGAGTATCTCCTTCATGCAGGCATCGACGTACAGCGGCACCTGCATCCCGAAAACGCTGTCCTCCCTCGCCCCGATGACCGGGCAAAGCGCCTCGGCGTAGTCGATGAGCGAACGGTGGCAGGCGGTGACACCCTTGGGCATCCCCGTGCTGCCGGAGGTGAACACGATGTAGATGGGGTCGGTGTCGATGCTGCGGCGGCGAACGCTTTTAAGCGCCGCCTTATCCTCCTCGGCGGAGAAAAGCTCCGACACGGGGAGCATTGCGTCCCCGTGACCGAGGTCGCACAAAAGCTTTTCGCAGGCGTCGTCACACACGACGGCGGAGGGGTTTAGCCTGTCAAGTATCATGCGTATGCGGTGCTTCGGCATACCGGGGTCGAGCGGAACATAGTAGCAGCCGGCGTATATGACCGCAAAAAAGGCGCAGATCACCTGCGGCGCTTTTTTCATAAACACCGCAACGGGTTCGTTATAAAGCCCCTCCGATATAAGGCGGCTGCCGCCCCTGCGGGAAAGCTCCGCAAGGGCAGTAAAGCTTACAGACTCGCTCTCGTCGGCAAACGCCGTCTTTTCGGGGAACCGCTTTTCGGCGGCCTCAAGATATTGCAGTATATTTTTCATAGTCAATCGGGTGCGACAAAGGGCGTGGTCTCAACATCCGGATACAGGCTGTGGTCATAGCGCCAGTATTGCGGGCTGAGCGGCTCAAGGTCGGAATTCATCTTCATAAAGCAGCGGTAGTGCTGCGGACCGACGTTGCAGGGGTCGAAGTGGTACCAGCCCGTGCCGAGGTTCACAAGGCACCAGAAGTGCTGGGTCTTGCCGTTTAGACGCTCGACCGAGAGGAGCTGGCAGTCTATCTTTTCAAGCATACAGTACGATGCGGCGTAGAAGGTGTAGCAGTCGCCGACGCCTTGGGTTATGCCCCTGTACGCCTCACCGTACAGGTCCTCCTTATTCGAGGTGCCCGTGTAAATGATGTGGTCGTAGCAGTAGTTGAATATCGCATACGCCTGCTCCGTCGGGGTCATGCCGTCGGTGAATATCTCGGCGAACACCTCGTCGATGGCGGCGTCAAGCTGCTCACGGCTGATGGTGCGCTCCACGAAAGTGTACTGCACCGTGACGCTGCTCGAATTGCCGTTCTCGTCCGTTGCGGTGTAGGTGACGGGGTAGGTGCCGGGGGTCTTTGCATCGACCTTGGACTTGTCCACGGTGAGCTTGGGTTCGGGGTCTGCGTTATCGGTCGCAAAGACCTCCTTGAAGTACGCCACGGCTTCGCCCACATAGCAGGTGCGGTCTATTGCGGCGTATATGACGGGTGCGGTCTTGTCGGGTGCGATGACCGCCACGGCGTTCACCTTCGTCTCGTTGCCGCTGCGGTCTCTGAGGATGATGACAACGTCCTGCCTGCCCTCGGTGTCCCAGTCGGGTTCGGTCTCAAAGCGAGCCGTCACACGGCTCATGTCCATGACGTTCGTAACGAAGTTTATCGCATCGCAGTAGTAGCCCGTGGAGCAGGGACATTCGATGCCCTCCGCCGTGGGTGCGGTCGTGTCCTTCACCACCGCCGCAACGGTGACGCTGTTTTCGCCGCTCGTCAGCACGACCTCGTGCGCTCCGAGCTCCGTGAGCGAGAAGGTCTGGCTCTGCATCTTATATCCGGCGTAGCCGCTGAGCTTTGCGAGGATGTCCGCCTCCGTCGCTTCGGCGTTCTGCGCCTCAAATTCGATCATCTCGTCGCAGATGACGGCAGTCGTCTGCACCTCGGTCTTGTTGCCGCCGAGGTCGGTCGCCTCGATCGTGCAGGGAACGGTCCCCACCGTCGAGGTCGCAGGCTCGTTTGCAAGCTCATAGCTCACCGCCGTTGCGTCGTCACAGCCGAGGACGAAGTCGTCGGGGGTCAAGGTGCCGCCCTTGAGTACCGCCGCCGGCACCGCATCGGGCTTCGGCGCAACGGTATCGACGACCTTGAGCGTCGAGTCATAGGTCTTGCCGTCGAACTCGACGCTGACCTTGTACTCGCCCGGAACGTCCCACTTTATATCGTCGCCGTCGAGATCGGTCACGAGCTTTGCATCCTCACGCTCGACGACCATGAAGTCCTCAAGCTTCGGATGGGGAGTTCCCGCCTCGTACTCCACGACGTCGGCAGCGCCCAGTATCGTGACCTTGACGTTTAAGGTCCTTGAGTTTCCGTTTTCGTCGGACAGCTCCACCGCCGCCTTGTACACTCCGGCGGTGCCGAAGCTCGGCTGAGCCTTCCACTTCGCCGTGACCTTAGTCGCGTCTTTAACGTCCTTGACCGCCGCCATGGGTCCGATCTCGTCGTCTATCGTGATGACGGGGTCGGCGCTTTTGGCTTCGGGCGCTTTTGTATCACGCACGATGAGCAGCACCTTGCGCTCCTTGCCGTCCGCCTTGACGGTGAGGACATAGCTTCCCTCGTCAGTTAGGCTCACGTCGGGCTTTGTGACGTAGCTTGCCTTGCCGCCGTCTTTAAGGAACGCCGATGCGTCGGGCGCACCGTCGCCAAGCTCGGCGCAGACCCACAGGCGGAAGCCGCCGTAGATCACGAACACTACGAACACGGTGATTATCGCCAGCGCCGCAATAACGCAGAGCAAAACGACCGCCCACTTGGGCAGCTTCTTTTTGCCCTCCGGCTTTTCCTTTTTCGGCTTATCCTTCTTTGATTTTTTCTTTTTCGGCTCGGCGGGCTTTTCCGGCTCCTCCGACCCTTCGTCCTGCGATTTTTCCGCAGGCTTTTCCTTTGCCTCCTCGTCGTAAAGTCCCATTACGACACGGGCCTTCTTTGCAGCGGACCTCTCCGCCGCCGCTCTCGCTGCGGCAGCCTTTGCCTTTTTCTCGGCCTCGGCAGCTTCAAGCGCCCTTTCTTCGGCAATAATATCGTCAATGTTGAACTCTTCGCTCAAAATTTGCCGCCTCCTTTTGTAAAGTGCGGAATTACAACAATACAATATACCATATATCTCTGTCGTGAACAATGCTTTTTTGCGCTTTTTCGTCGGGCTTTCGTTAAACGTTGAAAATCCCGCCCCGCTGTGCTACAATATATTATTCTGATTTGGTCTGCCCTTATTTTGCATCGGGCAGGCATCAAAAGGTGATCCTTAATGATAAACGGCAAAAAAGTTATCGGGATCATCGGCGGCATGGGACCCATGGCGACCGCCGATCTTTTCCGCAAGCTCGTGTCCCTGACCGACGCCGACTCCGACCGTGAGCATATACACGTCCTCATCGACAACGACCCCTCTATCCCCGACCGCACCGACGCCATTCTTCACGGCGGCGAATCCCCCGTGCCGCTCATTTGCGCTGCGGCGCATCGGCTCGAAGCGGCGGGAGCGGACGTTCTTATCATGCCCTGCAACACGGGACATTACTTCCACGAGGAGATAGCCTCCTCCTGCGCCGTGCCGCTTCTGAGCATGCCGGAGGAGACCGCCGCCGCCGTGAAGGAGGCGGGCTTTGATTGCGTGGGGCTTCTCGCCACCGACGGCAGCGTGAAAACAGACTTTACAGACCGTGCCTTTGAAAAGCACGGCATTAAGCTTCTTCGCCCCGATGCCGAGGGTCAGGCGGAGGTCATGCGTCTTATATACGACGAGGTGAAATCCGGGCTTACGCCCACGCCCGAACGCCTTTTCCCCACGCTCGACGCCATGAGCGCCGAGGGTGCGCAGGGCTTCGTCCTCGGCTGCACGGAGCTGCCCATCGCATTCGAGGGCGTCGGCGGCTACCGCTTTATAGACCCCACCGCCATACTCGCCGCCGCTGCGATAAAGGCCGCAGGCTACGGCGTCAAGAACGGAGCGCAGGAATGTTTTCCAGAGTCTATGTCGAGATAACGAACGTCTGCAACAAAAGCTGCGGCTTCTGCCACGGCACGAAGCGTGAAAAGCGCTTCATGTCCCCCGACGAGTTTCGGCGCATCTGCGCAGGACTCCGTGGACACACCCGCTACATCTGCCTGCACCTTATGGGCGAGCCTCTGCTGCACCCGGAGCTTGAGAAGATCCTCGACATTGCAAAGGAGGAGGGCTTCAAGGTCTGCATAACGACAAACGGCAGCCTGTCGGACGCACGGGGCGGGCTTCTCTCCGGCGACAGGCTGTATAAGCTCAGCGTATCGCTGCACAGCTTTGAAGAAAACGGCGGCGAGGGGCTTATGCAATACCTCAATTCCGTGTGGAGCCTGTGCGAAAGGCTCTCCGCCGAGGGCGTCATCTGTGCGCTGCGGCTTTGGAACGGCGGCGGCAAGAACTCCAAAAACGGCGAGATACTCGACTTTCTCCGACGTCACGGTGCCTCCTTTGAGGACACGAAGCGTCCGGGGAGCGTGAAGCTCAAAGACGGCGTTTTCCTTGAAAATGCGGACGTTTTCGAGTGGCCGGGCATGAGTGCGGACGAGTGCGGGGTGCAGTTTTGCCGGGGTCTGCGTGACCACATCGGCGTTTTGTGCGACGGCACGGTCGTACCCTGCTGTCTCGACGCCGACGGGGAGCTTGCGCTCGGAAATCTGCTGATGCAGCCTCTTTCCGACATTCTATCCGACAAGAGGGCGCACTCCATCTACGACGGCTTTTCCGCACGAAAGCCCGCAGAGGAGCTTTGCCGCCGCTGCGGATATGCGACTCGATTCGGAAAATAGTCATTTTATCTTGAAATGGCGGACAAAATAGTATAAAATATTTAAATCATTTATTGACGGGAGCGTTCACATTGAAACACACTAAGATAGCGCACATCTATGCCGACGCGCAGAGCTTCGGCGATAAGGAAATAACGGTCTGCGGCTGGGCCCGCACCATCCGTGACATGAAGAATTTCGGCTTTATCGAGCTTAACGACGGCTCCTGCTTCAAAAGCCTTCAGATAGTTCTCGAACGTGAGAAGCTGAGCAATTACGACGAGATCGCCCGTCAGAACGTCGGCGCCGCATTTATTGCGCACGGCCGCCTCGTGCTTACGCCGGACGCAAAGCAGCCCTTTGAGCTTAAAGCGGACGAGGTCGTGCTTGAGGGCGCCTCCACCCCCGACTACCCACTTCAGAAGAAGCGCCACAGCGTCGAATTTCTGCGCACCATCCAGCACCTGCGTCCGAGGACGAATCTGTTCAGTGCGACCTTCAGAGTGAGAAGCGTCGCAGCGCAGGCGGTCCACGAGTTTTTCCGTGACAGAGGCTTTATGTATATCCACACGCCCATCATAACCGGCTCCGACTGCGAGGGCGCAGGCGAGATGTTCCGTGTGACGACTCTTGACCTCAACAACCTGCCCCTGAAGGACGACGGCACGGTCGACGACAGCAAGGACTTCTTCGGCAAGGCGACCAACCTCACCGTTTCGGGTCAGCTCAATGCGGAAAACTTCGCAATGGCGTTCGGCGACGTGTACACCTTCGGTCCCACCTTCCGTGCCGAGGTCAGCTACACCCAGCGTCATGCGGCGGAATTCTGGATGATAGAGCCGGAGATGGCGTTTGCCGACCTCTACGATTACATGGACACCGCCGAGGCGATGGTCAAGTACATCATAAACAGCGTTCTCGAAAAATGCCCGCAGGAGATGGAGTTCTTTAACTCCTTCGTTGACAAGGGTCTGCTCGACAGGCTGCACAACGTCGTATCCAACGACTTCGGCAGAGTGAGCTACACCGATGCGGTCGATATACTCATAAAGTCCGGCAAGAAGTTTGACTACCCCGTCAAGTGGGGCATCGACCTTCAGACCGAGCATGAGCGTTACCTCACCGAGGAGGTCTTTAAAAAGCCCATATTCGTCACCGACTACCCCAAGGATATCAAGGCGTTTTATATGCGTCTGAACGACGACGGCAAGACCGTCGCCGCAGCGGACTGCCTCGTCCCCGGCATCGGCGAGATAATCGGCGGCTCTCAGCGTGAGGAGCGTCTCGACGTTCTCACCGAGCGCATGGCACAGCTCGGACTCAAGGAGGAGGACTACTGGTGGTACCTCGACCTGCGCCGCTACGGCTCCTGCCGTCACGCAGGCTTCGGTCTCGGCTTTGAGCGCATGGTCATGTACCTCACCGGCGTGTCAAACATCCGTGACGTGGAGCTGCACCCCCGCACCACCGGCAACGCCGATTTCTGATACAGCAAAAAAGCCGAACCGAGGTTCGGCTTTTTATTCGACAAGGAGCGATTTATGAACAACGACTTTTTTGCGCTCATATCCCGTATGCGCTACATCCAGCGCTGGAGCCTTATGCGCAACTCGATACAGGAAAACGTCCAGGAACACAGCCACATGGTGGCGGTCATCGCCCACGCCCTCGGCGTCATCTCACGGGACGTGTTCGGGAAGGACTGCGACCCCGACGCCTGCGCCGCCGTTGCGCTGTTCCACGACGCATCCGAAATTTTAACGGGCGACCTTCCCACCCCGATAAAGTACCACGACAGCGAGATAACGGGAGCCTATCGCAAGGTCGAGGCGCTCGCCTGCGAAAAGCTTTTAAATATGCTGCCGGCGGAGCTTCGGAATGCCTATGAGCCTATATTAACGGGCGAGGCCGAGAAGCGCTGCCACGCCATAGTGAAGGCGGCCGACAAGCTCAGCGCCTACATAAAATGCATTGAGGAGCGCAAGGCGGGCAACAACGAATTTCTCTCCGCCGAAAAGCAGACGCTCGCTGCGATCCGGGACTACGCTCTGCCGGAGGCGGACTATTTCCTTGAGCATTTCATCCCTGCATTTGAAAAAACTCTTGACGAACTCGGAAGTATGGAATAATGGAAAATTCAAAGCTTAACAGAATAAACGAGCTGGCAAAGCTCGCAAAGGAGCGATCTCTCACCGCCGAGGAGCTGTCGGAGCGTGACGCTCTGCGCCGTGAGTACATAGCGGAGTGGCGTGAGGGCGCAAAGCAGGTCCTCGACAACACCTACCTCGTGACCCCCGACGGTAAAAAGCATAAGCTGGAGGAGCGCAAAAAATGAGTGCATTCAAGGTCTGTATAAACGCCGTACTGCCGATATTTCTCATCATGGCGCTCGGCTATGCCGCACGCTGCTGCGGCGCAGTGAAGCGTGAAAGCGTGCCGGGACTCAATAAGCTGATGTTTCGCTGGTTCATGCCGATCATGCTCTTTAACAGCATTTATAAGTCCGACGTTTCAAGCGTTTTGCAGCCGAAGCTGCTCCTCTTTGCCACCGGAACGGTGCTTGTCGTGTACTTCCTTTCGTTAGGCTATGTTCTGCTGACCGAAAAGGAAAAGGAGCGGCAAAGCGTCATGGTGCAGGGGCTTTACCGCTCAAACTTCGTCATTATCGGGCTGCCGCTTGCGTCCTCGCTCGTCGAGGGTGCAGACCTCGGTCCCGTCGTTCTGCTCATCTCCGTCGTCGTCCCGATGTTCAACGCCCTTGCGGTCATAACGCTTGAGGCTATGAGCGGGCGGCGTCTCGGCATCGGCAGACTGCTGCTTGATATTGCGAAAAATCCGCTCATCGTCGCCGCCGCCGTGGGTCTTGTGTTCCTGTTCACGGGGATAAAGCTGCCGTCCTTCCTCGAAAGCACGATAGGTCAGATCGCCGCCGCAACGAACCCCATGCTGCTGTTTTTGCTCGGCGCATTCTTTAAGTTCGACGGTCTGCGGCGCTACACAAAGGAGCTTGTGCAGGTCTGCCTCGGCAGGCTCGTCGTCATCCCCGGACTTGCGCTCACCGCCGCAATGCTCATCGGCGTGCGGGGCGTGGAGTTTGCCGGAATGATCGCCATATTCGGCTCTGCGACCGCCATTGCCTCGTTTACCATGGCGCAGCAGATGGGCGGCGATGCGGAGCTTGCGGGCGACATCGTCGTCGCAACGAGCGCCCTGTGCTGCTTTACCATGTTCGGCTGGGCGATGCTGTTCAAATCCCTCGGCGTGTTCTGATTTGCAGAACCCCAATTCCGATACCGCGTCTTGAGCGGTCTATGTGATCCGAGCTGCGGAAAACACAAATAGCTTCAGCGTAAGAGGAGCGAAAAGGTTCAAAAAAACAGAGGAAATGCAAACGTATTTCCTCTGTTTTTCGTTTTTACGGGGATAACAAAAGCAGCACGTCGGCAATAAAAAACTGCCACTCGTGAAGAATGGCAGTTTGAATATAAGCAGATTAACGCTTGCTGAACTGGGGAGCGCGACGGGCGAAGCGCCTTCGGCACTTCGTGACGCAAATGTCCCCACTCACTCGCCGACGTAAACGTCGGCAACCGTTCGGGGATGACAAAAGCAGCACGTCGCAACAAAAAACTGCCACTCGTGAGGAATGGCAGTTTGAATATAAACAGATTAACGCTTCGAGAACTGGGGAGCGCGACGTGCTGCTTTGAGGCCGTACTTTTTGCGTTCCTTCATTCTGGGGTCACGGGTCAGGAAGCCTGCCGCCTTGAGTGCGGGACGGTAGCTCTCGTCTGCGACGATCAGCGCACGGGCGATGCCGTGACGGATGGCGCCTGCCTGACCGGAAACGCCGCCGCCTGCGACGGTTGCTTCAATATCGACCTTACCGACGGTGCCGGTGAGGTTCAGGGGCTGACGAACGATGAGCTTCAGAGTTTCGAGACCGAAGTAATCGTCGATATCACGGCCGTTGATGGTGATGACACCGGTGCCGTTGGGGATGAGGTGGACACGTGCAACGGAGTGCTTTCTGCGTCCGGTACCGTACATATAGGGTCTTTTGCACTTATAAGTAGCCATTATCTCTTCCTCCTATCAGCGATCCCAGACTTCGGGCTTCTGGGCTTCGTGGGTGTGCTCGGCACCTGCGAAGACGCGCAGACGCTTGAGCTGCCACTGAGCGATGGTGTTCTTCTGGAGCATTCCCTTGACTGCGAGACGCATTGCCAACTCGGGGCGCTTCTCCATGAGGTGCTTGTACTGAACTTCCTTCAGTCCGCCGATCCAACCGGAGTGAGTGCGGTAGTACTTCTGCTCCAGCTTCTTGCCGGTGAGGACCGCATCCTTTGCGTTGATGATGATGACGTAATCGCCGCAGTCAACGTGAGGAGTGTAATCGGTCTTGAGCTTGCCGCGGAGAAGGTCGGCGGCAAGAGCAGCGGTTTTGCCCATGGGCTTACCGGCTGCATCAAGGATATACCATTTTCTTTCAACGGTTTCCTTGGTAAGCATGGTTGTGGACATATTTCTGCCTCCAAAAACAAATAATACTTTGACAATTCAGTGGCTCGCCGTTACAATATTTTCGGCGTGCCTTATTTTTATACCACAGGCGAGTGGGCAAGTCAACACTTATTTTAATTTAGATTTTGAAAACTCTCAAATGCTCAAAAAAGCTCTCAAATGCTTCTGAATACTTAAATCGAATTTTAAAATTTACGAGGTCACGATAATGAATATTGCCGCATTGAACGAATTTACGGGGATCATCCGCCGTGCCGTGGACGACTACGGCATGATAGAGGAGGGCGACCGTGTAGCCGTCGGAGTCTCCGGCGGAAAGGACAGTCTCCTGCTCCTGCTTGCCCTAAAGCACCTGCAAAGCTACTACCCCAAGCACTTTGAGCTTGAAGCGATAACTCTGGAGCTTGGCTTTGAGGGTATGGATTTCACCCCCGTGCGTGAGCTGTGCGAGGAGTGGGACATTCCCTACACCTGCCTGAAAACGGACATCAAGGAGATAGTTTTCGACATCAGGCACGAGAAAAACCCCTGCTCACTCTGCGCCAAGATGCGCCGGGGCGCACTCAACGACGCGATAAAGGCAAGGGGCATTTCAAAGCTTGCCTTAGGTCACCACTTCGACGATGCGGTGGAGACCTTTATGATGAGCCTTATATTCGAGGGCAGACTGAGCTGCTTCCGCCCCGTGACCTACCTTGACCGCAGCGGCGTTACGCAGATCCGTCCGATGATATACGCAGGCGAGCTGAAGATCATAAAGCTTGCGCAGGAGCTGTGCCTGCCGGTGGTGGAAAACCCCTGTCCGCAGGATAAGACGAGCAAGCGCCACGAGATAAAGGAGCTTTTAAAGACCATGGGCGAGAGCTACCCCGATATGAAAAGCAAGATATTCGGTGCGATGCAGCGTCTCCCACTCCCCGGTTGGGGCATTGAAAGCAAGGGCGACCTGAGCTGACGGGAAGCGGCGCACATCCGCAAGCCCGGACTTTTCTCATAATCATATATAAGTATGCACCCCAAAGGCCGGACGCTTTTGGGGTGCATATCAATCTAATCTACTGTGTATTTTACGGTCTGAGGCTGCCGAGCACACCGCCGACGTAATCCTTGAGTCCGTCGGTGAACTCCTGTGCGCCCTCACCGTAGTTGCCGTTTGCCATGGAATCGCCGACGCTGCCGATCATGTCGGTAAAGTCGTCCGTTGCGGACTCCACACCGTTTTCGACGTTCTTGTCGTAGTCCTTGAGGTAGTCTATCCACTCCTCAAGGCTCGCCTGATCGCCGCCTGCGGTGTTGCCGGTGCTGCCGCTGCCGGTGGACGGAGTGCTGCCGCCCGTCGGCGTGCTGCCGGACGGAGTGCCGGAGCCGGGTGCTGCCGGGACCTGCGCTGCGTCTGCGCCCTCGCCAATATCGTCGGTCGCATCCTTGACCTCAGGGATCGAGGCGGAAGCGCCCTTCTCGTCGTTGCCCGAACAGGAGGAAAGCGTAAGCAGCAGTCCCACGGCAAGCGCAACCGTCACGATAAGTGCCAGAACGATCTTCAGCCCGTTTTTGTTACTTGTTTTCTCCATTTTGAAACCCCCATATTTTTTTGCCGAAAAAATCAAGAACTATACATTTTGCTCTTTTTTATTTAGCATAACATCTCACAGGGATTTTTTCAATAGCTTTTTTTCAATATTGTAGAAAAAATTTTCGCCGTGGAGCTTTTTCGCTAGGAACAGCGACAGCTCCGCAAAGAAAACGCCGCCGATTATATCGACAAAAACGTGCTGCTTCACCAGTACGACGGAGGCAAATATCAGGACCGAGGCGGCAAAGGAGAGGACCTTAAAGAAGGTGTTCGTCTTTTTGCAGCGCAGCGAGGCTCGGAAAACCAGCCAGCTCAGCAGGCAGTGCATGGACGGAAACAGATTCGTCGGCGTATCGAGCTGCCACACCACGCCGAGAAGCTGAGAGGCGTAGCCCGACCCGCTAAGCTCCGGGCGCTCCATCGTCGTGGGGTAGACGAGGAAGATGACAAAGCATATGGCATACGAAATGATGAGCGCCGAAAACAGCTCATAGCACAGCGCCTTATCCTCACGCATTATCATTACAAGCCCGACCATCCAGAAGAAGAAGGTCCCGACGTACACGATGATCCACTCCGGCATGAGCGGAATGGCGGCGTCGATGGCGGAGTTTATTTCGTGGTGCGGAAAATGTACGTTTATGAGCTTGCTGCCGGAGTAGCATACGGCATGACATATGACCGTGACTACAAGCGGCAGGATCGAATATGCGGGCAGCGGCAGACGCTTTTTCGTCTCAACCGCTCGTATTTCTGTTTTCATTGCTGTTCTCCTTTAGTGTCTTAAACATCGGTGCCGACTTTGCCGCACGTCATCTCTCCCTCCGTCAAAACCTGACGGTTTTGCCACCTCCCTCGGAAGTGTAGAGGCATGAAAATGGCAGTAGTTTTACGCTGGCAGGAAGGCTTTTAGGCACAGCTCAGCACTCAGTTACATTTTAAA
The DNA here is from genome assembly GCA_963610045.1 of Bacteroidaceae bacterium. Classification (GTDB taxonomy): domain Bacteria; phylum Bacillota; class Clostridia; order Oscillospirales; family Oscillospiraceae; genus F23-B02. The sequence goes on from CAVDMS010000016.1 coordinate 17,296, forward strand.
AATAGCACCGCATCATGGCTCCCTCTGACGAGGGAGCTGTCAGCGTAAGCTGACTGAGGGAGAGAACATACCTCGTTCAGCTGTTCTCCTTTAGTGTGACGTATGCATCCTCCACGGTCATAACGCAGTAGTGATCGGGGAGCCTGCGCTCGATCTCCTCCGTCAGGCGGAGTTTAAGCTCGCTCTTGCTCAGCTTATAGCCGGGAGGCACGGCGACCTCGAACACAAGGTTCGTGTGGCTCGGACCCTCTATCATGCGGAAGTCGTGAAAGCACAGCTCCGGGTCAAAGTCCCGTATTATCTCGTGCAGCAGCTCACGCTTGCGGCTGACCGCCTCGTCGTCGGTGACGACCGGGTCCATGTGTATAACGGCGTCGCAGCCAAGCTCGGCTTTGAGCCTGCGCTCCGTTTGGTCGATGATGTCGTGCAGCTCGAAGAAATCGCCCTTGCCGTCCACCTCGGCGTGCAGCGACACCATCCTGCGTCCGGGACCGTAGTCGTGGACGATGAGGTCGTGAATGCCGAGGATGTGCGGGTCACTCTGTGCGATCTCGGCAATGGCGTCGACAAACTTCGGATCGGGCGCCTGACCCAAAAGCGGGCTTATCGTGTCCTTTGCGACGCTGCCTGCGGTGTAGAGTATGAAGCAGGCAACCATCAAACCGGCATAGGCGTCGATGTTCACTCCGGCAAAGCGCAGAAGCAGAGTCGAGACCAAGACGACGAGCGTCGAGACCGAGTCCGAAAGGCTGTCGGCAGCGGCGGCGATCATCGCCGAGGAGGATATCCTGCGTCCGACGGAGCGGTTATAGAAAAACATATACAGCTTAACCAGAACGGAGGCAAGCAGTATCCCGACGGTGAGCCACGAAAACTCAGCGGAGCGCGGGTGCATCACCTTTTCGGCGGAGCTTATAAGCAGCTCCGCGCCCATTATAAGTATGAGCGCCGCAATGACAAGCCCCGATATGTACTCTATCCTGCCGTGACCGAAGGGATGGTCGGTGTCCGGCTTCTTGCCGGAGAGCCGAAAGCCCAGCAGCGACACGCCGGAGGAGCCTGCGTCCGAGAGGTTGTTGAAGGCGTCCGCCGTGACGGCGATGGAGCCGGAGACGACCCCGGCTGCGTACTTGCCCGCAAACAGCAGCAGATTAAGCAGGATGCCGTAAATGCTGCACAGGCTTCCGTACGCCTTGCGCACCTGCGGGTCATCCACATTGTCTTTGTCCTTAATGAAAATTCCGATAAGCAGCTTCAGCAAGCGCTCACCCCCTGTTCCCGCATTATAACGCCATACGGCGTTTCGTTCAAGAAAAATTGACGAACCGTTAACAATTTTACCGTACATTTCCCTTGCGTAAAAATGGTATTTGTCTTACAATGTATAGTTGATTATATGTGTCTAACAAGCATAAGGGGACTGACATATGCAGAAAAAGCATAGCGGCATGGAGGCTCTTGCCGCATTCATCGTAGATAAAAGAAAGCTCATTATCGTACTGTTCATCCTCGTCGGCATAAGCTGCGTATTCACGGCAAAGCTCGTCGGCGTCGAGGACAACATTTCCTACTTCCTCTCCGAGGAGACCGAGACCCGTCAGGGCATCGAGGCGATGGAGGGCGAGTTTTACACCTTCGGCACCGCAAGGATAATGGTCGAAAACATCAGTCTTGAGCGTGCGCAGAGCATGGCGGAGGACATGGCGGCGGTCAAGGGCGTGAAGTCCGTGAGCTTTGACGACTCAAAGGCGCACTACCGTGACAGAGCCGCTCTTTTCGACGTCACCTTCACCGGCACCGAGGACGACGAGGTCAGCATAAACGCCCTCTCCGACCTTAAAGACATCGCCGGAGCCTACGGCGAATATGCCGTCTCAAGCTCCGTCGGCGAGGACATTGCGCAGAGCATCATCGAGGAGATGGTGTACGTCGGCATCGTTGCGGTCATCATCGTCATCGGCGTGCTGCTCCTGACCTCCCGCAGCTTCGGCGAGGTGCCCGTGCTGCTCATAACCTTTGGCGCTGCGGCGCTGCTCCAAATGGGTACCAACTGGTGGTTCGGCACCATATCCTACGTCTCGAACTCCGTAACGCTCATTTTGCAGCTTGCGCTCGCCATCGACTACGCAGTCATCCTCTGCAACCGCTACGCCGAGGAGCGAAGGATACATGAGCCGAGGGACGCAATGGTCAAGGCGCTCAGCAAGGCGATCCCGGAGATCTCCGCCAGCAGCCTCACGACTATCGGCGGCCTGCTCGCCATGACCTTCATGGAGTTCCGCATGGGCTACGACCTCGGCAGAGTGCTTATAAAATCCATTGTATTTTCAATGCTTTCCGTGTTCCTGCTCATGCCGGGCGTCATCATGGTGTTCTCCCGCTTCATTGAGAAAACACGGCACCGCAGCTTTATCCCGAACATCTCCGGCGTGGGTCGCTTTGCGTGGAAAACGAGGAACATTGTGCCGCCGCTGTTCGTCCTCTTGATAGTGGTGGGCTTCTACTTCTCAAGTCAAAGCCCCCTTGCATATAACTACTACGGCTGCCTGCCCGTCAATCTGAACGAGACGCAGGCGCAGAAGCAGCAGATATCCGAGCGCTTCGGTGAGGAAAATCTCATGGCGCTCGTCGTCCCGGCGGGCGACTACGACACCGAGGCGAAGATGCTCGACGAGATCTCGCAGCTTAAGGACGTCAAATCCACGCTCGGTCTTGCCGGGGTCGAGGTCATGGACGGCTACCGTCTCGGCGACAAGATCAGCATCGACGATTTTTCGTCTCTTGCGGGGCTTGACGAGACGAGCGCCACGGCGCTGTTTGCCTACTACGCCGCAAGCAACTCCGATTTCGACGACCTCGAAGCGCTGCACGAGTACAAGGTCCCGCTCGTCGATCTGTTCCTCTTCCTGCGTCAGGTCGTGGACGAGGGCGTGGTCGACGTCGGGGACGACAACAGGGCGCTCATCGACAGCCTCTACGGTCAGCTCACGGACGCCAAAAAGCAGCTTGAGGGCAAAAAGTACCACCGTATGCTCGTTTACGCCGACCTCCCCGTGGAGTGTCAGGAGTCATACGACCTCGTGACCGAGATACACAACATCGCCGAGAGCTACTACGGCGGCGACGTGTACGTCACCGGCAACGCCACCTGCGCAAGGGACTGCGCCTCCTCCTTCGGCGGAGATCAGCTTATGACGACGCTGCTGTCGCTGCTGTTTGTCGTGCTGGTCATCGTCTTTACCTTCCGCTCCGTGGGTCTTGCCTTCCTGCTCATCGGCGTCATCCAGGGCAGCATTTGGCTCAACTTTACCATCCCCTACTTTACGGGGACCTCGATATTCTTCGTCGGCTACCTTATCGTAAGCTCCATTCAGATGGGCGCAAACATCGACTATGCGATAGTCGTGTCCAACCGCTACCTTGAGCTGAGGGAGCGTCTCGACCGAAAGGAAGCCGTCATCGGTGCATTAAACGGCGCTTTGCCGACGCTCGTGACCTCCGGCAGCATACTCGCCTGCGCAGGTCTGCTCATCGGCATCATGACGAGCGAGCCGACGACCTCCGGTATCGGCATCGCCCTCGGCAGAGGAACCGCAATTTCCCTCGTGCTGGTCATGTTCGTGCTGCCGCAGGTGCTTATCTGGGGAGATAAGCTCATACACAAAACCAAGATCGCAAAGAAGCTGAAGTTCAGAGTCCCGCCGAGATTCGAGGGCGACTTTGAGGCTGCGGCTATGGCTGAAAAAGAAAAAGGCTCTGCCGCCGGGGGAAAATAAGGCAGCTGCCGGACGGTGAAAGGAAACGTGAAATGAAAAGAACATTGCTGACGGTAATAAGCGTGTGTCTGGTGCTGGCGGCGATATTCGGCATTTATGCCGGAGCCGTCGGACTTGACGACATATCCGCAATAGTCCGCTATACCAACAACCAGCGGCAGGTCGTCGCCCAGATAGCCGACGAGACGGAAAAGGGCGTCACCGAGCTTGAGGCGGAGGAGGAACAGCGCAAGCAGGACCTTCTCGAGGCTGCCGAAGGCTCCGTCGTCGAACAGGTCGGCGGCGACAAGCTTGCCGCAGGCGAGCGTGAGTACGAAGCGGGAAAGAACAAGCTCGATGCCGGACAGAAGGAGTACGACGAGGGCAAGGCTCAGTACGACGCTGCCAAGGCGCTGTACGACGAGAAGCTCGCCGAGTACAACAACGCCTGCGAAAGGCTTGAGGAGGGCAAGGCTCAGCTTGCCGATGCCAAGGCGCAGCGTGACGCAGGGCAGAAGAAGCTCGACGAGGCGACCCCGGCGTACAACGAGCTGAAGGTCTACGTCGATCTCGCAAACGGCAAGGTCTACGAGCATACGAGATTCCTCGCAGACCCCATCGCAAAGCGCTACGGCTACGACAGCGTGGAGGCGGTGCTTGAGGCTTACGAGGCAGGACAGCAGCAGCTTGCCGACGCAAACGTTCAGATAGCCGCCGCCGAGAAGCAGATAGCCGACGGAGAGGCGCAGCTTGCCGACGCCAAGGTACAGCTCGACGAGGGCAAAAAGCAGCTCGACGCTGCCAAGGCGCAGCTCGACGAGGGCAAAAAGCAGCTTGACGACGGCAAGAGCAGACTTGATGCCGCAAAAGCGCAGCTTGACGCCGGACGCCGCACCGTGAGCGAGAGCGTCGAGAATCTTCAGGATGCGCTTGACGACCTCAAGGCATACGACGACGCCGAGTCCAAGGTCAAGGCGGGCGTTGCCGAGCTTATGAAGATACCCGGCATCGCAGAGCAGGTCGAGGACGAGAGCGATTACCGCAGCGTCGTTGAAGCCGCAAGGAGCTTTATCGAGAGCAACAAGGACGGCGTCAACGCCGAAATGACCGTGCGCCAGCGGCTGTACGTCATGCTCATCGTCGCCTGCGCCGTCTGCGCCGCAGCGGGCGTTGCGGGCATCATAGCCTCGCTCACCCCCACGGGCGTAAGGCTTGCGACCTGCACAATAGCCTCCGTCGCAGCGGCGGCGCTGTCGGTCGGCTTTATGATCTACGGTCTCTTAAACGGCAGCCGCAGCTTTGCGTACTTCTACATGGATAAGCTCGGCAACGTTGCGGGAGACGGCAAGCTGCAATCTACGGCGCTGCTTATCGCCGCCGTCGCAGCTCTGTGTACCGCCGCACTTGCGCTGCTGTGCCGCAGCGTTTACAATAAGGTGCTTTTGGGCGTCGCTCAGATAGCCGGCGATGACGATATTGATGCCGAGGAAGCGCCCGTCGAGGTCGAGGAGCCTGCTCCCGAAAAGGAGCCCGCACCCGCCGTCGAGGAAAAGCCCGCAAAGAAGAAAAAGGCTCCCGCAAAGGCGAAAGCCCCCGCAAAGACCGAGGATCTTAAGGCCGAGGACGGCGGAATGAGCCTTGAGGAGCTTGCCGCCGAGACCCGGCGCTTAAACGAGGAAGCGACCCGCATGGAGGAAAACGCACGAAACGAGGAGCTTCTTCGTGCTCGCCGTGAGTACGAGGAGGCGAAAAAGCGCTTCGACGCTGCCCGCCGCAACCTCGGCGGAAAGTAAGCGTTAAGGGCGGGCATACGCCCACGCACAAATGTTGTGCAGGCTCTTCTCGCCCGCTTAAAAGCGGCATAAGCCCTGTATAGTCCAAACATACATTATAAAAATCTCGGTAATGCTCTGCGCATTGCCGAGATTTTTATGTTTTCGTCTGCACATCACCGCCATTTTCATGCCTCCCCACCAGTGCAAAGCGACCGCCGCACTCATGCCTCCCTCTGACGAGGTAGGTGGGCAGGTTACAATACGAAGTGCAACAGTGGGGGCGGGGAAAAAGAAAGACAATACGCAAACCATAGTGTAAAATGTCAGTTACCACACAAACAAGAACACGAGGTGAGCGTATTGTCCTACACACATTTTACACTGGATGAGCGAAAATATCTACAACAACTTTTGTCCGAAGGTCTTTCTTTTCGAAAAATTGCCGCTATCCTCGGCCGCAGCCCCTCTAGCGTCAGCCGTGAGGTAAAGCGTAACAGGGCAAAGTGGAAGCCACACCGCAAGCCGGGAAACACTTATTGGTATAATTACTGGCGTGCGCAAAACCTATATATCCGCCGCCGTCGGGAACACATCCGCATGGCTCTGAAGCCGGACGGCGAGGAGTGGAGCTACATCGTTTCAAGGCTGAAAAAGTATTGGGCGCCGGAGACGATATGCGGGCGTTGGAGCAAGGAGCATCCCGACCGAAAGCCTCTTTGCGCATCCACTATCTACCGCTACATTCGGCTTGGCAGATTCCCGGCAATAAGCGAAAAGAGGCACCTCAGGCGGCACGGAAAGCGGCTTTGCTCAAGAAGTTCCAAGTATAACAGCATTCAGCCGGAACGGATCATTCCGCAGTGGCCGGAAGAAATACGCCTGCGGGCAAGGCTCGGCGACTGGGAGGGTGACACCGTGTACGGCGGCATTGGACACCGGCTCCGAGTTTGCGGAGTTTCGGGCGTTGGAGGCGAAGCTCAAGGCGCCGGTATATTTTGCCGAACCGCACAAGCCGTGGCAGCGAGGCACAAACGAGAACACGAACGATCTGCTGCGGTTCTTTTTTCCGAAGGGCTGTAATTTTCTTGAGGTCTCGCAAGAGACCGTAGACGAGGTCGTTGATCTGATCAACGACCGCCCCAGAAAATGTCTCGGTTGGCGCTCCCCGGCCGAAGTTTTCTTCGAAGAATGTGTTGCACTTGCTTGACTTTCCGCCGTGTCAAAATCGTCAGATTTTGACGGAGGGAGAGATAACCTATCGCTCTTGTCGGCAGTTAAATATGCTCGCAAGGCAGCGAAGAAAATGAAGCTACAAAACCTAGCAACGCATTGAAAACACAAGAAAAATTGAAGGTTTTCTCTCCCTCAGTCGGCTACGCTGGCAACTCCCTCGGAAGTGTAGAGGCATGAGTGCGGATGCAAGTTTACATTAAATCAGATCTGCGCCCTACTGCACTGCCGCATCGAGGATGTTTTAGAATACATCGACGAAGATTGATTCCATATCTGAATACCGGCACGCAAAAAAGCACCGCCAGAAGGCGGTGCTTTTTCGTTTAATTTTTTCAGATGAGCTCGATGACTGCCATCTCCGCTGCATCGCCCCTGCGGGGTCCGATGCGGGTGATGCGGGTGTAGCCGCCGTTGCGGTCGGCATACTTCACGGACAGTTCGTCAAAGGTCTTCTTGGCAACGTCTTCACGGGTGATGAAGGACAGTGCCTGACGGTATGCCGCCAGATCCTTCTTCTTGCCAAGGCTTATCATCTTCTCGGCCATGGGTGCGATCTCTTTGGCACGGGTAACGGTGGTTTCCATACGGCCCTTGTCGAGCAGGTCGGTAACCTGCTGACGGAGCATTGCCATGCGCTGATCGGTGGGCTTGCCGAGTTTTCTTGTACCGGGCATTTAGCTTTCCTCCTTCTTGAGAGTTACTGATTGTCCTCGTCCGCAAGTGACAGTCCCATCATGGCGAGCTTATGCTCTACCTCTTCGAGGGACTTGCGGCCGAGGTTGCGGACCTTTATCATCTCGTCCTGCGTTTTGGAGATGAGGTCCTCAACAGTATTGATGTTTGCACGCTTGAGGCAGTTGAAGCTTCTTACGGACAGATCCAGCTCCTCAATGGTCATTTCAAGAACCTTGTCACGCTGAGTCTCGACCTTCTCAACGACGGTGCTGTGACTGCCGATGGTGTCGCTCAGATCGGTGAACAGGGTAAAGAGATCCACGAGGATCTTTGCACCGAGAGACACTGCGTCTCTTGCGGTGATGGTCTTGTCCGTCCACACTTCGAGGGTCAGCTTGTCAAAGTCCGTCTGATTGCCGACACGGGTATTCTCGACGGAGTAATTGACTTTGATGACGGGAGTGTAGATAGAATCAACGGGAATAGTTCCGATTGCATTCTGGGGGTTCTTGTTCTTGTCTGCGGACACATAGCCCCTGCCGTGATCGAAGGTCAGCTCCATGGAAAGAGCGCCGTCCGGTCCGAGAGTCGCTATGGGCTGATCCGGGTTGAGAACCTCCACCTCGCTGTCCGCCTTGATGTCGCCTGCGGTGACAACGCCCTCGCCTGCGGCTTCGATGTAAACGGTCTTGGGCTCCTCGCTGTGGAGACGGGCGATGATGCTCTTAACATTAAGAACGATCTCGGTCACGTCCTCCTTAACACCGGGGATGGTGGAAAACTCATGCTGTACACCGGCGATCTTGATGCTAGTGACGGCAGTGCCGGGCAGAGATGACAGAAGAACCCTGCGCAGAGAGTTACCAAGTGTCGTGCCGTAGCCGCGCTCCAACGGTTCGATTATATACTTGCCGTAGGAGCTGTCATTGGGAGTCTCGATGCACTCAATACGCGGCTTTTCTATTTCGATCATATTAAATATAACCCTCCTTATTAAGTTCGGCGCAAGATCTGCGCCCTGCATTTGTTCAGCTTACCAATTCGAGGGTATCTGTATTACTTGGAGTACAACTCGACGATGAGGTGCTCCTCGATGGGAAGGTCGATATCGTCACGAGCGGGTACCGCCGCAACCTTTGCGATCATGTTGGTTGCGTCGTACTCAAGCCACTTGGGTGCGGGACGGAAAGCATTTGCCTCAATGTTGGCCTTGATCTTCTCAATGCCGCGGCTGCTCTCTTTAAGGGTTATAACCATGCCGGGTTTTACCTGATAGCTGGGAATGTTGACCTTGCGGCCGTTCACGGTGAAGTGACCGTGGCTGACCATCTGACGTGCTTC
>CAVDMS010000017.1:0-10224 GCA_963610045.1 Bacteroidaceae bacterium
GCAAAAGGCGCAGCACGGGGTGTCTGCACTGCTACATCCACAAGGGCGACGCAAAGCGTGGCATAAATACGAGTGACATCGTTCTGACGAAGGACTTCCGCAAGCCGACGGAGCGGCTCAAAAACGGCAGCTATAAGATGAAATCGGGGCTTGTCTACCTTTGCTTTTCGTCCGACTTTCTCATTGAAGAAGCCGACGCATGGCGCAGCGAGTGCTGGGAGATGATGCGGGAGCGCCGGGACTGCACTTTCCTGTTTCTCACGAAGCGTATCGAGCGCTTTCCGGATTGCATCCCAAGCGACTGGGGCGACGGCTACGACAATGTGGTCGTTTGCTGTACCGTCGAAAATCAGGAGACCGCCGACCGAAGGCTTTCGGTGTTCTCCGACTTGCCGATAAAGCACAAGTGCATCACGGCTCAGCCTCTTATTGAGGAGATCAACGTCGAAAAGTACCTTGACGGCATCGAGCTGCTTGTGGTCGGCGGCGAGTCCGACCGCCTTGCAAGACCCCTCGACTACGACTGGGTCCTGTCGCTTCGCAGGCAGTGCATAAATAAGAACGTGAGCTTTGAGTTCAGGCAGTGCGGAACGCATTTTATTAAAGACGGAAAGCTCTACAAGCTGCAAACAAGGGATCTGTGCAGACAGGCAAGGCTCGCCGGGATTGACTTTAAATGCGATTTGCCGCCGGAACGCTTATCATGCTGATATGACAAAACCGCCGCAATTTTGTTAAATTGCGGCGGTTTTTCTTGCCTCGTATGCACTTTATATGATAGAATTATTTTGTATAAATGTAAATCGGAGGCGACGGTATGAAAAGGCTCAGAGATTTGGATAAGCCGCAAAAGATCATTTTGGCGCTTTTGCTTATCATGGTACTGGTATTTTCGATACTCTATCCGCTGACCATATCACGAGTAGGGTTTGAGTACATGGACACGATCCTTGTCGTCTCTCAGGAAAACGGCAGCACGGTCTACTCCGGCAAAATAAACGGAGAAAAGGCACGGTTTACGGTGTCCGAGGACAAAAGCGTAATGTTCACCTGCGGCGACAAAAGCTACGGGCCGTTCACGGTCGTCGAAGACCCTACCGCCGTGCCGGACGACACAGGTTCAGGGATCTTGACAGGCATTGAGTTGCGTGAAGGAGACAAGGTTCTGTTTAGAGGTGGCATTGATACGCGCTCAAATGACTATAATATGTATCCCGAAGATGACTCCCGGCGTTTTACCTCCCGCATCGGTCAAACCATGGAGGACGAAAACGGAAATGTTATCGACTCGGTGAAGCCCTCAGCCGCCACTATAGTTGCACTTATAGACGGTCCCGAACTTATGCACAAGGGCGATAGCTTTATATGGCTTATGTGTACCCTGCTATGCATCATAAACGCTATTACCATTCTGTTTGCAGACGAGTTGTTTTATTTTTGGCTTCAATTCCGGATCCGCAATTCAAACAGTGCAAAGCCTGCCGATGCTGAAATTGCCGGAAGGTACTTCCGTTGGACCGTCGTAGCGCTTATTACGCTGGGCGGATATATCGTCGGCTTGACATTAGTCAGACATGCGGGCGGCGCTTGAAATCGGCGGCGGGGTATGATATTATTTATACACTGAATATGCCGAGAGGTGTTTTATGACTCTTATTGACTTTACCTGCCCCAAATGCGGCGCTGCGCTGAAAATCGAAAACGGTGCGTCGCAGGTAAGCTGCGAATACTGCGGCTCGTCCTTCATCGTTGACGGTGCATCAGCCGCCGCTCCCGCTCCCACCCCCTCGCCCGCTGCCGCTCCGCAGCCTGCCGGAAAGAAAAACACCGTGTGGTGGGTACTCGGCTGGATATTCATTTTCCCCGTTCCGCTTACGATACTCATCCTCAGAAGCAAGACGCTCAAGCCCGTCTTAAAGGTCCTTATAATCGCACTTGCGTGGATAGTTTACATAGCCATCGCCGAGAGCGCCGACGAGGAGGAAAAGAACACGGACGGCGACGAAAAGGCGTCCGTCGTCATTTCGGAGCTTTCCGAAGCCTGCGCCGAAGAAAGCATTATCGACACCGAATTTTGCCTTTAAGGTCCTGCACAGCGGGACTTTTCCATGAGGAGATACCACCGTGAATATCATTTACTGCAATTCGGATCTAATAGTGTGCATAAAGCCCGCCGGGGTCATATCCACCGACGAGCCGGGCGGTATGCCGGAGCTTATCCGCAACGCCCTCGGCGACGAAAACACCGACGTCAGGACGGTACACCGCCTCGATCAGGTCGTGTCCGGGCTTATGGTGTATGCGCTCAACCCCGAAACCGCCTCCGAGCTGAGTCGGCAGATTCGGGAAAATCAGTTTAAAAAGACCTACCTTGCTATAGTCCACGGCGTTCCGCAGGAACGCAGCGGCAGAATGGAGGACATTCTGCTGCGTTCGAAGGAAAAGCACAAGACCTTCGTCGTGAACAAGCCCTGCCGCGGCTCGCAGGACGCCGTGCTTGAATATGAGCTGCTCGCCACAAAAGACGACAAGAGCATGGTCGAAATAAGGCTCATAACAGGACGGACGCACCAAATCCGTGCGCAATTCACGCACCGCCGGCTTCCCCTGCTCGGCGACAAAAAGTACGGCGGTCGGGACGACGGCTGCAACATTGCGCTTTGGTCATACAGGCTCGGCTTTGTAAACCCCGCAAGCGGGAAGTTCATGCGCTTTCAGGTAAAGCCGCCGAAGGAGTACCCATGGAGCGAATTTGACCCGTCCGTCTACCCCCGTCTCGGTTAATAAAAAAAACAGCGAAGCAAAGCTTCGCTGTTTTTTCTATATCGTCCTTAAATGAGGATGCCTCTCTTCTTTGCCTCGAAGGTCAGCTCGTCACGGAAGTCGGGGTGAGCGATGGCGATGAGCTGCTTTGTTCTCTCGCCGAGGCTGCGGCCTCTGAGGTGGGCGATGCCGTACTCGGTGACTATGCAGTCAACGTCGTTCTTGCTGGTGGTGCAGATGGCGCCGGGGGTGAGGATGGGCTTTATCTTGCTGATGGTGCCGCCCTTTGCGGTGGAGGTGAATGCGATAAAGCTCTTGCCGCCCTTGGACTGGCAGGCGCCTCTGACGTAGTCGATCTGACCGCCGGAGCCGGACATATGCTTTGTGCCGACGCTCTCTGCGCAGACCTGACCGAAGAAGTCAACCTCAAGCGCCGCATTTATGGAGATCATGTTGTCGTTCTTGCAGATGACGTTGGGGTCGTTGACGTAGTTTACGGGCAGTATCTCAATTGCCGGGTTATCGTCGATATAGTCGTAAATCCTCTTGGAGCCGTATGCGAAGGTGGTAACGCTCTTGCCTCTGTGGATCTGCTTTTTGGAGTTATTGACCGCTCCGCACTCGATAAGCTCGACCATGGAGTCGGTGAACATCTCGGTATGTATGCCGAGGTCGTGCTTTGCTTTCAGCGCCATGCCGGTGGCGTCGGGGATAGCGCCGATGCCGAGCTGGATGCAGGCGCCGTCGGGGATCTGCTCTGCGATGAGGTTGCCGATGGTGATGCTGACCTCGTCAAGCTTCACGGGAGGCAGCACGGGCAGCTCGTGGTTATACTCAACGATCGCATCGACCTGCGAAACGTGAAGCTGAGTTCCGCAGAGGCAGCGAGGCTGCTTGTCGTTTACCTCGACGAAAATTCTCTTTGCCTTGTCAAACATGGCTTCGATGTAGGAGCCGTTGAGTCCGAGAGAGAAGTAGCCGTGGCTGTCCATGGGAGAGACCTCGACGCAGACGGCGTCGTAGCTGTACTCGGTGAGAATGTGTCTCGGAATGTCTCTGTAATAGCAGGGCAGCAGATCGGCATAGCCGCCGTTTACCGCCTTGCGTGCGCCGCCGGAGGAGAACCAGCTGTAGCCCGTCATCTTGCCCTTGAGGGACTCGTCTGCGTAAAACTCAAAGGGGTAAATGTCAAGCAGGGTCTGGACCTTGACGTCGGTGATGTCGCTGTTTTTGATCTTCTCTGCGATGGCGCTCATAATTGCGGGAGCCTGAGAGGGACCGGTGTCCATGCCCATGAGCCAACCGGACTTGACCTCTGCCGCAATTTGGTCGGCAGTGGTGAGCTTTTGTGCGTACAATGCTTTATAATCGGTCATTTTTGCACCTCGAATTATTTTTTTGTGTTTATTACAATTCATTATTATATAATAGCGTGACAGGCTTTTCAAGTGGTGTTATAATCTTGACGGGGTGATTTGATTGAAATTTACAAAAATGCACGGAGCCGGAAACGACTTCGTTATAATCGACGCCGTATCGGAGGGCATTTCCCATGACACTGCGCCCGAACTTGCACGGCGCTTATGCGACCGCAGGCTCGGCATCGGTGCAGACGGGCTGATGCTCGTGTGTCCCGCAGAAAACGGCGGCGACTTTAAGCTGCTGTTTTTTAACGCCGACGGTTCGCTCGGCGAGATGTGCGGCAACGGCGCCCGCTGCATCGCACGCTACGGCTATGAACACGGGCTCTCCGGCAAAACGCAGCATATCGAGACGACGGCGGGACCCGTGGTCGGAGAGCGCATAAGCGAAACGCTCTACCGCATCCGCTTAAACGACCCGACGCTCATTGACCCGCATCGCACGGCGGAAGGGCTTGACTGCGCTTACGTTGAGCTTGGCTGCCCAGGTCTGCCGCACGCCGTTTTGCTTTTAGACGATTGGGACAGCTTAGACCGCAGCGAGCTTTTCGATCTCGGAAAGCGCCTGCGATACTCCGGCGCCTTCCCGAAGGGCGCAAACGTGAGCTTTGTCAAGATCCTCGACCGCAGCTCCGTCAAGGCGATAACCTTTGAGCGGGGCGTTGAGGACTTCACTCTTGCCTGCGGCACGGGGAGCGGCGCCATCACCACGGCGCTGACGCTCTTGGGACTTCTCTCCGGCGACGATGTTACGGTCTCGATGCCCGGCGGCGACCTCACCGTCACGCTCTCTGACAAAACGACCCCCGCAGAGCTTTACCTCACGGGTCCGACCTGCGTCGTCTTTACGGGCGAGACGGCAGAAATTTAAAATTTTTTATTTCCCGTGCAATAAAACATCTTTCTCACGCATTGACCTAATGAAAGGACTTGAAAGGATGCTTACGATGGTTTTTGGTTCCGCCATAAAAACCGAACACGAGCCAAACGAAAGGCATGAGCTGTCTGCGCTCATTGGGCGCATCGCCGAAGGCGACAAAGCCGCACTCGGCGATTTGTACGGTCATACGGCCGATGCCGTCTACGCTTATGCGCTTTCCGTCCTGCACAGCGCCCACGATGCCGAGGACGTCCTGCACGACACCTTCATTAAGGTCTACTCCGGCGCCGCAAGCTATACCGATCACGGCAAGCCCATGGCATGGATAATTACCATCGCCAAGAACCTTGCTCTGATGAAGCTTCGGGAGAGCGGACGCATAACGCCGACCGACCCCGACGAGCAAACGCTGCGCGGGATAAAGGCGGAGGGTCTAAGCCACGATGAGCGGCTGCTGCTCAAAGCGGCGCTGGGTGCGCTCACTCCCTCGGAGCGGCAGGTGGTCATGCTCCATGCGGTAGCGGGACTCAGGCACCGTGAGATAGCGGCAGTCACCGACATGACCTTGTCGGGCGTCCTTTCAAAGTATTCAAGAGCGATCAAAAAACTGAAGGCAGCAATGGAGGCGGAAATATGAATTATGATCCCATTGAGGCAAAACTGAAGTCTGCCTTGCAGAAGGCAACTCCGGACATACTGGATGATATTCTGGAAGGCTGCGACCGTGAGAAAGGACAGGTCATAAGCATGGAAAAAAGGAAAAATAAAAAGCTCGCCCGCATCTTATCTATCGCAGCGGTTTTCGTCCTGCTCATCGCAGGCGTGTTCCTCTACAAGAACTTCACGGGAAGCGACGCAGCGGCGCTCGTTTCCATAGACGTTAACCCCAGCATTGAGCTTGAGGTCGACGCCGATGAGCGCATCATAAGCGCAAGGGCATTGAACGACGACGGTAAAAAGGTCCTCTCCGGCATGAAGCTTGAGGGTACAGACCTCAACACAGGCGTTAACGCCATCGTCGGCTCGATGCTCAAAAACGGTTACATCGACGAGCTGAGAAACTCCGTTTTAGTCTCCGTGTCCGGCGACGGCAGCATCGACACCGCAGCACTGGAGGCAAAGCTCATGCAGGAGGTCTCCTCCGCTCTCGACGGAGCGGGCGCAGTCGTCGCTCAGAACCTCGACGACATCGACGACGACACTCGCAAGCTTGCCGAGCGCTACGGAATATCCGTCGGCAAGGCGGCGTTTATCGAAAAGATCATTGAGCTTAACCCCACCCTCAAGGTCGAGGAGCTGGCTACTCTGTGCATAAACGAGCTTTGCCTGCTCGCAAACGGCAAAGAGATCGGCGGCACACTGTACAGCGGCAGCACGAGCGACAAGGCGTACATCGGTGCCGAGAGGGCAAAGAGCATTGCGCTCGGCCATGCCTCTCTTGCGGAGACGGCGGTTTTCGACCTCGACTGCGAGCTTGACTACGAGTACGGCAGAATGGTCTACGAGGTCGACTTCGACGCAAACGGCGCAGAGTACGAGTATGAAATTGACGCTAAAAGCGGCGACATCCTCCTCTTTGAGATCGAGCGCAACGGCACAAAGCAGCAGGGCGGCAGCATGACTCAGGAAAGCGCAGGCTACATCGGCGCCGAGAAAGCAAAAAGCATTGCGCTGTCTAACGCAGGTCTGACCGCTGCCTCGGTCACGGGGCTTATCTCCGAGCTTGACAGCGACGACGGTGTGGCCGTGTACGAGGTCGAGTTCATATACGGCGGCTACGAATACGAGTACAAGATAGACGCAAAAAGCGGCGCAATAATTGAGTCTGATAAAGAGATAGCGGACTAAACATAATGTACAAAAAACAGGCATTCGTTTACGAATGTCTGTTTTTTGGTCACATCTGTCCGTGTGTCTGTATTTATACTTCGCTTTGTGCTGTTATTCTGAAATTGTTGTATGGGGTGCTGTTTTAGTCCCCTTCCGACGCCCCGCCGTACCCGATAAATCCCAACTCCCTCTAAGCTGACGGGAGCCGAATTCCGGTCAGCTCAACTTGTCCTTATGTCCTTATTTGATTGCCGATTTCTTCATCTTATCGGGTACGGCACATTATAATTGAGGTGATTTTGCATGAAGCGCTTCCTTTCGGTCTGTCTCGTTCTGCTGCTTCTTGTCGGCATCATGCCGGCAGTATCGGCCGCAGACAGTCCCGACACCCTCACCGTTCAGACCAGAACGGGCAGCTACACATTTAACGTAGGCGACACCTTTACCTACTCCTATTGGCTAAGGCTCGCCCCCGACATTGTAAACTACAGCGAGGACTTTCTTGTCGATTACATCGCCAAGATCGCCGAGGAAAACGGCATCACCCTGCCGAGCGGCGCTCTCAGCGGTATCGACATCGGCACGCTGACCAAGATGGAGCTTAAATCCGCAGGCGGCAACATCAAATACGACACCGACTGCCTCACGCTCATAAGCTCCGAAATGCCCAACACCCGCAAGGGCTACATAGTACAGAAAACCGACCTCCTTGCAGGCACTCTCATCGACAGCGGCGTCCTTGACTTCACGAACGCCGACCTCGGCTTCTGGACGGGCAAGGTCAACAAGGATGCGGACAAAAAGGTCTTTCAGAACACCAACATTCTTATCACCTGCAAGTTCCGTGTGACGCAGGGTTCCGACACCCCCGTGTACCTGCGCACCCGTCTGCGCCACCTTGAGGTCACGACGAACGGTCTTTTGGGACTCACCGACGGCACCGATCTCGTGCTTGTTCACAGGGATCAGTCGGTCTTTATCCCCTACGAATCCTACGAGACCATAAACGACGAAAAGCCGCTGTACGTCCTCAAATCCCTTGTTGACGACGTCGGGCTTGACATTCGCTACCTGAACACCTCCGGCGACAAGGAGGATTACAGCCGTCCCGGCGCCGGAGTCACGGTCAATATGTACGGTGTTTCCACCGACGGCCGCTACCAAAAGCACAGCACTCAGACGAGCGGCGACAAGGTGACGTGGTTCTACGACGTGCCGTACGGTCAATATTATGTAAACTGCTCATTTAAGAACGAGCAGGGCAACTTCTACGCAACGCCCGACCCCGAAAAGGCGGAGCATATAAACGTCCCCGCAACGGGCGAGGTCCAGGCGCTGTGGCTCGTTCGCAGCGATCCGAGTGTAAATAAGCAGATAGACGTCTATCTTAACTGGGAGGACGACGAGGGCTACCTGCCCGCACGTCCCGACTACCTCGTTGTGGAGCTTAAATCCGACGGTGCGCAGAATGTTCTGCACAAGCGCCTTATTGAGCGTGACCAGAGCCACGAGAGCTTTGACTGCGTTGACATTTACGACGAGCAAGGCGAAGCGATAAACTACTCGCTGAAGATCAGCGCCGTTATCGGTGCATCCGAGATAGCCTCCGGAAGCGGCGTTTTCCCGTACAAGGTGACGGTCGAGGAACGCCTCGGCGACGACGGCTTTGAGGACTTCTATGTGACGCTGCGCTACGTCGGCGACCCCGACGATCTGGGCAAGATCACTCCCGACGAAAACGGTCACTACTGGGACGAGGACGGCACTCTGCGTGTTGAGCCGACCTGCACAAATCCCGGCAGAGCCTACTACGTCTGCAAGCTGTGCCACGCGACGAAGTACGAGGTTTTAAGCGCCACGGGTCATAGCTGGGACGAGGGAAAGGTCCTTCGTGAGCCTACCGAAACTAAAGTCGGCGTAATGCTCTACACCTGCACCGCCTGCTCCGCCACCCGCTACGAGGACATCCCCACGCTTGAGCATCAGCACAGCTACACCGCCAAGGTCGTCGCTCCCACTTGCACGGAGCAGGGCTACACTCTGCACAGCTGCACCTGCGGCGACAGCTACAAGGATAATTACACCGATGCCACGGGTCACAAGTGGGACGGCGGCACCATGATAAAGGTCCCGACCTACGACGAACCCGGCACCATACGCTATAACTGCACCAAGTGCAGCAGCTACTACACCGTATCTGTTCCATCCCTTGATCGCCCGGCAGAGTACCCGTTCACGGACGTTGAGTATCAGGGACGCCACGCACCCTTTGCCGACGCCATTTTGTGGGCCGCCGATAACGGCATCACCCAGGGCTACGGCGACGGTACCTTCAGACCCGATCAGGCTTGCACCAGAGCGCAGGTCGTCACCTTCCTCTGGCGTGTTGCAGGCTGCCCCGAACCCAAGAGCAGCGTAAACAATTTCTCCGACGTCTCCTACGAGGGTGCGCTCGTTCACTACTACAAGGCCATCCTCTGGGCTTCCGAGCAGGGCATTACCACCGGCTACTACGACGGAACCTTCCGTCCCTTTGAGGTCTGCACGAGGGCACAGTTTGTCACCTTCCTCTGGCGCTACGAGGGCAAGCCGACGGTGAACATCGAAAACCCCTTTACCGACGTTGTTCACAACTCCTACTATGACGCCATCATGTGGGCTTCCCAGACCGGCGTTACGCAGGGCTACGGCAACGGTCTCTTCAAGCCCGACAACGTCTGCTCCAGAGCGCACGTCGTCACCTTTATCTACCGTGCCGAAGTGGAGAATAAAGCTTAAACAAACGCAAAAAAACACCTGCCAAAGGCAGGTGTTTTTTTGCGTTTAAATCACTTTTTCTTTGTAAAGGTGTAACGGATGTTGCCGTTTAAAAGCTCGCCCAAGCGCAGTATGCTCTGTTCGGGAGAGTTCTTCATTCCGTGGCTCAGCCACTCAATGACTATGCCCGCAAGAGCGTACTTATAAAACGTCACCATCAGCTCAAGGTCCGTGGGATCGGGGTCGAGGTCCGCCGTCTGCTGCTCTATCGCCTTGCTCATAACAAACTCCGCAACGCTGTAGAGATAGCGCTCCAAAACGTCCCTTTCGACGGAACGGTAAACATGGTATATCGCCTGCTTATTTTGAAGCGCAAACTCGGCTGCCTTCAAAAAGCCGTTTTCCCAGCTCGTAAAGCCGTCCACCGACTGCATGGCGGACTGCACCTCGTCGTCAAGCACGGATTGCAGCAGATCGTAAATATCCTCATAGTGATAGTAAAAGGTGTTGCGGTTGATGCCGCATTCTTCGACTATCTCCTTGACCGTTATCTTGTCAAAGGGCTTTTTATTG
>CAVDMS010000017.1:10234-25917 GCA_963610045.1 Bacteroidaceae bacterium
GTCATAAAGGCTTCCTTTATGGCAGTTTTCGTGGAATTGCGCATTCTACCGCCTCCTTTGCTCAGACTATAGCATATTTACGCTCAATCGTCAAACCTAACAAATCCCGTAAGCGTTCCGAGGGGGTAGCCCAGCGTCCACTCGTCCGCACCGCATTCGGGGCAGACGACGTTTTTTGCGTGCAGCTCGTCGATATACGCTTCGGCACGCATGACGTACATATTGGTTTTTATGCAGTATTTGCATTTCGGGCAGAACACGAGGTAGTTTGCAAAGCTGTCGTATATGCCCTTTTTCCGATTCTCGCGCTCCTCATAGGACAGGTGTCTCGGTACTATGTTCTTATTTCTGAAACTCATAGCGCACCTCCTCAGATAAGATGCTCACGCTTCACGCTGTCGTGATGCTTGTCAAGCAGCGGAATGACCACGGAGCGCATAAGCTTCATATCGAGATTGTAATAGTACACCGCAAAGAGCAGTCCGAGCGTTATTGCGGACGTTCCGAGAATTTTTCCGACTATTTTCATATTGTCCTCCTTACCAGCCCATTTCATCGTCGAAGTCAACAAGGCTCGGATCGACCGGCTCCTCGTTGAGGACGCTCTGCATATACTGATTGACGGTCTTTCTTGCCTCGTTCGTGGGAACGATGCGGCAGTCCATCAGCGAATGCGGCATCCAAATGATCTTGAACTTGTCACGGTGCTTGTGGAATTCCTCCTCAAGAAGTCCCTGTGCGCCCGCCATGCCCTTGCAGCCGATGTCGTCGTACATGATGATGGTGTCGCAGTTGAACTTCTCCGCAGTCTCCCACATCTGCATGAGGTGGCGGTTGCCGCCGACGGTGTGGGTGCGCATGGGGGTGCGGGCGTGCCAGTCGGCAAGGTCGCTCATCATGGTGTCTCTGTCGGTGGTGTCGACGATGTTGTGACCCGTCAGCGAGTCCATGTTGATAACGGTCATAATGCCCCAGCAGTTGTACAGCCACAGGACGCCGTGGGCATAGTAGGTCGAGCCGCAGGACCACGCCAAGGCTCTGTGTCTCGTGTGCGGGAAGGGGTGAATGTTGTTCCGCACGCACTTTTCAAAGACCTTGTTGAGCTTCTTATTTGCCTTGTTGAAGTACTTATTGCCGCCCTGCTGGTAGAAGTAAATTCTGAAAAGTCCCTGTACGCAGGGGTTCAGAGCGCCGTTATCGCTCTTTGCGTATACGTCCCAACGGTTGAGGGAGCCTTCGTTAAACTCGTTCGTGTCCTCGATATGCTTAATGAATGCGTTCCAGTCAAAGGGTACGCCGAACTGCTCCTCAAGGAATTCGATCGCCGAGTATATCTCGTGAACGCCAAGCTCCTTCGTCGTGGGGTCGTCGTACATGAGGGGGCTGGTGAAGGGATGCACCGCCTTCTTGCCGTCGCCGGAGAGCGCACGCCACATTGCGTTGTTGTCCATCATGTTTGCGTCGCAGGGGTTGTTCGTCGTGAGCCAGCAGTTTCCGATGTCGGGGTACTCGCCGTCGACCGCAACGCCGACCTCGACGAGGGGCAGCGTACACATATCGCCGGGGATGCCGCAGGCGACCGCCTGATCGACGTAGTAGCAGCCGAGCTGCTTTCTCATAAGCGGCAGCATGAACGCTGCGTGCTGCTGCATATTTACGGCATAGTGTCCGGGGAAGCCGTAGATTATATGATTCGGCAGGGTGTAGTCAAATGCAACGGTAACGTCCGTCCACTTCGACTCGCCGAGTCTGCGGTCTGCACGAAGCTCCTTCCAAATGGTGTAGACGGAGTGGCTTATCATGCAGTCGAGCGCATAGAGGTCGGCACGCAGCGCCTCTCCCCTGTCGCCCTCGATCCACTTATCGACCATCATGGGTGCGGCAAGATATGCCGACAGCCAACGGTATTTCCAAAACGCCTTGGCGACACGGATGGGGTCACGCATAACGAGTCCGCCCATCTTCACCCACGTCGACAGCCATTTGTAAAATGCAAATGCGGTGTCCTTAACGCCTCTCCACTCACGGCGGGCGTAGAAGTTGGTGCCTTCTATGTAGCGCTGACCTATGTAATGGCACGGCTCGTCGCCCTTGAGGAAATGCTCAAGCGTGCCGTACTGTTCCTTTAAGCTGACTTTTCTTTTCCACATAACCTTCCCCTCCTTAGTCCTGCGCCTGGATCTTCTTGATCTCAAGCGATTCCACAAACGCCTGGAAACGGGTGCGGAGCTGACCTATCGCAGCGTTTGCATAGTCCCGTTCTATCTGACAGGTCGGTATCGCCTCCGGCAGATTTCTGCCCTCGGCGAGCCACTTTGCGGCGATGGCTCTTTCGTAGCCCCAGTATTCGCAGAACTTCATGTTCTGAAGGATGATGCCCTCCGCCTTGTATTCCTTGGCGAGGTCGTACATATAATTTCTGCGGCTCAAAATGCTCTCCGTACCCATGGTGCGGGGGCACTCGTTCGTCATCATATAATGCTCGGCGAGCGCATCGAGAGGATGCTGACCCTCCTTGACCGTGATCTGCTCTCTGCCGGGCAGCGAACCGAAGCAGTAACGGTCGGCACAGACGTATGCACCGCACATCTCGATGAGCTTCGTAAATTCGGGATCGTCGATCTCCGAGCCGACGAGCATGACCCTCGTGCGGTACGGGGACTTTGCATCCGGCTTTCTCTCTTTAAGCTCCTCAAGCGTTTCACGGAGCTTATCCATGATGAGGTACTTCGGGCAGGTCTGGCTCACGAGCTGGATTACATGGAACTCATAGCCGGTGATGACCGGGTTGTCCGCCTTGCGCATATCGCCGATCTCGGTGATTATGCGGCACAGCTCGTTGTGGCGCTCTATCGCCTCCAGTATCTTTTCCTCGGAAAAGTCAATGCCGTAGATCTCGGAAAGCGGCGCTATGACCTTCTGCTCGATCTGGCGGCGGAAGTATCCGGCGTACCACTCGCCCTTCTTGACCGGCATGTCTATGCAGGTGACAAAGAACTTTTCGTTCGGAATGATCTTGCAATACTCAAAATACTGCTCCATGCGGTTCATGGTGGTGCAGCATTCCTGACCTATCAGTGCGGAGAGGAAGTTGTAGCCTCCCTCAAAGGCACGCTCAAGTATACTCTTGGAGTACGGGCATGAGCGGTTGGTCATGTAGTAGGTCGCAAGGTCGGGATTGGTGCAGCCGGGCGCACGGAGCCTGACGCCGAAGCAGCCCTCAATGTCGAGCAGCGGTTCGGGTATGTACGAGCAGTTGTAGGCAAGCGCCTTCTTGCCCTCGGCGACGGCCTGCTTTACAAGCTCGTTATTCGCCTCCTGCAAGAGGTTCTCAAAGTAGATAAGATGCTTTAAATCTCTCATTATTACTCCCCCTATGCTTAAATAGCCTATGTTATTATTTTAGCACCGTGACACCGAAAGTCAATTCGTTTGTAAATTTTCGCCGTATTGTCTATTAACTCGGCGTCCGTTTGTGCATATTTTACAATGCGCTCTGTCGAAACATTCACGTCAAAATGAAACGACCGACCCTTCCGGCAATGCCGGAAGGGTCGGTCTTGCTGTGTTTTTAGGTCAGACGTACTGATTGCGGGGCATTCTGTCGTAATGTCTTGAGAGGAAGGGTTCAATAAAGGTCGCCATAAACTTCATGTCGAGGTTAAAGAAATATATGGTGAACAGCACCGCAAACACCGAGCCTGCGCCGCCCAATGCCATGAGAGGTATCTTGATACATTTATTCATGTTAGTTCTCCTTTTACCATGCGTTGTCGTCGGGCTGTACTTCTATCGACGGGTCAAGCGGTTCCTCACGCATGACGGTGCGCATATACTCGTTGAACTGGTCACGGATCGCCTGACGGGTGTAAACTCTGGGGTCGCAGAGGTCATGGCAGACCCAAACGAGGTGGATGCCCCGCTCTCTCGCCTGCTCCTCAAACTGACCGTGCATACCGGTGAGCGCCTTGCAGGACATATGCTCCCACATCATTACCATATCGGCGTTCATTCTCTCGCACAGCTCCCAAAGCTCGTCGACGAGTACCTTGTAGCCGCCGTGGGTGCGGTTGCGCATTATCATGTTCTCGTTGAGGTACGCCATGTCGTAATACGCCTGCTCTCTGTTTTCGGGCGTATCCTCCTCGGCGATCTCCTTGTCGATGACCATGGACAGCATATCCGTCAGCGGCACGACGCCCCAGCAGTTGACCATCCAGTAGAGCATATCAATGACGTACTGCGGCTGCACGCCCCAGACTATACATCTGTGACGGTACTCCGGCGCCATCATGGTCTTTCTCTCGTAGCCCTGATGTACGAGCTTCATTATCTTCTCGTTTATGGGCGGGAACGCTGCCGATCTGCCGCAGTTGCCCATGTAGTTGGTGTCGTTGTAAAGTGAGAACACGGAGCCGATAAACTGCGGGTAGTTGGTGCTGTTTATCTGAAGCCACTCCCAACGGTCACGGGTGGTCTGATTGACACGCTTTGCACACTCGAAGTATGCCTTCCAGTCCCACTTGACGCCCATGTTTTCCTCGATGAAAGCAATGGCGTTTTTGATGTCCTGTGCGGCGTACTCCTGAACGTCCTCCTCCTTGTGACGCATGGGAGCCACGAGTTGGAAGGTCTTTATGCCGTACTCACGCTCAAGGCGCTTTGCGATAAGACCGTTGCCCATGAGCGAGCCGTCGCAGGTCGTGTTGACCTGGACCGCTATCTTGCCGAGTACTGGGAAGTCGTCGTCTATGGACATACCCGCTTCCGCCTCCGGCATCGGGCAAACGTCGCCGGGAATGCCGTGCTCCTGCGCAACGTCGAGGTAATGCATTGCGGAGTACTGGTTAAGAAGGTTTGCCGAGAACATACACGGCACCTCACGCAGTATCGCATTGAGCATCGGGAAGCCCATCATAAATGCGGTCATCGCATTCTCGTCGGTCAGAACGCATTGGTCGGAATACGCCTTGTCTTTACCGGTCCTGCGGTCGCCCCGGAGGGAGTTTTTGATGCACTGTGCAACGTCCTTTACGACGAAGTCCATTGCGGTGTGCGTAATGCGCAGAGGCTCGTCACGCATACCCATGGTGAATTTGTCCAGCATATGCGGAACGGCTAGGTAGTTTGCCATCCATCTGTAGCGGAACATACCCTGAACGAAGCCACGACTCACGGACGCATCGGCCATGATGCCCCACAGGTACAGCCAACGGCTGAAATCGTACAGCGTGTCTTTAAGTCCTCTCCACTCACGGCGGCGGCGGACTTTGCCCCCGTTAAACAGGACGCCTAATTGCTTATCGCCCTTTCTTTTTTTGCTGTTATATACGGTCTCTGCCTTCTTCATTATTTTGCACCTCCCTGAAGCCTCTTGATCTCAATGCTCTCGACAAACGCCTGTACACGGGTACGCATCTGTCCGACGGAGGAACTGATATTGTACGGTCTGTCAACGGACAGCACGGGGTAGCCGTAGTCGTCACGCAGCATGACGGAGCCGACAGTCTTTTCGTATGCCCACGGGTCGCAGAACTTGACCTGCTCGTATATGATGCCGTCTGCGCCGTATTCCTTGGCAATGTCGTTTACATACGCCTTGCGGCCGTAGACCTTTTCCATGTTCATAACTCTGGGACACTGACCCCTGTAAACGTAGCTGCGGCAGAGCTGAGTGAGGGCGTCCTCCTCGTCGTTAAGCTCGATTACGTCTCTGCCGGGGAGCGAGCCGAAGCAGAAGCGGTCGGCACAGACGTATGCGCCCGTGTCCTCGATGACCTTTATAAAGCCGATATCGTCCACCTCGGAGCCGACGACGGCGACTCTCGCACGGTATTCCTTGTCGTCGGGCTTTCTCGTTTTAAGCTCTTTGAGGGTCTCTCTGAGCTTATCTATAAGCAGGTACTTTGGTGCAACGTATGTAGCAAGCGTCAGCACATGGAACTCGTAGCCTGTTATTCTCGGCTTTCTCTCCTTGCGCATATCGCCGATCTCACGGATGATGCGGCAGACCTCGTTATGCTCCTCGACCGCCTTTCTTATGGACTCGTCGGAAATGTCAATGCCATACTTCTCGTGCAGAGGCTTTAGGATGTGGTTCTTGCACTGCAAAACAAGGAGGTTTACGCCGTTTTCGTCCGCCTTGAGCGGGATCTCCATGTACTCATGGAAGAAGCTGTCGTTCCCCTCGCCCATGGTTCTGAGCAGCTCCATATTCTCGACGCAGCGGTTCATCATGGTGCAGCCGTCGGGGGCGATAACGCAGTCGGCAAAATTGTATCCGCCTTCGATGGCACGCTCAAGCAATGCCCTCGTCGTCTCGCACAGGAGGCTTGTCATGTAGTAGGTCGCAACGTCCATCGAGCCGGTATTCGGTGCAAACAGACGCACGCCGAATGCGTTGCCGAGGTTCATCAGCGGCTCCGGCGTATTCTCGCAGACATATGCGACGCAGATCTTCCCGTCCTTCTTGGCCTGATCTATCAACTCATTATTAGCTTCCTGCAGGAGGTTTTCAAAGTAAGTCAGATACTTCAGGTCTCTCATAGTTATTCCCCCATTCATATTTTTTGCATTCCCCTATAACAATGCTTGTTAACATTTTATCTTTGTTTACATGATAAGTCAATTGATTTATACATTTTCTATATTTCGTTCAGTTATTTTAAAGATTTTTGTGCAACTTCACAACAGCGGTCTTGCTTTTTGTGCAAAAATATACCCGGCATCCGAAGATGCCGGGTATATACTATGCGTAATTATCCTTATTTAGCACCGGGGATCGTAAATATGCCGGACTCAACAAGCTCTTTAAGACCCTTGTGAGAATCGTACATAACGAGCAGTCTGCTCTCGATGACCGCCCACTTCTCCTCGATCTCGGCATCCGCCGCCTCAAGGCGCTTCTGCGCAACGGCTTCCGCCTCGGCGATGATCTCGTTGGACTGGCGCTCGACCTCGGCAAGAGCCTCCTCGGAGCGTGCCTCCTGCTTTTTCACGTTCTCGATATAGGTGTCAACCGTCGCCTGAGCCGCGACAAACAGATCGTTTATCTGTGCCGAAGCCTCAGCCAGACTTCCGGCGTTCGAGATCTTTATCTCGTAGTTATCGAGCTTTGCCTGAAGCTCGCTCACCTGAGCCTTGAGCTTTTCGATCTCCTGCTCCTGGTCATGCATGACCATTATCATTTCGTTCTTGGAAAGGTTTATGGAATCGTTTCTCATATGTAATACTCCTTGCTCTGATTTACTTTATGCGTATGCCTTGCCTTCGCAGATCGCTCTGTAAAGGAAGGTAACCACCTGCCAACGGCTGCACGCCTGATCCGGTCTGAAATGAGTTTCATCATAGCCCATTGTTACCCCGCAGCCGTATGCCCAGAGGATCGCCGGGCAGAAGACGCTGTTGTCGCTCACGTCAACAAAGGGGTTTGCTCCCGTCGAGGCGGCGGGCCGTCCGAGATATCTCCAAAGGAAGGTCACGAATTGCGCACGGGTAACGGTTTTGTACGGTTGGAACGTTCCGTCGCCGTAGCCGTTGGTTATCCCTTCCTCCGTTGCCCAAAGGATAGCGGTGTAGAAGGGCGCGCAGCGTCCGGTGGAGGAGACGTCGGTAAATATGTTTGTAGCGCTCTTGGGTTCTGGACGTCCTGCGGCACGCCACAGGAAGGTCACGACCTGCGCTCTTGAGCAGTAGCTGTACGGCTCAAAGTAATTGTCCGTAACGCCGGCGGTTATCTGCGGCACAAAGGTATATGCCCACATGACGGCGGTGTAGAAGATATCGTCGTGCCTGACGTCATAGAAGGGGTTCTGGAAATACTGACCGCAGCCGGAGCACTTGCCTCTGACAATGTTGTGCCCCTTTGCGGGAGTCTCGTCGCTTATGTATTTTGCGTCACAGTTATTGCAGATATGGGTGGTGTAGCCGCCCTTGGTGCAGCTTGCGGGAGTGACCACGACATCGTATCTGTGATCGCTCAGAGCGCCGTAATGATCGCCGCACTCGGTGCATATCGCCTTTTCCTTGCAGCTTGCAACGCCGCCGCTGTGCGCTTCCTTTGCGCCGATCTCGTACCATGCATCATTGATGATTATGCCGTTTTCCTCAAACTCGGGGCGAAGATCAGCAAGGGTCTTGCCGCAGAGCTGGCAGCCAAGCCAGTGGTACTCGTCGTCGTGGCAATGATCAATGTCCTTCATGTGGACGTTCTTGAGGAAGTCCTCAATGGTGATGCTGCCGGATATACCGCCGCCGGAGGTCGCATTCTTTATGATCTCGATAACGTCCTGCATGGTGAGATCGGTAAAGCCGGAGGACTTGATGAGGTCCACAAGGGACTTTGCGCTTATCGCGTCCTTGCCGGGATGCAGCTCGTGGCCGGTGCATTTATCGACTATGCCCGCCTCGTCGGTCGGGACAGTCGCCTTTGCGTCAAGGTACAGGTTTCCGCAGACGGTGCAGACGAAATGCTCCTTAACGCCGTCCTCGTAGCAGGTACGGGGAGTTGCGGCGACGTAATACAGCGTCGATGCGCAGCCGCCGGGACAGGCGGTGTAATACTCTCTGCCGTGCTGGGTTATCTCTCCGCAGCCGAGGCAGTAGGTGTCGCCGGTGTAGCCGGGCTTGTCGCCTTGGGGTTCATACGCTCCCCTGACCTCGGTGCCGCCGTCGTGCTTTGAAGTGTCCCTCTGTCCGTCGTCATAGCCGCAGATGAGGCAGTAGTCACCGCTGTGGCAGGTAGGCTCTGCGCCCGACATCGTGTGTGCCTTGGGCGTTTCAAAGAGCGGCTGTGCCGCCTCGCACCACTTGCAGACACGCTGATGGGTAAGCGAGGTGGTCTTCCAAACGTAGCTGTGGCTTGCCTTTTCGATAACGGTATCGTCCGCACTTATCTCGTTTTCACCGTTTTCGTCGGAGAAGCGGACGTTGCAGCGCTCGCAGCGCCAGTATTCGATGTTGCCCTCCTCCTGACAGGTCGCTTCCTTTGCTTCGACCTTGCTCAGCACATGAGCGCAGCTTCTGTCGGTCACATGACCCTGCTGCACCAGTACGCCGCAGTCAAGGCAGCACAGGTCGCCGGAGTAGCCCTCGGAGTCGGGAGTGGGAGCAACGAATTTGCGAAGCTCGGTGTTGATATGAGTATTTGCATCCGTTTTGCCGTACTCAAAGTCGCAGGTCTCGCAGACCGCCTTGCCGGAGCAGTAGGCGGTGCCGCCGGTGTGACTTCCCGTGTCTGTAAGACCGCCGCACATGGAGCATTTGCGGGCGTGGTACTCAACGCCGTCCTCGCTTATGGCGGTCCACTGATAGTCGTGCTTGAGCTGATCCAGTACGGTGTCGCTCTTCTTTATTTCATTCTTGCCGGCGGCGTCGGAATAGTAGTTACCGCAGCCGTCGCAGTACCAGTAGCGGATATTGCCGGGAGCGGTGCAGCTTGCAGCCTTCGCCTTATGCTCGGTAAGATTCGTGTGGTTTGCCGGGTCCTTGTTAAGTTCGGTCTCCGAACGCTTCATCTCGGTCTTGCCCTCGGCGTCGGAGTAATACTTACCGCAGCCGTCGCAGTACCAGTGATGAATGTTGCCCTTTTCGCAGCAGGTAGCGCTCTTTGCCGTGACCTCCGCAAGGTCCGTGTGGTTTGCGGGGTCTTTTGCAAGCTCTATGGAGTCGGCAGCGATCTCGGTCTTGCCCTCGGCATCCGAAAACAGCTTGCCGCAGATAAGACAGGTGTAATGCTCTTTAAGTCCCGCCTCGGCGCAGGTCGGCACCGACGCATCGACGTGAACGACCTCGGCGTGGGTGTTAAGCACGGCAATAGTACATTCCGCAACCGTGGTCTCGTACTTTGCTTCCTCGTCGATGTAGCATCTTCCGCAGACGGAGCAGCGGTAGTACGGGAGGTTGCCCTCCGTTGCACAGGTCGCCTCCGTTGCGGGAACGAAGCTGAGCGTATGCTCGTCGCACGCCTTTGCGTTGACGTGCAGCACCGCAACGTTGCTGAAGGTCAGATCCTTGGGAACGGTCACTACGAGTACGGTTTTCTCATAGTACACCGCACAGCGCACACGCAGTCCGTCGGACTCCTCGGTCACGTTTGTGAGTCTCAGCGTCTTGCCCTCGCCGAGCTTTGCCGCCTTGATCTTGTCGATCGCAGAGCTCAGGTCCTTGTAGTCAAGATCGTCAACGTTCACCTTGTCGGCATCGAACCAGATGTACTTGAGATTCGTACTGTCCGGATTCGTCGCCGCTACGGTGAAGGTCGCCGTCTGACCTGGATTGACGGTGACGTCCTTCGGCTGAGAGGTGATTGTGCAGTCGCCGACGGCAGCGGTGTCATATACCGCAATTGCCGGGGCAGGCACAAGGCTGAGGATCAGCACAAGCGTCAGCACGAGGCTAAGAATGCGTTTTTTCATCTTATCCGTCTCCTTCGTTAGTGTTGTTAGTTTTTTGTCTTGCTCCGATTATACAATCATTGCCTGTTTAATTCAAGCACATATTGCCGCTTAAGCGAGAGATGTGCGTCGCAGGCAAGGCTTTGCGATTGAGGAAGGCTTTGTGCCTTGTGATTGAGCAAAACGAAGCCTGCGGCGCTCATATCCGCTTAAGTCAAGTTTCTATATTGCTCCTCACGGTACTGCATAGTATATAGCTTGCGGTACTCGCCGTTTAGCCTCATAAGCTCTGCGTGGGTGCCTCGCTCGATTATCTTGCCGTCGCTCACGACGAGGATGAGGTCCGCCTTGCGGATGGTCGAGAGCCTGTGCGCAATGACAAAGCTCGTCCTACCGTTCATCACCTTGTCGATGGCGTTCTGAATAAGCTGCTCGGTCACGGTATCGACGGAGCTTGTCGCCTCGTCAAGCACAAATATCCTCGGATCGGCAAGCAGCGCCCTCGCAAAGGACAGAAGCTGCTTTTCGCCCGTGGACAGACCGCCTCCGCCCTCGCCCAAAACGGTGTCGTAGCCGTCGGGCAGTCTGCTTATCATCTTATCCGCCGAGACCGCCTTCACCGCAGCCTCTATCTGCTCCATGCTCGCATTGCGGTTGCCGTAGCGCAGATTCTCAAGTATCGTACCCGAAAACAGGTGCGGCGTTTGCAGAACGTAGCCGATGTTCGAGTGCAGCCAGAGCTGACTGCGCTCCCTTGCGTCAACGCCGTCTATGAGTATTTTGCCGGAGGTCGGCTCGAAGAAGCGGCAGACGAGGTTTACGAGCGTCGATTTTCCCGCTCCCGTCTCGCCCACTATCGCAACGTTCGTCCCCTGCGGTATCTTCAAATTAAAATGCTCAAGCACATAGTCGTCGCCGTCGGGGTAGCGGAAGCTCACGTCGCAAAACTCCACGTCGCCGTGCAGCGGCTCCCAGTTTTCACGCTTGGGCGAAAAGTCGTCGCCGTACTTTTCTATGACTTCGGGGCTGTCCGCAACGTCCGGCTGCGTTTCCATCAGCCTCGTAAAGCGCTCCACGTTGACCTGAACGTTTATGAGCGAGGAGATGACCTGAACGAGAAACTGTATCGGCTCCATCATGCCCTGCGCATAGCTGATAAACGCAGACAGCGTGCCGATGAGCATGACGCCCTCGGCGCTGATAACGCCGCCCCGCCACAACACGACGGCAAGTGCGATCGAGCAGACAAACGCCGTACCCGACATGAACAGGCTGCGGAAGTGCATATGCTTTACGCTCAGCCGCTTCATCTCGGCGGTAAGCCCGTCAAACTCCGTCTCGGTCTTGTCCTCAATGACAAGTGTTTTTATTGTCTTTGCACCGCTTATGCCCTCGTTGAACGCAGAGGTTATATGCGAGTTTGATTCTCTGACCTTGCGTTGGTATTTGAGCATCTTCTTCTGAAAAACGCTGCCCATGACTACCGCCGCCGGCACCGCCGCAATGACGCACAGCGCAAGCTTCCAGTTGAGTACCAGCATCATCACGATCGCAAGCACAAGGTACGCAACGTACCACACCGACTCCATGATGCCCCACGCCAGCGTTCCCGCTATGCGGTCGGTATCGGACATCACCCTTGCGTGTATGTAACCGACGCTGTTCTGATTAAAGTACGAAAACGACAGCGTTTGCAGGTGATCGAAGCTTGCACGCTTTAGGTCTCTGCCGATGTACATTTCCGCTTTGCAGGCGCCGAACGCCGAAATGTAGTTCGTCACCACCTGCACCGCCATGACCAAAACGTACAGCGCAACGAATATCCAAAGCCCCGACAGCGTGGAGTTTGCAACAAAGTTGTTTATCGCATACTGCTGGAACAGCGGTATAACTGCGTCCATGCCGCTGCCTATCGCACCGGCGGCCACCATGGTGACGATAAGCTTTTTGTAGGGTCTTAAATAAGGCATGATAGCGGGGATGCCGAACCATGAAAATTTCTTTTTCATACGCTCTCCTCCTCTATCGCCATTTGTATGTCGTATATCCTTCTGAACAGTCCGTCCCTTTGCAGAAGCTCCTGCGGCGTTCCGATGTCGGACGCCGTACCGTTTTCGAGTACAAGCACCCTGTCGCAGCCCAAAAGGGTCGTTATCCTGTGCGAAACGATCATGTTCGTAATGCCCTTGAGGTCGGCGTTGAGCGCCGTGCGTATGCGCTCGTCCGTCTCGGTATCAACGGCGGAGAGCGAATCGTCAAACACGATGATCGGCGTTTTCCTCGTGAGCATACGGGCAATGGCGACACGCTGCCGCTGTCCGCCGGACAGGGTCACGCCCCGTTCGCCGACCATGGTGTCGTAGCCGTTTGCAAAGCTCTCGATGTCCGAGTCGATGCACGCCGTGCGTGCCGCTCTGCGCACCTCGGTTTCGTCTGCACCGCAGATGCCGATGTTCTCCTCGATGCTCCTCGAAAACAGGAACGGCTCCTGAAGCACCACGCCGACGTTCGATCTCACCCATTTTGCGGGCATCTGCGCAATGTCGCTGCCGCCGACGCATATACTGCCGGAGTCGGGGTCGCAGAGCCTGCACAGCAGCAAAATTATGCTGCTCTTGCCGGAGCCGGTGCTGCCGAGAACGCCGAAGCTGCTGCCTGCCGGCACGGTAAAGGACAGGTCCTTCAGCACCTCATCGCCGTCTTTGTATGCAAAGGACACGTTTTTAAACTCTATATCTCCCGTCATGGGAGCGGCTTCGGCGTTTTCCGCATCCTTTTCCGTCGGCGCCAAAAGCACGTCGGCGATTCTGGACACGGATACGCCCGCCTTGCTCATCTCGGAGATCATTCTTCCGAGACGGCGCACCGGGTTTATGAGCATGGAATTGTACACCGTAAACGAGATAAATTCGCCTGCGCTCATCTCGCCATTAACGCAAAGCACGCTGCCGAATATGACGGTCAGCATGACCTGAAGGCAGCTCGTAAGGTCGCCCACCGCCCAAAATGAGCCGAGGGTGCGGCAAAGCTTTATCCACAGGCTCGTGTAGTGTTCGTTCTGCGCATCGAAGCGGCGGCGCTCAAAGTCCTCCTGACCGAAGGCACGAACGACACGGATACCCGTGAGGTTCTCCTGCGCTATCGTACTCAGAACGCCCTCGTTTTCGTCGCAGTCGGTGAAGCGGTCACGGATCCTGTTGTGGAAAAGCCACGAGTACAGAATGATTATCGGGAACATGATGAGCGCAACGAGCGAAAGCTTGAAGTTCATTGCGATCATGCACACAAGCGACAGCACAATAAGTATCACGATGCGGAAAACCGCAACGAACTGCTCCTGGAAAAAGGTCTTAATACGCTCAATGTCCGAGGTGCAGCGCTGAATGATATCGCCCGTGGGGTTTTCGGAGTGCCAGCTCCACGGCAGTCTCTGTATATGTCCGTACAGAAGGTCTCTGCCGGTCTTGACGAGGGTCTCGCCCGCCTTTGCGTTATACATATTCATCGCATAGCGAAAGACTGCGCTCAGTCCGCCGAACAGCAGCACCAGAGCCGCAAGGCTCCACATATTCTCACGCACGGCGGCAATGCCGCCCACTGAGTCAAGCGCACGCAGCAGAAACGCCGGAATATCCGGCTTGCTGTCCCCGATGACGGAGTCGACCGAGACTCTGAGTATCTGCGGTATCACAAGCTCGCAAACCGTAAACAGCACGCCCGCAAGGATGCAAAGCACGAAATACTTCATGCTGCCCTTTAAAAGCTGCCGTATGACCTTCATATTTCCGCCCTTTCCGACGGTATCGTTCAATGGGATCACCTCATCTCTAAATTACTATTCTAACATATGCATAAAAAATTGCAAGCCGTGATTATCGCTCATATGCCGACGCAGCCATACATATACATTTACCATGTAAAAACGGGGAGTGGTGTATTTGCATACAAATATCGAAGAGCGTGCCTGCGATCTTGCCGTGTACATAATCGAGAACAAAACAACAGTCCGAAAAGCGGCAAAGCACTTCGGCATCTCAAAAAGCACCGTACACAAGGATCTCACCGAAAGGCTGCGAACGGTCAATCCCGCCCTGTATTCCGAGGTTCGGCAGGTGCTGGATCTCAACAAGGCCGAGCGCCACATCAGAGGCGGCATGGCTACAAAGCGGAAGTACAAGGGAATATAAAGCATCGGCGGGCAAAGGGAAAGACCTTGCCCGCCGATGCTTAAACAAAAAAAAGAAGCGGCGGCTGCCGCTTCTTTTTTATTATAGGTATAGATTACTGTGCGTTTGCAGCGTCCTTGCCGGCCTGAAGTGCCTTCATGTTGCCGGGGAGGAACTTTGCCTTGCGCTCGCCGAGCTCGATGCGGATCGCTTCGCTCATGCTCTCGTCGGTGGTGACGGGTGCCTTTGCCAGCATTGCGCCGAGGATGGCGACGTTTGCGCCCTTGGGGTTGCCGACTTCTTCCGCTATGCGGTTTGCATCGCAGTATACGACGGTGATGTCGTCACGCTCTGCCTTGCGGTCGATGATGGAGCTGTTGATTACCAAAACTCCGCCGGGCTTTACGTGCGGCTCGAACTTATCGAGAGAAGGACGGTTCATGGCAACGACAACGTCAGCCATGTCGACCAGAGGAGATGCAACGGGATCGTCGGATACGATGACGGAGCAGTTTGCGGTACCGCCACGCATTTCGGGGCCGTAAGAGGGAAGCCAGGAAACGTGCTTACCGTCGAGCATGCAAGCCATTGCAAGGAACTTGCC
Organism: Bacteroidaceae bacterium; assembly: GCA_963610045.1. Classification (GTDB taxonomy): domain Bacteria; phylum Bacillota; class Clostridia; order Oscillospirales; family Oscillospiraceae; genus F23-B02. Next base: position 25,399 of record CAVDMS010000017.1, read on the forward strand.
GATCAGGAGCATGCCCTGACCGCCGAAGCCTGCGAATATAAATTCTTTTTTCATATTATTCGGCCTCCTTGTCTTTCTTAACACCGAGGGGATAGTAAGGAATCATGTTCTCTTCCAGCCACTTCATGGCTTCGATCGGGCTGAGACCCCAGTTGGTCGGGCAGGTGGACAGAACCTCGATGAGGCAGAAGCCCTTGCCTTCCATCTGATAGGTGAATGCCTTCTTGATGGCCTTCTTGGTCTTCATGATGTTGCCGTTGTTGTTGACTGCGCAGCGCTCGATGTAGTAGGAGCCGGGGATGGTAGCCAACATTTCGGCAACACGGATGGGAGCGCCGCACCATGCTTCGTCACGGCCTCTGGGAGAGGTGGTGGTCTTCTGACCTACGAGGGTGGTAGGAGCCATCTGACCGCCGGTCATGCCGTAAATTGCGTTGTTGACGAAAATGGTGCAGATCTTCTCACCGCGGTGTGCAGCGTGAACGATCTCTGCGGTACCGATGGAAGCGAGGTCGCCGT
>CAVDMS010000018.1:0-25602 GCA_963610045.1 Bacteroidaceae bacterium
CCAAGGACTTTGTCCTCGGTCTTTCGTTTTGGTGGAGATAAGCGGGATCGAAGCGCTGAGCTTTTGCGGGATGCCGCAAAAGCCGCCTTTGGCGGCGGAAAATTAAATAAAAATATTCAAGATGGGCAGCGGTTCGGAGAGCAAAACAAAAAAGACAGGAGCAAGTCCTGTCTTTTTCCTCTGGTGGAGATAAGCGGGATCGAACCGCTGAGGGCGTCGGTCACGGGGTGACCGGCCTCAGCGGAGACCGCTGACGGATTTAAATTGCAAGAGGTCAGCGGCTCGATGAAATCAACTGTTCCGCAGCAAAACAAAAGACCAAGGACTCTGTCCTTGGTCTTTTGCTTTGGTGGAGATAAGCGGGATCGAACCGCTGACCTCTTGAATGCCATACAAAAGAAAACCCTTATTTATCAATGCTTTGCGGGATTTTGTAAGTAATAAGTGAGCAATAAGCGACCTTTTTTATATGGCGTCGGTTATCTTGCGCAGGTCCGCAAAATTGACATCTTGGTAGTGCCGGAGCATTTCAGTACTGGTATGCCCGATGAGTTCCAGTTTATCTTTGTCCGACCCCTGTACTCGCTTCATGAGCGTTGCGAATGTGTGGCGGCAGCTATGCGGGGTGTAGGTGTAGAACTTCTTGCCGTCCCGCTCAACTACCGGATTATCTATTCCGCAAGCATCAAGCACACTGTAAAATAACTCACGATATCGTGAAACGCTGTAAGCTTTACCGTCGGGATCTGCAAAGACTGCGCCGGAAGCTTTATTTGCCAACAAGGGGGCTATATACTGCTGTATTTTGGGGGAAACCGTGACGGTGCGATCTATACCCGCTTCTGTTTTTGCGCCGTGGACAAACGCTTTCTCGGTAGGATTGTACATTGATGCGTCTAATGCCACAAACTCGGACGGTCGATAGCCCAAGTAACACTGGCACAAAACATATGACGCTCCAAATAGATCATCCGTGTGCGCTCTCAGCTTTTCCAGTGCATCATCCGGCAGTGCGGCTTTGCTGCCGCTCTCTCCGCTGACGATGAGATAATGCCCTAAGTCTATTGTAGTCAGACGGCGGGGAATCGCATACTTATACATCAAGCCGCACAGGGCTTTCATGTTCTCTTTAGTGCGTCGCCCTTTGGGGCACTCGTCTATGCACTCTTGCAGATCGTCTATGTCTATGTCATCAATGTTAAGATAATGCACAGGCTCAAAGTATTTATATGCGGCTTTATAACAATTGATCGTGTCCTTGCCGGCACGATGTGTTGGCAACCACGCCTCGTAAAGCTGCGCAAAGGTTTTTGATTTGGGCTTGCGTTCCGGCTCCTGCTTCAGCAGCGGAAGATATTCTAACGCATCCTTCTTTGTTTTAAAGCCGCCTTTAGATCGTGTTTTCTTGTGCGGCTTGCCGTCCGCATCCTGCGCATACCCCGTGATAATAACCGCCATCCATTTATTGCCCCGCTTATAAACGCTGCCTGTTCCGTTCCCTCTGGTCTTAGGCTTGCGCCCTGCTGATGCCACACGGTAGCCGCACATATTGCAGAACTTAGAGCCAACCGGCAGCTCGGCTTTGCACTTTCGGCAAATCATTTTAATCTCCTTTAACGGTTTTCGCATCACGCACGACGACGCAAATGGCGTATACGACAAGCACAACACTGGCGATGACTACCAAGCTCAGGAGTATCGCAAGCAGCGTAAGCCCTGAGGATTGGAAAAGTCCGATGTTTTTGAGCTGTATATCAAAAATCATATACCCGATGGTGGTGCAGAGAAGTATGGTACATAGCCCTATAAGCCCCAGTATCAGCGGGCGGTAGATCATGCTTAATCGCTTAAAATGTGTTATACGTTCCGTTATTTGAGCATTTTCAATTTCGAATTGGCGTATGCGAGCGTCATTGTCGGCGCCGATGCTTCTCAACCCCGACAATTCATCAAGTGACAGCTCCAAGACTTTACACAACGCTGCTGCATATGCTAACGGGAGCTGCTTGACTGTTCCGGCAGTGATCGTGCATACGGTGTTGTACGGTACGCCGGACAGATCGGCGAGCGACTGATTGGTAAGTCCCGAAGCGTCCTTAGCTTTACGGATTTTCACAAGAATTTCGTCAAGATTCGGCTGTATATCCTGTAGTGCAGCGGCCAATTCTTACATCTCCCTAAAAAATATTGTAATTTCCGAAGCCGTTTTCGGGCATTTCGGAAATTTGTGTGTAGATTTCGGCTGCCTTATCTGTTACGCTTTTGGTGTAGCAGATAGACGGTTTAAGTGGTTATCTGTTGCAAGCCCGCTCCGTCGGGTTGCAGCGGCGGAGCGGGCGGTTTGCTCTAAAAAGTCTTCAAGATAAGAGTTCGATAATCAGAATTGTTTAGGGCTTGTGTTATCATTTCGGACAAGTGCTCTCGATCCCAAAGCAATATACCTGTCGCTGCGGCTGCTTCTTTTGCTCCGGCAGTAAAATGCTGATTTGTTATTACAACACCAACATGGCATCCGTATATGGCTTTGCCGACGCTCACTTCCTGAACAGGCTTATTTCCTAAATCAGAAGAATAGCACTTGCATTGAAATGCATATTTAATGCCGTCCTTTTCAGCCAAAACGTCTACGCCTTGGTCATTGCTCGCCTTCGTGGTCGTTGCTTTGTTGAAATTGCTTATAGTCAATAGACGTTGGCACCAATTCTCAAATTCTATACCGTTCATTCGATCGACACGATATAGGACATATTCCAACGGCGTCATTCCGAGCTGTTGCCGGAACCATTCATCCTCTTCTTGCATAGCGTCTTGTATAAGTCCTGTTAATTTGATGGGCGAAGGTTCTTGCTTGTTTACGTCATTGTTTACTTTTTCGGGTAATAGCTCTTGTCCTTTTTCATTATTCTTTTCATTGAGAATAGCGAAAAACTGATCCCTTATTGTCGCCCAAATATCCTCAGACAGATATATGGTTCTTGGAGGCGACCCCATAAATGGCGATATCATCCCCAGTTCCTCCATTTGCTGAATAATGCGATCCGCTTGCGAGTAGCAGATCCTTAACGTCCGTTGAAGCATTGCAATTGCGATTTGATGAACAGAAAGCATTTTATCTATACTCACACCCAATAAAGGCTCAACATTGCTCATTTCACGCAATTTTGATAGAATAGCCTCCCCGAAAGGCGAAACAGACTGTGTGGGTGCAGAGAGATACGAAGCTTCAGGCGAGGGCAATTTAACAACATCGCTGATGGCATCGCTGCAAGGCTGTACTTGCTTAAGCTCTTGCTTTTTACACTTTTTTGATATAAATATGACCAGTGTTGCAATTGCATATGTAACCGAAAAAATCAGCAGCGTAAGCACAATGATAATTACAATGGTAACTGTATTGTCGTCACTATTGTCGTCGCTGCTTGGCTGAGACTGGGTGGCGGCTGTATCAGGACTTTCGTTACTCAAAGCAATTATAAGTATAAGCAGGAACAAAGCAATGATAATTAAACTGAAAGTTAATAGCACAATATGAAGCTTTTTCTTTGTTTTCATAAATACTTACCTGCCTAAAACAACATTAAATTACATTAGCAATGTTAACACCAAAACAGCAAAAATGCCACAATTCTGCCAATTTTCGGCTTATTGTAGCATTTGATATATCAAAAATTGTGCATTTTGCGCAACAAAAATCAACATAGAGCGATTAACAACTTGCACAAAACGCTCCGTTTATGTTTGTGCATAACAATGATTGCATTGTTTACGCAATTGTGATAACATCTAATCAAGATAAGAAATAAACAAACATATCCACACGGGAGAACGGGTAAAGAAACGGAAGGAGAGCGGAATGAACGAAGAAATGCGATTACTGTTACTGCACTTAAACCCAAGCGAGATTAGTCTTTTAACCGAGCTCGCAAAAGAGCTTTTGCTGTGTCGAGGAGAACCATCTGCTCAGAAGGAGTCAGCTTGTTAAACAAATCAATAAATTCTAAGGCTTCCTTGCTCAATGCCAGGGAGTCTTTTTCATCATCAATTAAATATGATGTAGGTACTCCGAAGATACTGGCTAATGCTTTGATCTTCGATGTGGGGATATCTTCAACTCGCCCACACTCCCACTTGCTTACCGCATTAACCTTTACACCAAGCATGTTGCCGAGTTCGGTTTGAGTAAGCCCCAGAGCTTTTCTATGAGTTTTAATTTTATCGCCAAGTCTCATATAAACACTTCCCTTTGCTTGAGTATCTTGATAATATCAAAAAAATTTAAATATGTCAACAAAATCATCTTGACAAGAAGAACAAAAGGAGTATAATTGAATTATCTTAAAAAGGTGAAAACGAGGTGAGAAAATGAATACGAATCTTTTAAAGAGTAAGCTTGCCGAACAGGGATACACTCAGAGCGAGACGGCAAAAGCTATGGGAATTAGCCTTTCAAGGTTTAATGCTAAGCTTAATGGTGCCGCCGGAGCGGAGTTTTCTTTGGGTGAAGTTAAAACGCTGAAAAAGCTTTTCAATCTTTCATTAGATCAAGTTGATCATATTTTTTTCTCATAAAATTATCTTGAAAAGGTGAAGCAAGGAGGCGTTGAATGAATTTCCCCAAAATCGTTATTATCTCAAACGGCGAGCAAACCGCAGCGCTGATCGATGGTGTTATGTATGCACGCTGATTACAAGGCTTACAGGAAATGCATGGATAAGTTAGAAAAGGAGGAACGAAATGACGACTTTAACTTTAGAGGACATTGAGAGCATGGATGCTCTCACGCTTACACCCGCTCAAGTGGCGAGCGTGCTTAACTGCGATCCGCAGGTTGTGCGCTTATCCGCCAAAAACCGCCCCGACTTACTGGGGTTCCCGGTTATCTGCGTGGGAAATCGTGTGAAGATACCCCGCATCCCGTTTTTACGGTTCGTGAAGGGCGAACAATCCTAAAATCAAATATCTCGGCAAGGACGTGGGCGGCGCCGTTATTCGTCGCTGCGTGTGGCATTACATACGCACTACCTCTCCTTTCTTTTGTTGATGTGCTTCCCTATCCGTTCGAGCAATCGTAATGCTCCGGGGTCGTCCACGTCCTTGCCGAGAAAAAAACACAAATACAAGGAGGAACAAACAAATGAACTATGTAGGAAGGTATGTAATCATCAGAGCGAGAGGCGCAGGCGTGTTCGCCGGAACCCTCAAGGAGAAGGACGGCAACGAGGTTGTGCTGACCGATGCCCGCCGTCTGTGGTTTTGGGCAGGCGCAAAGGAGTGTACCGAGATCGCAAGAGCGGGCGTTAAAGAGCCGAACAGGTGCAAGTTTACCGCACCTGTCAGCGAGATATGCATCCTCGACGTAGTTGAGGTTCTGCCCTGCACCGAGGAAGCTGAACGCATAATCAAGGCGGTACCGGTATGGAAGGCTTGAGAGAGTTTTTAAGTCCCGGCTACGGCTACGGCTACGGCGACGGCTCCGGCGACGGCGACGGCTACGGCTACGGCTCCGGCGACGACTACGGCTACGGCTCCGGCTCCGGCTACGGCTCCGGCGACGACTACGGCTACGGCTACGGCGACGGCTCCGGCTCCGGCTACGACTCCGGCGACGGCTCCGGCTCCGGCTACGACTCCGGCGACGGCTACGGCTACGGCTACGGCGACGGCTCCGGCTCCGGCTACGGCGACGGCTCCGGCTCCGGCTACGGCTCCGGCTACGGCTACGACATAAAATCTATTAACGGATGCCCTGTATGCCTCATCGATGGCGTTTATACAGTAATTCATCAACTTCACGGCAATATAGCTAAAGGTTCGATTCTCGGCGGCGATTTGTCGCTTACGCCGTGCTATGTAGTCAAGCGGGGCGGCATCTTTGCACATGGAGACACACTCCACGAAGCACAGGAGGCGCTCATATCAAAGCTCTTTGATGCACTCCCCGAAGATGAGCGCATAGACGCATTCTGCAAAGAGTTTAAAAATCTCGATGCAGTATATCCGATACGCACATTCTTTGAGTGGCACCATCGTTTAACAGGCAGCTGCGACGCCGGGCGGAGAGCGTTTGCAAAAGATCACGAGCTTGATATCGAAAACGGCAGCATGAGTGTGCGGGAGTTTTTAGAGCTTACAAAGAACGCCTACGGCGGCAGCACGATTCGCAAGGTGCTTGAGAGAGTGGAAGGGCGTACCGATGAAGCTTAATCAGTTTATCACAGCGCTTATCTGCGCCGTGCTGTTGGCGCTGCTGCTCTGCATCGTTTATGCTCGTGCAACATGGGAGGGCGGCTCTCCGCCCTCTCCCGCTCCGACGGTATCGGCAAATGCGGAATCCGTCGAGCCGTCACCGGAGCCGTCAGAGGCTCCCATATACTACGAGATGTATTTCACTGAGGAGGACGTCAACGCCGTTGCAAAAATGCTGTGGGGCGAGGCACGAGGCTGCTCACGAGACAATCAAATCAAGTGCGTGTGGGTGGTTCTGAACCGCGTGGATGATGAGCGCTTCCCCGATACGATAAAGGGCGTGCTTGAAGCTCCGGGGCAGTTTCACGGGTATTCCGAGAGCTACCCCGTGACGGACGAGCTATACGATGTGGCGTTTGATGTGCTTACTCGATGGAGCTATGAAAAACAAGGCGTTCCCGTTCGTCGAGAACTGCCGAGCAGCTTCCTGTGGTTTACGGGCGACGGAGTGACAAACCACTTCAGGGCGGTGTTTTAAAAATGCTCGAAATGAAAACCTTATCCGGCAGGGAGGAATGGCTTGAGACCCGCTCGCATTACATCGGCGGCTCTGATGCCTCGGCAGTTATCGGCCTTAACCCATACAAAACCAATTTGGAGCTTTGGGAGGAAAAGGTCGGTCTTGTTCAGGCGGAAGATATAGGCGATAAACCCTATGTGAAATACGGTCACGACGCCGAGCCTATGCTTCGAGCATTGTTCGCTATTGACTTCCCTGAGTACGAGGTGAGCTATGAGGAAAACAACATTTGGTTTAATGATGCCTACCCTTTCGCTCATGCGTCGCTTGATGGATGGCTGACAGATCAAGACGGCAGAAAGGGTGTACTCGAAGTCAAAACTACGAACATCCTTCGATCGATGCAGAAGGAGAAGTGGGATCATCGGATACCGGACAACTACTACGTCCAAGTGGTTCACTACCTGATGGTAACCGGCTTTGACTTCGCTGTCCTGAAAGCACAGCTGAAGTTCGATTTCGGCGGTGACATTCTACTGCACACAAAGCATTACAAAATCGAGCGCTCTGAGGTTCAGGAAGATATTGATTATCTTGCGCAGAAAGAGGCGGATTTTTGGAAATGCGTTAAAAACAGCAGAAAACCGGCGCTGCTTCTGCCGGAAATCTAAGAAAAGGAGAAATACATGGAGTTAAAAGTCAATGAAGTGGTGCTTCCTGCACCAATCACCTTCAACTATGAAGAGCTTCGGACGGAGCTGCTTCAGAAGGTGTCTGTCTACGAAAGTATGGTCTACACTGAGGATCAGATCAAGGAAGCCAAGGCAGACCGAGCGGCACTGAACCGGCTGAAGAAAGCCCTGAACGATGAGCGCATCAGGCAGGAAAAGACCTATATGCAGCCGTTCAACGCCTTCAAATCTCAGATAGCCGAGCTTGTTAAAATCATCGACAAATCAGTATCCGTCGTGGACAAGCAGGTCAAAGAATTCGAGGAGCAGCAGAGAGCTGAAAAGCTGAAAGCCATTGAAGAATACTGGCATTCCGTTCTTGCGGACAACAAGGTTCCGGAAGCTGTTTCTTTCAAACAGATTCTTGATGACAAGTGGCTGAACGCTTCTGTTTCTATGAAGTCTATTCAGGGAGCAATTGACGGCAGGCTTGAACAGATGGCGAAAGACCTTGCTGTAATCGCTGATTTGCCGTCCTACGCCTTTGAAGCGCAGGAGTGCTACATGGACACCCTCGACCTTGCAAAAGCCGTCAGCGAAGCCCACAGGCTTCAGGAACAGGCCGAGAAAAGGGCTGCATGGGAAGCAGCGCAGCAGAAATGCGCAGAAAAAGCCTCCCCCGTTACGCAGATCAAGCCCGACATCAATGACCCGGATGGTCTCGAAAACAGTCCTTGCCGTCAGTGGATTGGTTTTCAGGCATTTCTTTCCGCAGATGAAGCACGGGCGTTGGGCGCATGGCTCAAGGCTAACGGCATTAAATATAGGTCCATTTAAGGAGGGATAAACATAAATGGCAAATATTGTTGGATTAGACCTGAATATTGATCAGGATTATCTTGCCGAAGCCGTCCGGCAGACCGTAATAATGGGAATTTCTGAATCCCTGAACAGCAAAAACGAAATTGTAAGTCAAATTGTAGGAATGACCTTGAGCACACGGGTTAACAACAAAGGCATTATAAGCGACTATGCTCGTGACAACAAATACACTCTGCTTGAATACTATGTCCGCAAAATGATTGAAGAAGTTGCGGCGGAAGAAATGCAAGCAATTGTTAACGAGCGCAAGCCTGAAATCACAAAGGCGATCCGTGAAGAACTTTCAAAGAAAGTCAATTACACAAAGTTTGTTGATTCCTTCATCGACAATGTATCAAGCGCCGTCAGCAACACATGGGTTCCTAAAATCGAAATTAACTTTGAGCAGAGAAAGGATTATTGATCATGGCAGTAAATAATTCACTTCAGAAGTCACAGAAAAGACTTAGCATAGGCTCATATCTCACCGGCGACGCAGTCAGGCAGCGCATAAATCAGGTGATAGGCGGCAAAGACGGACAGCGTTTTATTTCCGCTGTCGTATCTGCGGTGCAGACGAATCCGGCGCTTCAGGAATGCTCCAATCAGAGTATCCTTTCCGCCGCCCTTTTGGGCGAGAGCCTCAAGCTTTCGCCGTCCCCTCAGCTCGGTCAGTATTATATCGTCCCCTTTAACGACAAGGACAGGGGCAAGGTCGCACAGTTCCTGCTAGGCTACAAGGGCTATATCCAGCTTGCAATTCGCTCCGGACAGTACAAAAAGCTGAACGTGCTCGCAATCAAAGCGGGCGAACTCGTCCGCTTTGATCCGCTCAACGAAGAAATCGAAGTGAAGTTGATCGAGGACGAAGAACAGCGTGAAGCGGCTGAGACCATCGGTTACTACGCCATGTTCGAGTACACCAATGGCTTCCGCAAGGCTATTTACTGGAGCAAGAAGAAAATGCTTGCCCACGCCGACAAGTACAGCCAGGCATTTTCGACCAATGGCGGCACCGTCAAAACACGGTACGGCGAAAAAACAAAGGTCTCTTACGCCGACTACGCAGCCGGAAACTTCGATCAGAAGGATGCATGGATGTATTCATCGTTTTGGTATAAGGATTTTGACGGCATGGCATACAAAACTATGCTGCGGCAGCTTATCAGCAAATGGGGCATTATGTCCATCGATATGGCTTCAGCAATTGAGGCGGATATGGCCGTCATTAACGACGACGGCACAAAGGACTATGTCGAAAACGACCCCGATGTTATCGAAATGGAGCCGACATCCGAGCCGATGCAGGAAGCCCCGACAGACGACATTCACTCGGCACTGTTTGGCGGGGAGCGCATATGACAGCTAAAACCAAATACGGCAGCCGAAAGATCATAATCGACGGCATTGTTTTTGACAGCATCCGTGAGGGCAACCGCTACGCCGAGCTGAAATTGCTTGAGCGGGCAGGCAAAATTTCAGGGCTAAAAAGGCAGATGAAATACCTGCTCATACCATCACAGTATGAGGATGAAGTAATTAACGGCAAAAACAAACGCCGTTGTATTGAGCGGGCTTGTGTTTATGTAGCCGATTTCATCTATCTTGAAGATGGAGAACTCGTCGTAGAGGACTGCAAGGGCTTTAGGACGGAAGCATACATAATCAAAAGAAAACTGATGCTTCAGAACTACGGCATCAGAATTCGTGAAACATAGGGAGGGTACGATGAATCAGTGTGAACGAGTACTCCGGCACATGAAAGATCACGGGAGCATTACCTCCGCTGAGGCGATAACCGAATACGGCGTATACCGGCTTGCATCTCGTATCAGCGATCTAAAAAGTAAAGGCGTAGCCATAAAAAAAGAAACAGTTAGCGGTAAAAACCGCTACGGTGAAAGCACGAGTTTTGCCCGATACTCCCTCAGAAATGGGGTGAGCTAAAGCATGCCGAACCGAATCCTGAAAGAGAGCATTTGCACTTCGGAGAAAATCTCAGGATTAACGGATTTTGAATTTCGGTTATGGGCGGGGCTTATTACCCAGGCAGACGATGCCGGGCGTGGCGATGCACGTCCGGCGATCATAAAAGGCAGAGTATTCCCGCTCCGGGAACGGATCAGCGCAAAAGATATAGATGCATCACTCCACGCTTTGGCGGCTAAAGGCTGCGTTTCCCTCTACACGGTAGGCGGGAAGCCCTACTTTTGGTTCCCAAGTTGGGCTGAACATCAGCGTATCAGAAACTGCGTTCCGAAATACCCCGGTCCAGAAAATTCTGACAATCTGCCGCAACTCGCCGCAGATTGCGGCAGCTCGCCGCAACTCGCCGCAGATTGCCGCCTTAATCCAATCCAATCCAATCCGAATACAGAATCCGAATCCGAATCCAATACTCTTGCGCATTCCGCAGCAGGCGCTGCGGGTGAGAGTGAAAAAGCAGACCCGTTTGAGGTGTTTTGGAAAGCCTATCCCAAGAAAAAGAGCAAGGGCGACGCTAAAAAAGCTTTTGCAGCACTCAAAAACGTCAACTTAGATCAGCTTCTCAGCGCTCTTGAGGAGCAGAAAAAGAGCAAGGACTGGCTCAAAGAGGGCGGTCAATTTATTCCCTACCCCGCAACATGGCTGCGCCGCTGCTGTTGGGAGGATGAACAGGAGGTAAATACAGAGAATGCAGGAAACACAGACTACGGCACAATCCTCTGAGCTGCCGGAGATTGATAGGCCAACGAAACTCAAAGCAGAGCTGTTCAATGCTATGTTCGGCAGACTCGACGAGCGGGACGGCTACTCATGCGCTCTTTGCAGAAACAGGGGCGTTATTGCCTATCCCGAAATAACGGAGTTTGGCTACAGCTCGGTTGTTTTCCGGGAGTGCGTGTGCATGAAGCCCCGTCGCAGCTTGCGACGGCTCGAAAAGAGCGGATTAAAGAATCTGATCAAGGACTACACATTTGCACGCTTCAACGTGTACAAGCCGTGGCAGGAGTTGATGTACAACGCTGCAAAGCTGTATGCAGAAAAGCCCGAAGGGTGGTTCTTTGTCGGAGGGCAGAGCGGGAGCGGGAAAACGCATATCTGCACAGCTATATGCAGAGAGTTCTTGCTCAACGGTAGAGCCGTAATTTATATGCTTTGGCGTGATGCAGTCACGCAGCTCAAGGCGGCGGTGACGGACGAGAAGCGCTATGCTGAGCTAATCAACGAGTACAAAACCGCCGATGTGCTGTATGTCGACGATCTGTTTAAATGCGGGCGCAGCAAGGATGCGGCAGCGCAGCCTACAAGCGGCGACATCAACGTAGCCTTTGAAATCCTCAACTATCGGTACAACGACCCCGCTCTGATCACCATCATCTCAAGCGAGTACAGCATCGGAGATATCATCGACATAGACGAATCTGTCGGGAGTAAAATCTATCAGCGCACGAAAGACGGCAGCAACGGCTACTCTATCAACATCAAGCGGGATAGAGATAAAAACTACAGGCTGCGCAGTGCGGCTGAACCGAGAAAGGAGCAACAATGACAGAGCAAGACATGATAATTCAAGACCTCCGGCGTGAGGTGGCGCAGCTCAAGGCAGAGCTTGAGTGGAAGCAGAAAGAGATCGTGCTTGCACAGCGCCACGCTCGGCAGTGGATAAGCGTGGCGGATAGGCTGCCGAGTGTGGAAGAAGATGTGCTTGTGTTGACGAAAAGCAAGAGCGGCTCGGTGAATGTGGACAAAGGCTACTTTGCCGCAGACCTCGGACGTTTTGTGCATCGTGGCAGCGCAAAAATCACCCACTGGATGCCGCTGCCGGAGCCGCCGAAGGAGGCTTTCGCTTGACTGAAGCATTTAACATCGACTGCATGGAGTACATAAAAACCTTGCCCGATAAGGCTTTTGACTTAGCTGTTGTCGACCCGCCATACGGAGACGGCGGAGGCTCGTTCAAAAGAACAGACAAGAGCCGTTTTGGGGGGGCGTTTGATAGCTACAAAAAAGGGGGGGCAGTTACTCGCACAGGCGGGAAATGGGCAGCAAAGTACGGTAAAAAAATCATAGCGTGGGACATTGCCCCGAAGGAAGAGTATTTTACAGAACTTTTTCGTGTCTCACGCAATCAAATTATTTGGGGCGGCAATTATTTTGCCCTACCGCCGACAAGGTGCTTTCTAATACTCCGTAAAACAAATATTCCTGAAAATTTCTCAATGGCGATGTGCGAATACGCATGGACGAGCTTCAACGATAATGCAAAGGTGATTGATATCAATATGCAAAATCAAATCGGGCGGTTTCATCCAACACAGAAACCCGTGGAGCTTTATGAATGGATATATAGCCGTTACGCAAAAGAGGGCGACAAAATCCTTGATACGCACTTGGGCAGTGGCTCAAGCAGGATAGCGGCTTATAATATGGGCTTCGACTTTGTCGGATGTGAAATTGATAAGGAGTACTTTGACAAGCAAGAGGAGCGCTTTGCGGTGCATTCGTCACAAGCAAATTTGTTTTTAGAAGATTAAAGAAAGGAGGTAGTGAAATGAACTTCATCGAAACCGCTTATATGCCCAATCAGTTTGCCATACTGCCGTCCTTCGGCATTGTGAAAAGCAGCGGCAAGTATCGTTGCCGTCTCAGCGTCCTTGTGGGCTTCTATGGAATAAGCTTCGGCTTGGGAAAGCCTTTGCATGAGGAGGTAGACAATGGAACGACTTAAACCTTGCCCGTTCTGCGGAGGAGAAGCGGCATTCATCGGAGATACAGCGTCAATTAAGTGCAAGAAATTATGCCAAGGAATCATGGAACAGGAGGGTTAATGATGACCGATTACGAGGCAATGTATTGCCAGTCACAGGAGGAGCTCGAAAGCGCTAAAAAGGAAATCGAAATACTGAAAGACCAAAACACAACACTGCATCACAAGGTGTACGAGTTTGGTGTAATAAAGCAGACACTTGAATTTATCCTCGGAAGGAAGTTTTACGATGACTGAATACATAGAGCGAGAAGCACTATTACGAGATCTAGGGGAAGAGCCGCCTACTTGGTGCGACACTGAAAGTGAAATGCAGGAGCGCTCTGACTGGCAGCGGTTTAAGAGCATCATCGAAGCGCAGCCCGCCGCCGATGTTGCGCCCGTAATACGTTGTAAAGACTGCAAGCACAGCTACGAGGACATAGGCGGTTTGGCATGCTCCTATGGTGTATGCGTTGATTGCATCGTACCACCGGACTTCTACTGCGCAGAGGGAAAGAGAAAGGAGGGCAATAATGTTTAAACCATGCAAAGCGATTTCGGAAGAGATTCTCGACATGCTTGAATTCCTTGAAGGCGATGAGAACACCGACTACGAAAGAGGCATCTTAACAGGTTTACGCATGGCGGAATGTCTCGCCGAAGCGGTGGAGCGGAACAGTGAGGTGAGCGATGGCGATTAAAATGTTTTGCGACCGATGTGGTGCGGAAATCACACCGCGCAAATCAGTGAGATATGCAGGTATGCGGAGTTTGAAGTGCGACGCAAACTACAGAGATTATGAGCTTTGCGTGTCTTGTGCCGATAAACTCCAAGGGTGGTTGTTGGGGATGGAGGATAAAAGCAAATGACAGCAGAAGAAGCGATAAGAATTTTGCATCCGTCTACAACAGCAGAAACACTTGCGGAAATTGAGTATTATGGCGGCTTTAACGGTGAGAAAGCAAAGAGAGCAGCCATTGGCGACGCTCGCTTAGTGGCTTGCGAGGCTCTCGATAAGCAGATGCCGAAGAAACTAATCTGTGAGCGTGAGCGATCGTCACCGTTTGGAGAGGATGATTACGCATATTGCCCGCGCTGTGAAAACCCGTTGCCAAATGGCGTTAATTACTGCGAAGTTTGCGGTCAGCGGCTTGACTGGAGCGGCGTAGAATGAGGCGTAAAGAAGTAAGCACTGAGTGCAAATACTCACCGTCATGCTTCACTTGCCCACTCAATGACTGCGCCGCTTACGAAAACGTCGCTCAGCTCAACTCGCTGCCGTACGACGGTGAAACTTTGAAAGCGCTCTCAGACGAGGCGCAACGAGAAAGGAGAATGTTATGACACAAGAAAAAGCTATAGCAATCGCCGGGGCGTGCCTTCAGTATGAAAGATGCGAAGATTGTCCGCTCTGCCGCCAGAATAAGCAACGTGGAGAGAGCATTCCCGAAACGTGCTTCGGCGACTACGAGAAATGTGCCTCACAGATCGAACAGAATTTCGTTGATATGTTCCCAGAGTCAGAGGTTACTGGTTTTCCTGTTTTCGAAAAAGAAGCAGAGACGGCGCAGAGACCGAGCGTACCTAATGCAGTCCTTCACCCTACGCATTACACCAACGGCGGCATTGAGTGCATCGAAGCGATCAAGGCGAGCATGGCTGCTGACGGTTTCGCCGATTACTGCAAGGGGAACGTTCTCAAGTATATATGGCGTTGGCGGGAAAAAGGCGGCGTCGAGGACTTGAAGAAAGCGCAGGTATATCTCGGTTGGCTTATTGAAGCGGTGGGCGACGATGGGTAAATGCAAATCTACAATGAGTCTCCGAGTGAAAAACATGGTAGAATGGCACTTAGAGCATTATTGGCAAGATAAGCAGAACATTGACCAATACTGGAACGATAGCATCCCCTCTCCCACCCCTCATTACACTGAAGGGCATAGCGGAAACGCAGAGCGAAGCACCGAAGCAACCGTGCTGAAAATAGCATCGTCGCCATATATTGCGCAAACCGAACGAAGCATTAAAGCTATTGAGCGGGTGCTTAATAGCGCCGATGAGATCGATCGAAAGCTCGTGCGGCTTATTTACTGGCAGCAAGCGTACACGGTTGAAGGTGCTGCATGGGCGGCGCATATAAGCAAATCAACGGCATACAGGCATATCAACGATGTTTTACGCAAAATCGCTCTTGAACTCGGCTATATATCAATATAATAAAAGTTGGGAAAAAGGTGGGAAAAATCAAGCAATAAACCATGCTATAATGTTATCGTGGATGTGGGTAATTAGGCATACTCTTCATTCCTTACTCCTTTTCTTCATACGTAAGGCAGGCTCCGGGGACGGGCCTGCCTTACGTGCATATTTACAAGAGCAGCGGAGGATGCGAAATGAGCGATTCATTAAAGCGCATGGCTGAAGAATATCGAGTAAATGCAAAGCCGATGCTTGAGCGCATCAAGACGCTCAAACGGCTCCTCGCACAAACTGATACACGATCCGCCGAATGGGCAAGACTGAGAGGCCGCATATTGACGCTTGAGGCAATTTATGCCGATAACATCCACACTGCAGCATATTTAGAAAACTACCACGGAGGGGATTAGCGGTGAGGTGATCGCATGGCTGCACGGCTGACGGACCGGCAGAAAAAGAAGATAGTGGCTGATTATGTGCAGCTTAATAATTATTGTGCCGTTGCAAAGCTCAATAATGTGTCCGCCAACACTGTAAAGAATGTGGTTTTATCATGTGCGGACTTTGCGGATAAGTGCGAGGAAAAAAAGGCGGAAAACAGCGCTGATGTACTCGCTTACATGGATGAGCATAAAAATCTTGTGTGTTCGTTTATCGGGTTGGGACTTTCTGCTTTGAACGATCCCGACAAGATCGCCGGAGCTAATCTTACACAGATTACAACAGCAATGGGAACATTGATAGATAAATGGGCAATGATAAGCAGCGCACCGGCCAACACGGCGCAGGAGGATGCGCTAAGTCAGAGCCTGCGAGCTATGGCGGAGGAGTTAGAAAGCGATGATCAGCCCTAAACAAAAAAAGATACTTGCGTTCCCATACAGCAAATATGATGCGATTATATGTGACGGCGCTGTTCGCTCCGGCAAAACATCTATTATGATGTGGGCATTTGTAGGTTGGGCTATGGAGAATTTCAGCGGGCAGAGCTTCGGCATTTGCGGTAAGACTGTCGATAGCTGCACTAAGAATATCATTGTGCCGTTTACAATAATGTCGCTTGCAAAGGAGAAATACATTCTACGTTGGCGGAGCTCTCACAAAATCCTTGAAGTGCGGCGGGGCGCTGTGACCAACTACTTCGAAGTGTTTGGCGGCAAGGACGAAAGCAGTTATGCATTGATACAAGGCCGTACCCTTGCGGGCGTTCTGTTAGATGAGGTTGTGCTTATGCCTCGCTCATTTGTTGAGCAGGCGCTTACCCGATGCAGCGTTGACGGCGCTAAACTGTGGTTTAGTTGCAACCCGGACAATCCTATGCACTGGTTTTACACAGAGTGGATAAAGCGGGCACGAGAGCGCAATGCACTGTATTTGCATTTCGAAATGACGGATAACCCCGGACTTAGTCAAAAGACGCTTGAACGCTATCAGACGATGTTTTCGGGGGTGTTTTACGATCGCTATGTACGGGGCAAGTGGTGCATTGCTGAGGGTCTAGTTTACGACTTTGGCGAGGAACAAATAACCGACGATATTCCGCAGAGCGGCGAGTATTACATATCCGTTGACTACGGCACTCTCAACCCGTTTTCTGCGGGACTGTGGTGCATTAACGGCGGCAAGGCTGTGCGCATTGCCGAGTATTACTATAGCGGCCGAGACAGCAAGGTGCAGAAGACGGACGAGGACTATTGCGACGCTATTGTTAAACTCGCAGGCGGCAAGCCTGTGCGCCATGTGATAGTTGATCCATCGGCGGCATCGTTTATAACTGCCCTGCGCCGCCGTGGTAACTTCTCAGTGCGAGAAGCTAAAAACGACGTACTTGACGGTATAAGGCTAACATACCGTATGTTGAAAAACGGGCAAATCAAAATACACAGGAATTGCAAGGACGCTATCCGTGAGTTTGGCTTGTATCACTGGGACGAAAAATCAACAACAGATAAACCCATCAAAGAGAACGACCACGCAATGGACGACATCCGCTATTTTGCAAACACCACTTTGCGTAGACGGTTTAAAGTCGATCGTTTGGAGGATTGACAATGTGGAAGCGTTTTAAAAACTGGATTATAAATAAATTCCTCCCGGCATGGTGCAGACAGGAATGCGTGGATGAGATTAAAATGCTAAGAGAAAAGGTAAAACAGCAAGAGGCGGAGATAAGCCGCCTTAATGCATATATAGATGGTATGCGTGAAGTGCTTAAACGGCAGCCCCGCATAATCAGAAACGGAGGCAAGCACAATTGAGTATTTTAAGCGCTATATTTGATGCAAACAAGGTTTATAACTTTGAGCAGGCATTCGGCGTGAAGGATATAACTACATCGGATATGAAGATTGCCATAAAGGATTGGTACAGGCTATATTACAACAACGTTGCGGATGAGAACGAAGATCCCAGTCAGCGTCTTCCGATAGCCATTGTATCGAAGCTATATAAGGCGATGTTCAGCGAATACAAAGCGACGGCTACAGGAACACATTCCGAATTCATCGACGATGTTGTAAATGCTTTAAATGTTGTGCGCAAAAAGGCGACGCAGCAAATGCTTATAGGAGGCAATTGCTTTATTAAGCCGTTCTTAACTAAGCCCGTCGCATTTGGTGTTATAAACCGTCAGAATTATGTTACTCTCGCTCGTGATTCCAATGGGCACATAACCGATATTGGCACCGCAGAGCAGACACGGGAAGGATCTGTTACATACACCCTACTTGAGCGGAGAACAGTAGACGCACTGGGCTATTTGAGCATTGAATCACGGCTTTATCGTTCATCTGATGGGGTAACACTCGGCACCGAAGTGCCTCTGCGTACGCTCGAAAAATATGCAAGTCTTGAGCCTCTCGTAAGGCTGCCTGAGCCTGCTTTCTCCGTCGGGCTTATTCCTTTTACGTCTCCGGGCGAAAACTGCGTTGACGGCTCTCAGGACGCTGTATCAGTTTATGCAGCCGCTGCGGGGCTAATCCATAATATAAACCACAATGAAGCTCAGCTTAATACCGAGTTTGAAAACGGGCGATCTCGTATTATCGTCAGCGAGGATATGCTCAACAGAGGAACAGACGGGAAAAAGCGGCTGACAGATACTCTATTTACTGCGGTTGATGAACAGCCCGACGAAGTAGGTATAACGATATTCTCCCCTGCCCTCCGAGAACAGTCTTTTTTGAACAGAAAATCCGAGTATTTACGAAACATAGAAAGCCTTATCGGGCTTAAGCGCGGGCTACTGTCCGAAGTTGAGGCAGCAGAACGTACGGCGACAGAAATAACATCAAGCGCTGGCGAATACAACCTAACATTGATTGATTTTCAACAGGAATGGGAAAAGACTGTGCGAGAAGCGGTGCGCCTCTGCTCTATTCTTGCGAGTATTTATAAGCTTGCCGATGCGACGGGCGTCGATCCTGCAAAAGATATATCTATCTCTTGGGGCAACGGCATTTTATACGATGAGGATAAGGTTTGGGCGGACTACAAAGCAATGGTGGCTGCCAATCTGCTAAAGCCGGAGATCGCCGTAGGATGGCGCTTTGATATGCCGACTGAGACAGACGGCGATCTTGCGAAGATCCGCAAAAAGTATATGCCCACAAATGAGAATATCGACGGTGAAGTATAATGCTCAATGCCGCCGAAATAGACGATCTGCGTGATGCATCAACGGAGCTTACACAGCCAATAATCGAGTATCTCCTTAAAGACCTTGCCGAACGCATAAAAGGCGCAGGAGAGTTTACAGCTACTGCGCAGTATGAAACGTGGAAGCTTCAGCAGCTCGGCTTATCGCAAAAGGAGATCAAACAACAGGTAAAAAAGCTGTTGAAAACCACTAATGCAGAGGTTGAACGGCTATTCACACAGAGCGCTAAAACAGGATACAGCTTTGATTTAAAGATGCTGCCTACCGCTCAGGCTATACCGTTTGAACAGAATGCGGCTATACAGCAGATTGTCGCCGCTGCGGTTTCGCTTGCGCAGGATGATTTAACCAATATTACTCAAACGCTCGGTATGTTTGATCCTTACGGTAATGCACAGCCGCTGCAGGCGGCTTATCGTAAATGCATGGATTATGCGTTTATGCAGGTTTCCACGGGTGCCACGGATTATAATACTGCCATTAGGCAAGCTTCAAAGAATCTCGCCGAAAAAGGTGTGCTTGTAATTGATTATGAAAGCGGTGTACACACATCATTAGAAGCAGCCGTCAGGCGTAATATAATGGGCGGCTTGGGACTGATGCAGGAAGAGATCAGCAAGCGGAACCATGATGATATGGGAGCGGACGGTTGGGAGATCGACGCTCATAACAACAGTGCCCCCGACCATGAGCCTATACAGGGCAAACAATACCCCGACGATGAATATGAGGCACTAAATAACAGCCTCGTGCGTCGTATAGGTACATTGAATTGCGGGCATTCGGCATATCCGATTATTATGGGGATAAGCACTCCACAGTATACTCCTGAGCAACTTGAGGCTATGCGCACTGCCAACGAAAAGGGCATCACATACAACGGCAAGCATTACACGGGCTATGAAGCTACACAGCACCAAAGGGCGCTTGAGAGGGCCATGCGCAAGCAAAAACGGCGCATTCTTGTTGATGAATCAACAGGTGACGAAGAAAAGCTGCAAACCGATCAGATAAAGCTGCAAACGCTGCGGCAGGAATATAAGCGCTTTTCCAAGGCGGCGGGCTTGCGGACGCAGGCAGAACGAGCCGAGGTTGCGGGCTTTGGCCACAAGCAGACAGGGGCGGCGGACGCAGAGTACAAAAGGATTGCGAAAGCTGCAAATTCGATGTATGATATGGGCAGCGAGAAAGAAAATATCAATGCTTATATGCGGGATTTGCCCATCCGAAAACGGATACAGTCTGGGGAGTTCCCGCTGGTCGAACACAAGGGGCGGCAAAACAAGCATATTGCAGACACAAAAGAGTATGTGCAATATGTTGAACGAATGCGAAAAGACGGAAGGTATGGGCCGAGCCGAATAACCATCTCAGGCGACGATGTACGTGATTTGGTTGATGCATATAAAGGTACGGGAATTTTACAACGAGACAGAAATGGACGATGGAGAAATTCCGAGCTAATTACTGAGCATCCAAATAAAATTGGCGTTGCAGTAAATGATCGAACCGGTGCGGTGGCAGATACTTCCGTGTTTCGCATCCACTATAGCAAAGACGGCGTACATATTTCGCCGGACTATCCGAGCAAGAAAGGAGCGAGGTGCAAGAAATGAAAGTAACGGAGAAAGAACTGTTCGACTTTATGGATTCTGGCCGAGAGGTGCGGGTTACTTGCACTGATGGCGAAACCTTAGCGGGTAAGTGTTGGGCTTATGGCGCTGCGGTATCTGAAGAAGAATTCGGCGAGGATGAGCCCTGCCTTGATGTGGGATGCAGCACAATCATCCCGCTGAGCCAAATCAAAGACATCGAATATGCAGATTAACCACAATTCAATGACAGATGCACAGAGCCAAATTGGCGCTGTGCATTTTTCATACCCATTTTTGGCCTACGCACGGGCCTAACAATGTGCGGCGGCAGGTCACGGCGACGACCTAAAAAGCCTATGCCGTAGAGGAGAAAAATGAAAACGGAATTTTTACAGAATTTCAAAATCGGCGATCAGGCGCTTACTAAAGAGATCATAGACGCCATACTCGCTGAAAATGGCCGTGATATCGAAGCGGCCAAAAAGCCTTTTGCTGATTATGAGGCGATCAAAGATCGGCTTAAAACCGCCGAAGATGGGCTTAAGGCTTTTGCAAATGTTGATGTTTCCAAGCTTCAGGGAGAGATCAGCAGACTTAAAGATGCGCTTGCTCAAAAGGATACCGACTGGCAGGCGAAAATAGACGGCATGGCTTTTGATGGACGCATCAAGGATGCCGTGGCAGCAGCTAAGGGGCGCAATGTAAAGGCAATAGCAGCGCTGCTTGATATTGAGACGCTCCGTAACAGCAAAAACCAGGAGGCCGATATTAAAACGGCACTCGAAACACTTAAAAAGGACAATGCCTATCTGTTTGAAGCCGATACGCCTCCGGGCTATGCGTCCGGCACAGGTACGCAGCAGATGGGAACCAAGTACACGGCGGCCGAAAATGCCATTCGTACAGCTGCCGGACTTAAAGCAGAATAAAGGAGATTTAAAACATGGCAAATTCCATAGCACTCGCAAAGCAGTTTGTACCGATTCTCGACGAAGTGTACAAGAACGCTTCGCTCACCGCAAAACTCGACGGCGCCGCTGATCTTGTAAGAGCAGGTGCCAATGCAAACGAGCTTATAATCCCGAAGATCAATATGCAGGGGCTTGCGGCGTACTCTCGAAACAGCGGATATGTAAACGGCGATGTTACCCTCACAAACGAAACCGTGCAGTGCAATTTCGATCGTGGCCGCATGTTCCAGGTAGATACGATGGACAACCTCGAAACGGCAGGTATCGCCTTCGGCAGACTGGCAGGAGAGTTTATTCGCACCAAAGTTGTGCCGGAGCTGGATGCATTCCGCTTTGCAGCATATGCTTCTGCGACCGGCATTTCAAAAGTAGCCAGTGCTGCAACTCTCGCCGACGGCGCCGCTGTTGTGGCGGCACTGCGAAAGGCTATCAATCAGATGGATGAAGACGAAGTCCCCTTTGAGGATCGCCACCTGTTCATCACCCCCACGCTTTATGGCATGGTGCAGGATCTTGATACCACCAAGAGCCGAGAAATTCTGAAACGCTTCACCGATATTACTCAGGTCCCGCAAACCCGTTTCTATACGAAGATCTCCCAGAAGGACGGAACGTCCTCCGGGCAGACCGACGGCGGCTACTCCAAAGATGCAACTGACGGCAAGGATATAAACTTTATGATTATCCACAAGCCCGCCGTAATCCAGTTTGAGAAGCATGTTGACCCGAAGATCATCGAACCTGCTCAGAATCAGAATGCGGATGCGTATAAATTCGGTTATCGCAATGTCGGTATAGCAGATGTTTATGAAAACAAAGTAGCCGGCATTTATCTGCACAATAAGGCATCCTAAGGCGGTGCGTTATGCCTCTTATTGATAAACGCCTGTTGGATATGCTCGATCCTGTTGCTGCAGAAAATTTCAACCGCACGCTTAAAGCGATTAGCGGGGTAATTACTTCCGCAGAACTTGTTGCGGATAGTGCGGGAAAAATAACAGGCGGCACTATTACACTTGCGGATAATAGCACAATACCTATTACCGTAGTAACGGCAACGGAATAAGGAGCAAAATGATGCCCGATTATACTTTTTATACGACGGAATATCTCGGCGACAGCATACCGGGCGAAGAATTTTTCCGGCTCGCAAAACGAGCCGCAGAGCAGCTCAACACTTATAAGCGAGCCTTTACCGTAACAGTGCCAAATGAAAACGCAGAAGCCATGGCTATATGTGCTATGGCTGATGCGCTTTTTTATTTTGAAGCCGTGCAGAACGGCTCAGGCGGTGCTGTAAGCTCGGCAACTGTCGGCAGTGTATCTGTTAGCTATGCCGGGGCAAACAGCGCTGTAGACGTATCTCGGAAAGCGCAGGAGCGAGAGCTGTATCAATGCGCTCGCCGATATCTTGATATCTACCGGGGGTGCGGCTGATGCTCAGTGTAAGAAGCCGCTGCCCGGTGGATTATCGGTTGTGCAATCAAACGGTAACCGTGTATCACCGCAGCGGGGAGACGTATAGCAGGAAAATTATAAACAATGCTTTTTTCGATTTTAAGAAAAACGAAAGCATTGATAAGACCGGCAGCAGCGAAGTCAATTCGTTCCTGTTGATCGTCCCTTGCTCGGAGCAAGCCGTTTTCGTTGGCGACAAGGTACTGCTCGGCGAAGGAAAGCCCATAGATACGCCCGAAGCGTGGGCTGCGTTCATCCCCTCAAAGGTTGCGGGGCTTTGCGTGGTGAAAAATGTTGATCCGAAGTATTGGGGCGGCAGGATGGTGCATGTGGAGGCGGGCGGCTGATGCTTAGAGTAAAGATACACATAGATCCCGAAAGCATTCTGCTCGCCCATGGGCTGAACGACGGAGGAGCTGCACAGCGCTTTTTTACCGAAACAGTAAACAAGCGCATAAGCGCATACATGCCCTATCGTTCCGGGGCGCTTTCAGGAAAGCTTAAGCGAGTAACGGCTCCGGGCGAGATCACGATCTCTGCCCCTTACGCACGGTATCAATATTACGGAAAAGTCATGATAGATCCCGCTATTAACGCAGCGGGATTTTTAACTAAAGACGGCACGTGGAGATCACGAAAGGGCGCAGTTAAAGTGCGTACTGATCGGGATTTAACTTACGACACCACAAAAAACGCCAAAGCGGGACCGTTTTGGGATCGTCGGCTCATGGCAGCCGAAGGAAAAGCAATACTGGCGGATTTAAAGAGCTACATAAAGTCGAGGGATCAAAAATGACGGCATTAGAAAAAATTCAAGAATGGATCAAGACTTTTCCACATTACGACGCATTGACAACCTTTAGTGTTGACTACACGAGCGCCGAGCCTGCAAACGGCGGCTTAATGCCGGCAGGGCTTATTGAGGTATCACGAAATACCGACATTTTCGGGAATGTGGCCGTTACAAATCAATACAACTTCACGCTGTATCTCGTTTTCCTTAAATCGCCCGGCGATGAGACCACGGCAGAGGAAAACGCACAGTGGCTTATGGACTTCCAGGACTGGGTGCAGCAGCAATCAGTCTCCGGCGCCGCTCCCGTATTCGGCGACAGCGCCCGGCAGGAAACCATAAAAGCACAAAACGGCATGCTTTTGGAGGCGGACAACGAAGGCACAGCTGTGTATACCGTAAATCTTTCCGCCAGTTTTATTAAATACTACGAGGAGAAAAATGAATGGCTGACTTAACATTTAATACCGTATCAGGAGAAGTCGTTGCAAGAAAACTGCTGATACTCTACCTGAACACCGGCACAAGCTCAGCTCCCGTGTGGAGCCCCATTGGTAAACGAGTTGAGGACAGCTCGATGGAATATGATTGGGGCGAAGAGCCTATAACGGATATTTTCGGAAATACATACACCACGCTCAAGCCTCCCACGATCACGCAGACCTTTGACCCGTGCGAGCTTGATGCGGGAGATGCGGCACAGCTTAAAATATGGAATACTGCCATTAAGGATCATAATACAAGCGCAATGGCAAACAACGATCTTCTTGTTGTGCATACCTATGCGGGAACAACTTCTGCGGCATTTGCAGAGCGTTATCCGGCAAGCATGGTGAAGCCCTCCGGTCTCGGCGGCTCGGCAAGCGTAGGTATGCCCATTGACGTCACCTTTGGCGGCGTGCGGGAGCCCGGCAGCGCAGCCGTGACCGACGGAGCCGTTACGTTTACAAAAGCAGCGACTTAAGGAGGTAGCGCATGCCTAATATTCTCAACATAAAAACCAACCGCAAAGAAATAGAGATCCAGCGTGACGGTCAAATCGTGGGCAGCGTTTACTTCGATCCCAGTGATATCTCGATAATAAAGCGCCTGAGAGAGGCTCAGGAAAAGCTTGCGGAGCTGAATGTAAACGCAAATAAAGAGGATGATATCGACGCCATGCTCGCCGAAGCGGAAAAGGTCGATAAAGAGCTTCGGGCGGCTGTGGACTACGCATTTGATTACCCTTGCTCCGACGTCGTTTTCGGAGCGGGATACAGCTTCACGTCTCACAACGGCGTGAGCGCTCTTGAGCAGTTTTTAAGCGGCGCAATAGATTACATATCTAAAGAAATGAACGCCGAAGCACGAGCGTCTCAGGAGCGGCAGGATAAATATCTTGCTAAGTACAAGAACAAAAAATGATTTATGATCTTCCGACTACTGTGGATGTTGATGGTGTTAGGCATGAAATAAGGTCGGATTACAGGGCGGTGTTGGATATCCTCACCGCTCTTTCCGATCCGGAATTAACAAAGGGAGAGCAGCTCAACATCCTCTTAAACATTTTCTATATTGAGCCGCCCGACAATATCGAGGAAGCGATCAAACAGTGCTTCGGATTTATAAACCGCTTTCAGCCCGATAGTAATACTCCTCAGCCCAAATTAATGGACTGGGAGCAGGATTTCGGGCTTATTGCCGATGCGATAACGATAAAGGCGGGACATGATATCCGATCGGATGAGTATATGCATTGGTGGACGTTTGTAGGCTACTACATGAATATCGGGGACTGCTTTTTTGCGCAAACCGTTTCTGTGCGCAAAAAGCTTGCGAAAGGGCAAAAGCTCGACGATTCCGAGCGTGAATTTTATCGCTCCAACCGCTCTCTGATAGAGCTGAATAGCAAAACTACACCCGAAGAAGATGAATTGTTGGCGGCGTGGATAGGAGGTTGATACGGTGGCAGATGGC
>CAVDMS010000019.1:0-25207 GCA_963610045.1 Bacteroidaceae bacterium
CCGGTACACGGCACAAGGTTCGTAACCACCGCAACGTTGAGTATGACCTGCATCGCAAGCAGCGTCGTTATGCCGGAGCAGACAAGAAATGAGTACCTGTCCGGGCAGCGCATGGCTATCATATAGCCTCTGATGATGAGCAGCGCAAACAGCACAAGTATCAGCACTGCGCCGATAAAGCCAAGCTCCTCGCACACCACGGAGAATATAAAGTCGTTATGCTCCTCCGGCAGATAAAGGTACTTTTGCCTGCTTTGTCCAATGCCAAGCCCCGAAAGCCCGCCGGAGCCTATCGTGTACAGCGACTGTACTATCTGGTAGCCCTCGTCCGAGGTGGAGGAAAAGGGGTCTCGCCATGTCGTGATCCTCGTTGACGCATACGGAAACATCGTCAGCAGTACGGCGATCGCACCGCCTGAGATAAGTCCCGCAGCAACGAACCACACGAGCCTTGCGCCGCCGAGAAATATCATAACGCCGCCGATGGCGACAATGATTATCGAAGCCGAAAAGTGCGGTTCAAGCACCAAAAGTGCAACGATCACGACCAAAATCGCCGCAAACGGCAGTATTCCGTAGCGAAAGGTTTTCATCTTGCCTCGGTTCTTGCATATAAGCACCGAGAACGACAGTATGACCGCAAGCTTTGCGATCTCCGACGGCTGCAAGGTAAGGCTTCCGACGCCTATCCATCGTCTTGCACCGTTTGCGTCCACGCCGATAAGCGGGACCAAAAGCAGCAGCACAAGCGCAGCTATAAGCAGCGGCATGGAAAATCTGCGGTAGAAGCCCATCGGCATACGGGAACACAGCAGCATTGCGCCGGTGCCGAGTGCCGCAAATGCAAGCTGTCTTATAAAGTAATATGTAGGGCTTCCGCCCGTTACGTTTGCCGGATCGTAGTATGCTCTGGCGAAGCTCGCCGACAGCACCATTATGACTCCCGTCAGGAGCAGAAGCATGACTATCACGAAAAAGCTCGTGTCAAAGCGCTTTTGCTCCTTTTTATCTTTCGTTTCCGATTCGATGAGTCTTGCGGTGCCGTACTGCATACACCCGCCTCCTTATATCAGCCGATCTGGAAACGATTATATATTCCTACAAATGAAATTATTGCAAAAACAAGGGACACGGAGGTAAAAAGAACGAACAGCTCCTTCTCGCTCCACTTTTTGCCCGTCCATCCTCCCATTTCAAGGTGGTGGTGGAAGGGCGCCATTTTAAACACACGCTTGCCGTGAGTAAGCTTAAAGTAGGTGACCTGGATTATGTCGGACAGCGTTTCCCAAATGTAGACGATGCCGAGGGTTATGAGAATGAGCGGCATGTCGTAGGTAAACGCAAGCGCCGCAATTGCGCCGCCGAGGAACAGCGATCCCGTGTCGCCCATGAAAACCTTTGCCGGGTTAAAGTTGTACACCAAAAAGCCCATCAATCCACCGAGCATCGCCGATGCGAAAATGCCCATTGTAAGGTATCTTTGACCCGCATAGAATGTCACGGTCACGAAGAAGAAGCAGACCGGGAGCGAGGTTCCCGTTGCCAGTCCGTCAACACCGTCGGTGATATTCACGGCGTTTACAGTGCCGACGATAATGAACGCCGCAAGCGCAAAGTACAGCGCTTCGGGAATGTACAGCTCAACGTTCCAGAACGGAACATACAGCGTCGTTCTGATATATCCCAGCTTGCGCAGCAGCAGGACGAACGCAAGCGCCGCAACGAGCTGAAGCAGGAATTTTGCCTTTGCGCTGAGTCCGAGATTCGTCTTCTTGCGCAGCTTCTCCCAGTCGTCGAGGAAGCCTATCGCACCGAAAACAAGCGCAAACAGCAGAACAAATATATGCGCAAAGTCCCCGTCAAGCATCGACTTGAAGCCGACGCTCAGACAGGCAACGGTGATGCCGGCAATGAAGATAACGCCGCCCATCGTCGGGGTGCCCGTCTTCCCCATGTGCCATGTGGGACCGTTTGACTTTATCTCCTGCCCCGCCTTTATCTTTCTTAGCCAAGGGATGTAAACCTTGCCGACGGCAACCGCAACGGCAAATGAAATCAAAAACGCAAGTATCAGACTCAATGTCATGTCGTTTACCTCTTCTCTATATGTTCTGCCACGATCTCTCTTTCGTCCATGTGATGCTTCTCGTGTCCGACGATCTGATAATCCTCATGCCCTTTTCCGGCAAGCAGGATAACGTCGTGCGGACGGTGATTGTCTATCGCCCAGCATATCGCATCGGGTCTGTCGCAGATCACCGTGTACGGGGTATCGCTCCCGCTCATGCCGACGACTATCTCGTCGATGATGCTCTGCGGCTCCTCGGTTCGGGGATTGTCGCTCGTGACTATAACGAAATCTGCATATTTTGCGGCGACCGCTCCCATGATGGGACGCTTGGTGCGGTCTCTGTCACCGCCGCAGCCGAACAGCGCCACGAGCCGCCCCTCGTCGTTTATGCGCAGCGCCTTGAGTGCGTTTTCGAGCGCATCGGGGGTGTGGGAATAGTCGATGACTATGGTGTAGTCGCCGTCCGTCGGCACAAGCTCCATTCTGCCCTTGACACCCTTTGCGCTTCCGACAGCGTCGGCGCAGTCGGAAAGGCTTATTCCGAGGGCAAGCCCTGCCGACATCACGCACAGTGCATTATAAACCGAAAACTTTCCCGGTATGCAGAGCTTGGTTTTGACCCGATCCTTACCCGAAACGGCGTAAAACTCTGTGCCGGAGGGAGAAAGCTTCACATCGTCGGCATAAAGCTCCGTATCATGAGCGTCGATCGCATAGCTGTGTATCTTACAGGTCGCATCCTTCGTCATGGTTTCGCACCATGCGTCGTCTGCGTTAAAGCAGCCGTCATCGCACATACGGAAAAGCTTTGCCTTTGCCTTGGCGTACTCCTCCATCGTGCCGTGGAAGTCGAGGTGATCCTGCGTCAGATTTGTAAAGATGCCGACGTCGAAGTGAATGCCCGCAACTCTGTCAAGACTGAGTGAGTGCGAGGAGACCTCCATCACGACATGGGTACAGCCGGAGTCCGCCATCTCCCTGAAAAGGCGCTGAAGCTCAAGGCTTTCGGGGGTCGTGCGCTCGGAGTGCAGAAACTCCGAGCCTATCATATTGCCGTTCGTACCGATAAGCCCGACCTTGGCGTCAAGCTTAGACTCCAAAAGGTGCTTTAAAAGATAGGTCGTGGTCGTTTTGCCGTTTGTTCCGGTAACGCCGACGATCGTCATCTCGCTTGCCGGGTCGCCGTAGAACTCACGCCCCGCCAAAGCGAGTGCAAGGCGGCTGTCGGAGGCGAGCGCATAGGCAATGTCGGCATCGGGCTTTTCCTGGCACAGTATCGCCGAGGCTCCGGCTTCGATCGCAGCGGGTATGTACTTATGCCCGTCGAACTCAAAGCCCTTTATCGCCACGAACAGGTCACCGGGCTTGACGGCTCTTGAGTCGTAGCTTATGCCCGTGATCTCGGTCTCGCCGCCTTTAAGCTCCTCAAGCTTAACGTCCTTTACGATTTCGGATAGCTTCATATGTTTATCCTCTGTTTTCAATATTTTCCGAGCATACTCTCGTCCTCGTCAACAAGCGTCACGGTAATAACGGTGCCGTGATCGACCTTGCTGCCGGGCTTTATGCTCTGCGATGTAACTATTTTTGCTTCGGCATCGGGAACTCCCGAAGCCGTTCTGACAAACAAGCCGTAGGCATCAAGCGTCTCTCTCGCCTGAGCGTAGGTCATGCCCGAAATGTTCGGCATGGTCTCCTGCCCCGGCGACGGCTCGGCATCGGCATAAATGATGACCGTGCTGCCTGAGGCTATCATGCTCCCTGCCGCCGGAAGCTGCTTTGTCACGGCAGCACCCTCACCGAACAGTCTGCACTCAAAGCCCGCCTCCGCAAGCTTTGCCTTCGCCTCGTCCGGGCTGAGCCCCGCAAGGCTCGGCACCGCCGTATCGCTTTGCTCACCGTCGCCGTAATCAGGCTCAAAGCCCATGTACGGCAGAATGTCGGCAAGCATTTTGCCCACCGTCGGCGCCGCCATCTGTCCGCCGCTTATGTACACGCCGGAGGCGTTGCTCGGCGAGTCGAGCAGCACAAGTATTGCGATTTCGGGATCGTCCGCCGGGGCGACGCCGATGAAGGAAACGATATACTCCTTCTTGCCCGTCTCCGCCTGGAGACTTACCTTTTCGCTCGTCCCCGTCTTGCCGCCTATCCTGTAGCCGGCAACGGCTGCGTTTCTGCCGGTGCCGTCGTTCGGATCGCCGACGACCTGCTCAAGTATGGCGCAGACCGTCTTGCTCGTTTCGGGGCTTATGACACGCCTGACGGCTTTCGGCTCTCGATTATACACCGTATTTCCGTCTGCGTCCAGCATTCTTTGCACAATATACGGCTGCATCAGCTCTCCGCCGTTGACGCAGGCGCTCACGGCGGTTATAAGCTGTAAGGGCGTAATGGTAAAGGTCTGCCCGAAGGATGCCGCCGCAAGCTGCGAAAGATTCTTTTCGCTGCAAAAGGTCTCACGGCTCCACCATATGCTGCCGCTTTCGCCGCCGATGTCGATGCCTGTCTTTGCGGTGAGCTGCTGCGTGTCGTCGCCCGTGAGGGTGAGGAAGCCGAAAGCGTCGCAGTATTTGTAAAAGGTCTCGGCTCCGACACGCATACCGATGTTCACGAACGCCACGTTGCAGGAGTGCTGCACCGCCTGCGTGAGCGTCTGCGAGCCGTGACCTCCGCTTTTCCAGCACCTGACGGGGTTCGTTCTGCCCTGCACCGCAACGGTGCCGCCGCAGAAAAAGCTGTCGTTTAGGCTCACCGCACCCTCGTTGAGCGCCATCGAAAGCGTTATTATCTTGAAGGTCGAGCCGGGTTCGTAGGTGTCGGAGACGGTTTTGTTGCGCCACTGTAACTGCTGTGCCTTATACAGAAGCTCGCTTTTTGCCTCCTCGTCCGGTTCGGCGTCAATGATCGCCTGTGCGTCCTCGCTGACGTCGAGGAAGTTGTTGAGGTCGTAGTTTCCCATGGAAGCCATGGCAAGTATCTTCCCCGTCTTGACCTCCATCACTATTGCTCCTGCGCCGTTTTGTATGTCGTAGTCGGCTATCGCCTGACGCAGGTGCTTTTCGACAAAGTATTGTATCGTCGTATCGACGGTCGTCACCACGTCGTAGCCGCTTTCGGCTCCGAAATAACCGTCGTAGCGTGTGAGCAGCATATCGCTGCCCGACGCATTGGTCGCTCTTTTATAGCTACCGTCGGTCCCCGCAAGCGAGGAATCGTACCATGCCTCGATGCCGTTTAGGCCGTAGTTATCCGTGCCGACGAAGCCGATAACGTGACAGGCGAGCGAGGAATGCGGGTAGTAGCGCTTGGTGTCGCTTTCAAGGCGCACACCCTTTATGCCGTACTCCTCCTTGAATTTTCTTATCTCGTCCGCCTTATCGGACTCGATCTTCCTTGCGACCGTCACATACCATGAGCCTGTGTTCGACGCCTTTTCGAGGATCTCCTCCTCGGATACGCCGAGTATTTCGGAGAGCTTACTTGCGATAAGCTCCTTATCCTCGTCGTACATTTTGATCTCCGCCGGACTGAGATACACGTTTTCAACGTCTGCGCTCATTGCAAGCACGTTCATGTTGCGGTCGTATATCGTACCCCTGACCGCCGAGGTACCCGTGGTCCTGAGCTGCTGACTGAGCGCAAGCCCCTCGTACAGCTCGTGGTCCCTTATTTGCAGCACATACAGTCGCACCGCAAGCACGGCAAAAGCAAGTACGCCGCACACTGCTGCAAGAAAAAGTGTACGGCGGAGCATGGTCCTGTTCGGACCTCTAAAGGGGTTTTCGTCCTTAGGAATCTTATTCATATTAGCTCCTTTGCCCAATGAGTTCGTCTTAAAGACATAATATTTAGCCAAGCCCGAAATATTCCGGCAAGGAGCTTACCCAATCTTCTGTTGTTTCGTCCGGCTCGGAGTCGTCGCTGTCGGAGATAAGCTCTCCGTGATCCTCCCCGGCCGTATCTATCGGCACTATCTGTCCCGGCTCCGGCAGCTGCATTCCGAGCACGTTCCTTGCGTAATCCTCTATCTGCGCAAGGTCCGTACTCTCCTCAAGCTCGATCTCAAGCCGCCGCTTTTCGTCGTCAAGCTCACCAAGCTGCGTCGAGAGCTTTGAATTCTCGCCCTTTACCTCCGTAAGCTCCGCTCGCAGGAGCAGCCCCCACACGAGCAGTCCGACCGCAGTCAGTGCAAACACGGCAAAAATGCATATTGCCGTTTTCTTTCTGTAAGCGTTTCCGCTTTTTTCTTTCAACAGCCTCAGTCCTTACACCCGCTCAGCCACTCTCAGCTTTGCGCTGCGTGACCTTGGGTTGGATTTCAGCTCGTCCTCTCCCGGCACTATCGGTTTTCTGCTGACGCTGCGGAGGGTCTGCTTAAAGCCGCATATGCATATCGGCGCTTCCCTCGGACAGGTGCAGCCGTTTTCTCTTGCCGCAATTCCCTGTTTTACGATCCTGTCCTCAAGCGAATGGAAGCTTATGACGCACAGCCTTCCGCCGGGCAGGAGCCTGTCGGGTACGGTGCGTATCATCTTCTCCACTTCGCCGAGTTCGTCGTTCACCGCAATGCGGATCGCCTGAAAGCTCCGCTTTGCGGGGTGCTGTTTTTCTCTGAGTGCCGCTGCCGGCATTGCGCTTTTTATAACGTCCACAAGCGCAAGGGTGCTTAAAATCGGGCTTTTTGCCCTCGTCTGCACGATCTTCGAGGCGATACGCCTTGCGTAGCGCTCCTCCCCGTAGTCACGCAGTATGCGGTAAAGCTCGTCCTCCGGCCACTCGTTGACCACAAGCTCCGCCGTGAGCGGACTGCCTGAGTCCATGCGCATATCGAGCGGTGCGTCTGCCATATAGGAAAAACCCCGCTCACTCTCGTCAAGCTGCGGCGACGATACACCGAGGTCAAAGAGCATCCCGTCCACCGCCTCGATGCCGAGGCCCGAAAGGATGTCCGCTGCGTCCGAGAAATTGCCGTGTACGAGCGTCACCTTATCGGAGTACGCCGACAGGCGCTCCCCCGTGCGGCGTATCGCACTTTCGTCACGGTCGATGCCTATAAGTCTGCCGCAGCTCAGCCTTTTGAGTATCTCCAGCGAATGTCCGCCGAGTCCCAAAGTGCCGTCAAGATATATGCCGTCGGGCTTTATGTTTAAGTTTTCAATGCATTCGTTGAGCAGCACCGAAACGTGCTTCGGCTCCATATCCGCCATTGCTTCAGCTCCCCTGTAAAGCGGACGGCGATGAGCCGTCCGCTTATTCTCTCTGTCTTACTTATTCCACTCGGCTACCTGTGAGCGCAGCCAATCCGCCCACTCGCCGATGCCGTCGCCGTGCTTTGCGGAGATGGGGATGATCTTGATGTTGGGATTAAGCTTCTTTGCGTATTCCCTGCACTTGTCAAGATCAAAGTCAAAATACGGCATTACGTCGATCTTGTTTATAAGCAGTACGTCGCAGATGGAGAACATGAGCGGGTACTTTAAGGGCTTGTCGTGTCCTTCGGGTACGGACAAAATCATCGCATTCTTAACGGCTCCGGTGTCGAACTCCGCCGGGCAAACGAGGTTGCCGACGTTTTCGAGTATCGCAAGGTCGATATTGTCGGTGCCGAGTCCCTCAAGCCCCTGCTTCGTCATGCCCGCATCGAGGTGGCACATACCGCCGGTGTGGAGCTGAATGACCTTTGCACCGGACTTCTCGATGGTAGCGGCGTCGACGTCGGAGTCGATGTCCGCTTCCATGACGCCTATGCGGAGGTCGTCTTTAAGCGCTGCGATGGTCGCCATGAGCGTTGTGGTTTTGCCGGAGCCGGGCGAGGACATGAGATTCAGCAGAAAGGTCTTTTCCGCTTTAAGCTCCTCTCTGAGCTTGTCCGCCTCACGGTCATTGTTTTCAAATACGCTTTTCTTGATCTCGAGTACTCTGAAACCTTCCATTTTTACACCTCATAAGTTTATTTATTTCTCAATCCGTCCATAAGGGTCGCAAGATTCAGGTTGAATTCGACGCTGTTTGCGGCATATTCCGCATCAAGAGGATATATCACGGAGCCGTCCCCGTCAAGGATCTCGGTCACGGCATTTAGGAGCTTTGCCGCAGTCTCGTCGTCTCCGGCTTTGCTTTCGCCGAAGGTCGCAAGGCAGCCGGAGCCTTCCGCAAAGCGGGTGTTTATGTCCTTGGACGTAAACCACTCCGCAAAAAGGCAGGACGCAAGCTGCCGATTATCATCGTCTTTCAGGATGCACAAAAGCGTGAGCCTTTCGACGCATTCCCGACTTCCGTCCTTCATATACGGTACGGGAAGGAACTCTATATCGTCCGAGCTTCCCTGCACATACTCGGTCACGGATGCCGACGACAGTACGGCGCAGGGCATCTCTCCGTCGGCGACGCTTTTTGCGGGCGTCTTCCCCGGCAGGTCAAAGCCGCGCTCCAGCGCCGAGGTCGCAAGTAGGTCATTGTATATGTAGATGCAGTTTTTGTCGTCGCTGTCGTGGGGGTTCACTCCGTCAAACTCGCCGCCGAGACGCATGATCTGAAGCCGGAAGAAGTCGGAATAATCCTCCACTGTATAAAAGCTTGAGTCGTTTCGCTGATAGTATTCGTCTGAAACGGCGCACAGGCGCTCGTAGGTCTTGAGCGAATCGGTGTCGCCGTAAAGCTTCGTGTTGAGCATAAGCACATCGGTCTCGCTCAGAACGGGCAAAGCAACAAGCTCTCCCTTCACCTCGGCTCCCTCAATATACGCATCGGAGCAGTCCGAAAGCTTCCACTTATCAAAGTAGTCGCCGAGCTTATAAAGCCTGTCCCCGTCATTTAAAAGCGACGCCGTATCGGAGCCGCAAAGGATCACGTTCGGCAGATTGGTTCCGGACGATATTGCAGCCTGCAAAGCCGCTTCGTCCGAAAACGAGCGCAGCACAACGCTGACGCCGGAGTCCTTTCCTTTGCCCTTATTATATTCCCCGACAAGCTCGCTTAAGCGCTGCATCGCCGTACCGTCGTCAACGTACCAGACCGTTATCTGCTCCTCCTTATCGAGCCTCACGGGAGCAAGGCGGTCAAAATACAGGTAGACGGCGCTTCCGACTATCAGCACCGCAAGGAGTATGAGGATCAGCTTTAATCTTTGCTTGATCATTTCGATAATCCTTTACATTTAAATATATGAATATGTTACCACAGTTTTCTGTCGTTTTCAACCGCATTATGTCGATGGATATTAACACTCTTTTCATTTGACCTCGGACGGCTTTTATGTTATCTTTATTTTGAATGTATATTCCAATCTTAGGATTTGATCGGAGGATGAGCTATGTTTATACGATCAAAAAGATTTATAAGCAGTCTCCTGTGTCTTGCGCTGGTGTTCAGCCTGCTCGGCACCCTGGGACTCGGCTCTGCGCAGGCGGAGACCGGGATCGAGGGCTACACCCCCGCAATGACCGTGTCAGAGCTGAAAGCATCGGGAGCGGACGCCGCTGCCGGAAGCGCTTACAGCATTTCGAGCATGGACGAGCTATACGATCTTGCCGAGTATATTAACTCCGGCAAGCCGAGCGAGGGCGTGACCTTCTACATCACCGGAGACATTAAGCTTCGCAACTGTTCCGGCGATAACAAGGACGACCGCCTTTGGGTCCCCATCGGAACCGAAAGCGCCCCCTTCTCCGGCATCTTCGACGGCTGCGGCTATGCCGTTTTGAATTTTGACGCCGTCAGCGCCGGGGATAACTTCGGTCTCTTCGGCTGCGTTTCCGGTGAAGCTGCGGTCATCAAGAACCTCGGCATCGAGGGTGAAGTGACCGGAGGCGACAACATAGGCGGCATCGTCTCCGTTCTGACCGCAGGCAAGGTCTTAAACTCCTGGTCCGCAGTCGATATAAACGGCGGCGACGTTGTGGGCGGCATTGTCGGCAGCGTCGTCGGCGGCAGCGTACTTAACTGCTGCAACTACGGCTACATAAAGGGCGGAAGCTTTGTCGGCGCTATCGCAGGCAGCGCTTCAAAGGGTGCAGTCGTCGAATACTCCTACTATGTATATTACAGCGCCGAAAAAGCGATCGGCACCAAGGCGTCCGGCTGCTCGGAATCCGTCTACCGCTTTGCAAGCAGCAGCGATGAAGTCCTCACCGAGAAGGTGCTGACCGTCGGCAAGGAAAAGACCGACGACCTTATTGCGCTCCTCAACTCGTGGATAGAGCAGCAGCACGCCGCCGACAACGAGTATCGGGACTGGCTGTATGACACCTCGGCAAGCGCCACGAAGCGCACCGACGGCCGCTATCCTTCGCACCGCTACCCCAATTACGTCGAACCTGTGCCGAGCATCTACACCGCTACGGCAACGATGACGGCGCTTTACGAGTCCGGTGTGGACGGCGTTCAGGGTTCGTTCTACAGCATATCAAGCACCGATGAGCTTGTATACTTCCGTGACTACGTCAACGCAGGCTTTGCGACCGAGGGCATGACCTTCTTCCTCACCTGCGACCTCAATATGGGTCTCATATCCGGCGAAACTCAGACGCTCAGTTGGGTCCCCGTCGGCAACAGCGACAAGATGCCGTTCCGAGGCGTATTTGACGCTCAGGGCTATGTGCTCACCGACCTGTTCAGCGTCGAAAAGTCCTCGTATCAGGGCTTCTTCGGCTACGTTGACGGTGCGACGGCACAGGTAAAGAACCTCGGCATAATCGGTATGCTCACCTGCCGTGACAGGACGGGCGGCATAGTCGGCTGTCTCGTAAACGGCTCCGTTACAAACTGTTGGTATGACGGTCAGGTAAACGGCGACGACAACCTCGGCGGTATCGTCGGCGTTGCGGAGGGCGGCACCGTCGCCAACTGCGTAAACTTCGCTCCCGTCACCGGCGATAAGAACGTCGGCGGCATTGTCGGCTCATGCGGCAGCGGCGTAAACGTCAAGTACTGCTACTACAGCGACGACAATACCGCAGCCTGCGGCAACGGCGGCGGCACTCTCACCGCAGTCGTCTCCTTTACTCACAGCGGCTCGGACTACACCCTCTCCCGCTCCGTGAGCGTCGGTGCAGCGTCCGGCGTTAAGCTGCTCAACGTTCTCAACCACTGGGTCACCTACCTTGCTCCCGACCAGAGCATTCGCTCCTGGAAGATAGACAGCAGCGCTCTCGGTGTCGCAAGGATCCAGGGCGACCACCCCACTCACCTCTACCCCGGTGACAACTCCGGCGTCAAGACCGTCAACGAGCCTAACACCGAGGTCGATAACCGTGACAACCCCTACAACGTCGTCTATCTTGAGACCGCAACGATGACGGAGCTGTACGACAGCGGCATCGACGGTATTGCGGGCGGACATTACAGTATCTCCTCCGGCATCGAGCTTGCGCTCCTTGCGCAGTACGTCAAGGAGGGACGTGCCACCAAGGATATGACCTTCTACCTCAAGAAGGACGTTGATATAAGCGTACAGAGCCTGTCCGACCTCAAGGACGGTTGGGTCCCCATCGGCTACGACTACTCCACCATGGACCCCGACACCTACGCCCGCACCTTCAGAGGCACCTTTGACGGCTGCGGCTACACGGTAAGCGGTCTGTACATATACGACGAAAAGGGCGACAACGTCGGTCTGTTCGGCAGAGTCAGAGGCGGCACCATCAAGAACCTCGGCGTTATGGGCGGCATCGTCGGCGAATATAACTGCGGCGGTATCGTCGGCGACCTCGACAGCGGCGCTATAATCAACTGCTGGGCGGCGGTCAGCATACAGTCCGAATCCGAAACCGGCGGTATCGCAGGACGCATCGACGACTCCACGATCGAAAACTGCGCAAGCTACGGCGCATACCTCGCCTACGGCGGTGAGACGAGCAATGCCGGCGGCATCTTCGGCGACGCTCTCGGCAAATCCGTCGTAAAGAACTGCTACTACACGAAAGGCACCTCGGAGGCGGCATACAATTCCGCAGGCAAGAACACCACGATAACTGACCTGCTCTCCTTTACCTACGGCTTTGAAAACGACGATTACTACTGCACTCTTGAGCGTGCGGTCACGATCGACGAGGTGACCACGACGAGCGCACTCGACGCTCTCAACGCATGGGTCTACTCGCAGGACAACGGTCAGTACTGCACATG
This sequence comes from Bacteroidaceae bacterium, assembly GCA_963610045.1. Lineage (GTDB taxonomy): Bacteria > Bacillota > Clostridia > Oscillospirales > Oscillospiraceae > F23-B02. The sequence continues at coordinate 12,197 of CAVDMS010000019.1, forward strand.
GTACAACTCCAACGTCATCATAAGCGTCGAAAATGGCGTTTCGGGTCACTTCCCCGTGCTGAAAAATCCCAAGGAGCTTGGCGGCACCGATCCCGGCGACTACTCCGGCGATTACACTGCGACCGCAACGGTCAGTCAGCTTTACAATTCGAGGACCGACGGTATCGAGGGCGCCTGCTACAGCATCAACGGTCTTGACGACCTCGAAGCCTTCAGAAAGTACGTCAACGCAGGCTACAAGACCAAGAACATCATATTCTTCCTGACCCGTGACATCGACATGAGCGTCACATACTCGGTCGATTCCTCGAAGTCGTGGATACCCATAGGCAACGTAAACGATCCGTTTAAGGGCATATTCGACGGTCAGGGCTACACTCTCAAGTACATCTACATCAACACCAACGACGACGATCAGGGTCTGTTCGGACACGTCAACGGCGGCGCTCTTATAAAGAACCTCGGCATAAGCGGCATAGTCCGCTCCGGCACCAACGCAGGCTCCATCGTCGGCGACTTCAACTTCTCCACCATCGCCAACTGTTGGTCATCCTGCGAGGTAGCCTCTACGGGCAACAACGCGGGCGGCATCGTCGGCGGTGCGAATATGGGCACCATCGTCAACTGCACGAGCTACGGTGCAATCGCCAGTACGGGCGGAGCCTACGGCGGTATTGCGGGCTTTGCGGTCGGCACCACCATAAAGTACTGCTACTACCTCTACGGTACCTGCCAGCAGGCATACGGCACCGGCTCTACCCCCATCGCCACGGGTGTCCAGTTCTTTAACGGCACGAGCGCAGCCTGCATCCTCCACGAGAAGGTAAACGTCGAGGGCACCGAGACGAGAAACGCGCTCGGCGCTCTGAAGCTTTACGTCGATGCTCATCCCGAAACCAACTACTGCTACTGGACCGTCGGCAACACTCAGGAGTACCTCCTCATGGGCGTTGAGTTCTTCCCCGTTCTCATTTCCGCTTCCGGCACCATGGGCGATAAGGATTACAAGACGGTACAGGCGTACTACAACGGCGAGGAGTATAACTCTCTTGTAAAGGCTGTCAACGCCGCAAACGACTCCCCCGACGGCGGCGACGTCACGCTTGCCACCGACGTTGTTCTGAGTACAAGAGAGGACATTACGCTTGATGACAACGTCCGCATCCTCACGGACAAATACACGCTTAACATCAAATCGACCGTTTCCGTTATCTCGATGCAGCAGCTTGACGGCTACTTCATACTTAACAAGGATGGCGGCAGCATAAAGCTTTGGGATGCGTCGAAAAACGATTACATTCTCTTTATGTACGCCAAGGTCAAGGCCGATCTTTCGTGCAACAGTCTCATTTTCGGCACACAGAGCCTGACCTTCGTGTCATCGCCGATTGAGGGCAGTGACCCGTCTGCATACGACCTCACTTTGCAGGACGGCGAATTTATCGTCAATTCCACGCTTGACAGCGGCAACCCGCACGGCATCCCCGCAGGCAGCAAGCTCACTGTTGACACCCGTGCAACGCTCAATGTCTCCGCAAACGCAAGGATCCGCACGACAGGCGGTGCGGTGGTCATGGATAACGGCACGATTAAGATCGGCAACGTCACCCTCGACCGCAACGGCGGCGTCAAGATGAAAGGCGTATTTGAGGATGACGGCGGTCTTGTGACGCTCCCGTTCATATACAGGGACGGCTACACGCTCAGAGGCTGGTCACCGGATAGCGGTGCAACGCTCTACCCCGCAGGCGGCAAGGTCGATGCTCAGACAGCGGTGACCCTTACGGCGATGTGGAAGATGGGCGACAGCGCAGACCCCTACCCCGGCGACGATTATTACGACGACGGCGGCGATCCCATATACAACATCCCCATCACCGTCATCCAGTCTAAGGGCGGCACAATTTCCCCGGGCAGCATCAAGGCGGCAAAGGGTGAAAACCTCAGCTTCTCGGTCGTTGCAGACACCGGGTACTATGTTAAGAACGTCCTTGTTGACGGCGAAAAGGTCGAGCTTGACGAAAACGGCAACTACAACTTTGTAAGCATCAGCCGTGCGCACACCATAATCGCACTGTTTGCACCCACCACAAACTCCGCATATTACAACTGGGTGAACCCCTTCACAGACGTTAAGAGCGGTGACTGGTGCTACGACAATGTGCGCTATGTTGCGTCCGCAGGTCTGTTTAACGGAACCACGACCACCACGTTTGAGCCGAAAAAGCCAATGTCCCGCGAGATGGTAGTCGTTGTGCTCTGGAGGCTCGCCGGTTCTCCCATTGTTCCCGACGAAGGACAGCTTTTCCCCGACGTCCCTCAAGGCAATTATGCCTATGATGCTGTAAGGTGGGCAAACAAGTTCGGCATTGTTATGGGCTTTAACGACGGCACCTTCGGTTACGGTAGAGCCGTTACCCGCGAGCAGCTTGTCACCTTCCTGTTCCGCTTCGCAAAGAATTATGCGGGCGACGATGTAGGACTTTACGATAACACAAATATTCTCGGCTATACCGATGTTTTGGAGATTTCCAAGGGAATGACGCAGCCCTTCCAGTGGGCGATAGGTGCAGGTCTTGTAAACGGCACTACCGCAACCACGCTCAGTCCCAAGGACACCACAAACAGAGGTCAGGTCGCAGCCATCCTCTCTCGCTACTGCAACAAATTTATAAACACCGTTCCCGTGTTTGATTCGGGAAAATAAATCAGTAAAAGCACAAAAGACGGCAATTGCTGTCTTTTGTACTTTCTTGACATTATATTACTGATATGTTAATCTAAATATAATGAATTTAATAAATTGGAGGGGAAAAATGAAATATTGTCCGAAATGCGGTTCCGAGATGGACGACGCTCTCGAGCTGTGCCCGAAATGCGCTGTCGAAGCAGAGCAGCCCACACCCGAAGAACCCGTGCATGAGGCTCCCGCCGCAGACGATGCTGCGGAAGTAAGCACACCGGAACAGACCGAGGGAGCAACCGTGAGCGTAGCGGCAGACACCGGATGCGGGTACTCGGAAACCGTACTGCCGCCCAAAAAGAACGCAAGGAAAATCGTTTTGATAGCCGTGGCGGCACTGCTAATCATCGGAGCGATTGTCGCCTGCATTCTGATCTTCTGCAAGCCCGATCCCGAAACTGCCGTAAAGGATGCCTATGCAAAAACCTGCGACGAGTTTGACGGCGTATTTGCCAATGCTCCCGATCTTGCCGATGCGATTGACATAGCATCCGATATTCTTGCCGGTGATAAGATGAACATAGGTCTTGACATCGGCGCTGCACTTTCAACGGATATGGAGCAGTTTGCGCGTTCTCAGGCTCTCGATATCAATTTGTCTATCGACATGGATCTCGACGCAAAGGAGCAGATCAGCTGCGGCGAATATTCCGTTTCGGTGGGGCTTCCGGGTGCGGCTACGGAGCTTGATTTTCTCCTGTCCACGAATAAAGACAGCATAATCATGCAGATGCCGGACTATATCGACGGCAGCTACGGCGTTGCATTTACGGACGATTTTGTTGACCGCCTTCTTAATTCCTGTATTTATAATGAAAGCAGTCTAAGCGAAGAGCTTCCGCCCTTTGCCGTTCGGATGTACGCTGCCGCATTGTTGTCGGGACTTAATTCGGAATCTGATGACCCCGGTGAGGATGCGACCGCTCCCATTGCAAACGCTTACAACGACCTTAAGAAAACCTTTGAATATGAAGAGTCCGATGTTGAGATCCCCAAATGCGGCAGTCTCGATATGTACAGGATAAGCTACGACAAGGAAGCTTACGAAGCATTTGTGGGGCTGCTTGCCGACCTCTTTGAAGAAGGCAGCTACTCAACCGGTCTTCTTGATCTTTCGTTCACCGAAATGCCGGACGAAATGCTTGATACTCTGCGCAATTCCAAGGTGAAAATTTATGTCGGTATTGACGAAAATGACCGTCTCGCAGCCGTTTCCCTCTGCCTCGACGGCAGCCATCTTACTCTGCGTCTGAGCGGCAAGGACAACGTATGGAGCAGCTTTGCGCTGTATATTGACAAAGCAACCGTATTAAACGGCGGTTTTAAATCCACCAAGAGCGGATTTGAGCTTAGGCTCTCCGGTAAAGACGAAGGCGGCATTGTCGTTGCCTGCAACGACAAGAGCGGTAAGCTGACCTTTAAGGTGATCGAAGACGGCGGTATGACCGAAGTAAAGCTTGCTTTCAATTACGAGCTAATTAGGAACAGAACCGGTGTTAAATTTGCGCTTGACTTGAGTGAACTCGTCGGCTCGGATGTGAGCATTTCCCTGAGTCTGAAGCCTCTGAAGGACGAAGTTACCATGCTCGACACCGAGTTTGTTGACGTGCTTGACTTCACAGAGGAGGAATACCACAGCTTTATTCTGGCTGTACTTGACGGAATGTACGGCGGTATGCTCTCCGAGTCTCTGGGCGACGACTTCACTTACGAGAACATCTTCGGCTCCTCGGACATAGAATACTATGACGACGCAGCATAAGCATTAAACAACAAAAAAGCTTGCTCAACAGAGCAAGCTTTTTTCATTGTATATCAAGTTACGCAGCGTCTATCAGATTTTTGAGGTAGTTTGAAAGCTCGCCCAATCTGTCCGGCGTGAACCAATCGCTGATGCTGTTTTCACCGATGTTGATTATCGCACCGTGAGAGCCTTCAAGACTTTCGGCAAGCACCGCCCAAAGCCTGTCGCCGTCGGTCGTGTTGCCCTCGATTATGTCAAAAACATAGCCAATATGTTGAGCGACGTCCGGCATATCGTAGTATTCGCACAGCTTATCGTAGAAATCGGAAACAGCACTCGTAAAGCTGAGCAGATCGTCGCTGCTGAGATTACTGAGTCCAAGCTCGGCAATGTACTCCTTCGGCACAACGCCTGCGGCGCTGCCGACTCTGAATATCAGCTCGGGAAGCTCGGTGTACTCAAACATCTGGTTTATCGTCTGAATGTTGTTTGCGGCAAGCTCGGAGAAGTCAAATTCCTCGTACTTGTTGCATATCTTCTCAAGCAGCAAGGCTCTGCCGGCACTCATAGAATACTCGCTCGCAAGCTTTGAGGTCTCTCCGTCATACTGCATGACCTGGCTCAGGATCGAGAATCCGTAGTCCACGCCCTCGTTATATTTGCAAACCGTATCGACAAGGGACTGGCGCATCGCCTCCGCCTTTTCGGCATCCGCGTCAAGCACCGTTATGAGCATGGAATTTTTAAGCTCCGTGATGTAGCCGTGATTTTGCAGAACGGCGACGGTGTCCTTCACGGCGGTATCGTAATCCTCGCCGCAGACGTTAAGCTCCGGTTGGAGCGCCTCGGCATCCTCGTTTTCCGCCCTCACCTCAACGACAACGCCTCGATCGTTCACCATAAAGCTCACACTGGGGTTAACGTCAAGCATGACCACGGTGTTTTGCGCCATGGCAAGCTCACAACGGTTGGAGCTGAGCGTAAGCTCCGACTCCTTTACGTCGCCCGCTCCGCCAAGCATGGCTGCGGTACCGAAGGCGATAAGAGCAACGCTCGCCGCAAGCGCTCCCCAGTTTATCCCCTTCTTTTTCCTTTTTGCCGGAGCATACATTTCTTCATAAAGCTCGTCAATATACTTATTGTCCACCGAGCCTATATTTCTCAGGAGATCTTCACTTTTCACAGGGGGATCCCCTCCTTCATAAAATGTTTTTTCAGCTTGTTCCTCATACGGAACAGCATCGTCGTGACCTTTGATGAGGACATACCCTTCATCTCGGCAATGGAGTCGATAGGTTCCATCATCCAGTAGCGCAGCATAAAAACACTGCGTTCGACGGTGTTCAGGCTCTCAAGAAATCCGTTGAGAGCCTCTCTGATCTCGGCGGAATCCTCCCTCCGGCTTATTTCGTCAAAGCCGGACACGCACTCCGACAGCTCGTCGAGAGCAAGCGGCGTTTCACCGCCTCCACGCTTGTCGCTTTTTTTGCTGCGAAGCTTATCGAGCGCAAGGTTGCGTGTGATCTTTCCGATGAACGACGAGAGAGACTTGGGTTCGTTCGGAGGTATGCTCCCCCACGTTCGCATATATGCGTCGTTTACGCACTCCTCACTGTCTTCGTCGTTGCCGAGTATATTAAAGGCTATACGGTGGCAGTATCGCCCATATTTTATGTCTGTTTCTAATATAGCTTCCTCTGAACGTTCCAGATAAAGCTCAACTATTCGGCGGTCTTCCAAAACGGTCTCCTTTACCTCTATATATTAAGACGTAAATTCTTAATAAGTATCACATTATTTAGCAAAAAACACAAGAAAAATTTTTATAAATCAGATATTTCCCTTTATGACTTGAGATAAGCGACAAGATGTGTTATATTTATATATCTGAATTCTTGAATTTTGCGGCGACCGCATCGGATGCCGCCCGGAGGCTTATATGATACTCTATTTTTCAGGAACCGGCAACAGCCGCTTTGCAGCCCGGCTAATCGCAGACGCACTCGGAGACGAAGCCGTCTCGATAAACGCATACCTTAAAGACGGCAGCGAGCGCAGCTTTTCCTCGGAAACGCCCTATGTTGTCGTTTGCCCGACTTATTGCTACGCCGTACCGACCGCCGTCCGTAACTTCCTGCTCTCGGCAAGCTTTTTTACCGGAAGCAGCAATATGTATTTCGTCATGACCTGCGGAGCGGGTATCGGAGGTGCGCCCTACTTAAACGACAGGCTCTGCCGCAGGATCGGAATGAAGCACATGGGTACCGAAAAGCTGGTCATGCCGGACAATTACCTCGTGATGTATGAGCCCTCAAGCTCGGACGAGGCGCAAGCGCTTGTCGATTCCGCCCCGCAAAGGCTCGGCGGCATTATCGACTCTATCAAAACCGGAAAGTCGATAGGCTCCCGCTCCAACGCCGTTTTCGGCAGCTTCAGCGGTGCAGCAGCAAAGATCTTCAATGCGGCGATAGGCAAGCCCGGAGAGTTCACAGTAAGTGATAATTGCACCTCCTGCGGTCTTTGCGAGAAAAACTGTCCCATGGGCTGCATCACGCTCAAAGGCGGTCACCCGACGTGGAAAAGCGGCTGTATCCACTGCCTTTCCTGCATATGCGGCTGCCCGTCAAATGCGATCGACTACGGGCGCTCGACACATGGTCGGCGTCGCCACTACCTGTATCCCGACGGAACTCTGAAAGTATAAAGAAAGAAGGTACACTCCCTTGAAAACAAGAGTCATTTCCGCAGTCGTCATGCTCGTTCTGGTCTTCGGCTGCTTCCTCATTTCACCCTACACCCGCACCCTGCTGCTCCTCGCCATCTGCATAATGTCAATTTGGGAAACTTGCAGAGTCATCAAGGCGAAGGACGTTTCGACCGCTCCCGCAGTGCTGTATGTTTACTCCGTTGCGGTCTGCGCTCTCATTCTGTTTAAGAAGGCAGACGAGGTCTACCTTACTGCTCTGTTCTTCCTTGCCGTCTTTGCGATCACCTTTGCCGGCATAATCAAGAAGGAGCTTAGAGGCCCCGGCGCTTTGGCGACGCTTGCGGTGCTTGCATACCCCGTGTTCCCGATCGTACTTATCATGCGCCTTACCGCGCTCCCCGGCAACACATGGATCCCCGTTTTTGCCATCGGCTGCGTTTCGACCTGGATATGCGACTCCTTTGCGCTGTTCGGCGGCAAGCGCTTCGGCAAGCGTCACATCGTGCCGGAGGTCAGCCCACACAAGACCCTTGCCGGTTTTATCTGCGGTGCGATCTCCGCTGCCGTTGCGGGCGTCGGACTGTACTTTGCTCTCAGAGGCAGCTTCCCTGCCGTCACTCTCCCCTGCTGCGTCATCACCGCATTTGTGGCGTCCAGCTTCGGTCAGGTCGGCGACCTTGCCGCTTCGCTCATCAAGCGTATGTCCGGCTTTAAGGACTACAGCCACCTCATCCCCGGTCACGGCGGCGTTATGGACAGAGTCGACAGTCTGCTGTTCTCCGTGCCTGCCGCATACTTCTGCCTTTACATCGCAGGTCTTTACTAATCCCAACGATTGGAGCTATATAAATGGATCAACGCATTCCTTCTCTTTCCGAGCTTAAAAAGCTGATGCTCGTGATAAACCCGGTTTCGGGCAAGCGTGCAGCTTCCCGCAACCTTTCCGATATTATCCGCATTTTCTCCTCTCACGGCTATGCGGTCACGGTATTCCCCACCGCAAAGCCCGGAGACGCAACGGAGTTTGTGATAAACTACTCCGACGGCTTTGACCTTGTCGTCTGCATCGGCGGCGACGGTACGCTCAACGAGGTGCTGACCGGTATTCTCAGAGGCGAAAAGGATATTCCTCTCGGCTATATTCCTTCGGGAAGCACCAACGATTTTGCCGCCTGTCACGGCATTTCGTCCGATATGTGCGCTGCCGCCGAAGCTATTGCCTACGGCAAGCCGCATGAGATCGACCTCGGCAAGTTCGGCGACCGCTGCTTTTCCTACGTTGCGGCGTTCGGTATGTTCTCGTGGCTTTCATACACCACCTCGCAGAACCTCAAGAACAAGCTCGGTCACTCGGCATATCTGCTCGATGCAATAAAGGATCTCCCGAAGATCAAGGCAAATCACCTCCGCCTCACGGTTGACGGCTTCACCTGCGAGGGTGACTACATCTTCGGTGCAGTCTGCAACTCCACCTCCGTTGCGGGTACCATCACCCTGCCCTCCGACGTTGTCGATACCTCGGACGGCATTTTTGAGGTGCTGCTCGTTCACGAACCGAGAACGATATTTGATTTCCAGAACATAGTCCTCGGCGTTTTGACGCAGGATTATTCCTCCCCCTTCCTCGACTTCTTCCAGGCGCACAGCGTCAAGATCGAAGCCCCCGCCGACATGGAGTGGACGCTTGACGGCGAGCGCGGCGAGCCTGTCGAGTCCGTAGACGTTGAAAATCTCAACCGCCGTATAAAGCTCATATATTGAGCTTTTGCGGCATAATAAAGCGTATGAAGGTTTTTATTATCAACGTAAAGAAATTCTTTGACGGCATCGACCGCTGCAATCTTTCCGCACACGCCGCAGCGAGTGCGTACTATATGTTCGTCTCGCTCGTCCCCTTTCTTGCGCTGCTGTCCGCCGTCATACCGTATACCGGCACTAGCGAAGAAAGCCTGATGACACACATAAGTCCCTATATCCCCGATGCGCTCCGGCAGCTTATCGGGGATATTGTCAGTGATATCTACCTTGCGTCGGGTGCAATTCTCCCGATCTCCATCCTTCTGTCGGTGTACCTTGCAAGCCGTGCCTTTGCCTCGCTCATCCGGGGTATCGAGGTCGTTTCAGGCAGCGGTCACTATGCGTCCTTCCTTCGGCGCACCGTGCTTGCCTGCCTGTACACGGTCGGGGTCATTGCCGCAATGGTGCTTGTCATCGTCGTGACCTTCTTCGGTGAGCGTCTGCTCGACCTCATTTACGAGCCGATAAGCCTTGCGCTTATAAAGCTGCGCTTTGTGCTTGTCGCTCTGCTGCTCACGGTTTTGTTTACGCTTGTCTATCACTGGATCCCCGGACTGAAGATACGCTTTTTTGCGCTCATTCCCGGTGCGGCGTTTGCCGCCTGCGCATGGCTGCTTTTCACTTGGCTGTTCTCGCTCCTCATAATGAGCGGCAACGGCTACAGCATATACGGCAGTCTTGCAGCCATCGTCATAAGCCTTCTGTGGATGTACTGGTGTATGTATATCATTCTGCTCGGAGCTTATCTCAACGTCTTTATAAGCTCCGAAAAGCACCGCAAAAAGGCTTAGTGTTTTTGCTGCAATACCTCGTCAAAATTTCAGCAATATTTACAAACTATAAATTGTGTGTTATGATAACTGCACTAATTTCTTAGGTGATAATTATGCAAAATGAACATTCCCTCGAAATATTTGAAAAAGAGCCGATCTCGAAGCTTCTCTGTAAATTTGCGCTTCCCGCCATCGCCTCGATGGTCGTAAACTCGATATACAATATCGTCGATCAGATATTCATCGGACAAGGTGTCGGCGTTCTCGGCAACGCCGCAACGAACCTCACCTTCCCTCTCGTCACCTTCTCAATGGCTATCGGCACTATGATCGCCGACGGCTGTGTGGCATATTTCAGTCTGAAGCTCGGACAGAAGAACTATCCCGAAGCCGCACGCACCATGGGCAACGGCATTAGCGTTTCGCTCATTGCGGGACTCGTGCTGACGCTTCTTATGGAGCTGCTCATAACGCCCATACTAAACCTCTGCGGCGGCACTAAGGTTTCGGGGCAGACCTTTGACTATGCGCTCCAGTACGCAAGGATCACCCTTATCGGCATTCCCTTTGTGTGCATCAGCATGACGGTCAACAGTATCATACGAGCGCAGGGCAATCCCAAGTACGCCATGCTCTCAAACCTTTCGGGCTGCTTCCTTAATGTCATCCTTGACGCATGGTTCGTTCTCGGTCTCGGTTGGGGCGTCGCCGGCGCTGCATGGGCGACCGTTATCGGTCAGGCGCTAAACTTCGTCCTCTGCATCGTTTACATCCCCCGTCTTAAAAGCATCGAGTTTAAGCTTGAAAACGCAAGACTTTCCTCCAAAACCGTCGCTGCGTTTATCCCTCTCGGAATCTCAAGCTTCTTTACGCAGTTTGCCTCCACCATCGTCGTCATCTGCATGAACAATCTTCTTACAAAGTACGGTGCGGAGAGCATTTACGGTGCCGACATTCCGCTTGCGGCGCAGGGTATCGTTATGAAGGTAAACTCCATAATCGTGAGCGTCATGGTCGGTCTCGGCATCGGCAGCCAGCCCATCATCGGCTACAACTACGGCGCCGGAAACTTTAAGCGTGTCAAGTCCACCTACCTGCGCACCATTATTACGGGACTTATCGTGGGCGTTATCGGCTGGGCGATATTCCAGTTCTGCACTCAGCCCATCATCGACATTTTCGGTCAGGAAAGCAAGGAGTACAACGACTTTGCACTCAAGTGCTTCCACATCTTCCTCTCCGTCATATTCCTCGTCGGCTTCCTCATCCCGTCGGGCATCTTCTTCCAGTCCATTGGCAAGCCCATAAAGTCAATGATCGCAACGCTTTCAAGGCAGCTCATATACTTCCTCCCCAGCGCCTTCATCCTCGGTGCGCTTATGGGTGTTGAGGGTCTGCTTTACGCAGGTCCCGTCGGCGACATACTTGCTGCCATAACCGTCTCCGTGCTTATCATCGGCGAGATGCGTCTTTTAAACAGGGAAATCGCAAAGCAGGATGCCTCGCTTGAGCAAAAGCCCGCTTAAAATTTAACATTCTTTAAAAACGTGTAGCGTATGCTACACGTTTTTCGCTATAGGGATTGTATAATAGGCACAGGAAATAAAGCTGTGTTAAAGGAGATATATCATGGAACTTTACAATCCTCTTATTAAATCTACGCTTGAGCAACTTTCAAAGAGCAAGAGCAAGCCCAAAAGTTGGGGCTATGACGTCTCTAAGTCTTGGGCTGACGTAGGCTCCTCAGAGCTTGTTCTCCAGAGCGAGGCTGCGTATGAGCTTGGCGCTCTCGGTCTCGGCTCCTCCAACTACAACTGCGTCACCACAAGCTCCGACCTCGTGAACAAGGATCAGGTCATCCTCTACGGTCCCGACCTCAAGGAGATCAAGAAGGACACCGCTTTTGCCCGTATCGTTCTGCTCCGTGTCGGCGATATTGAGGGTGACGACGACGAGGTCTACCGTGCGCTCAAGGACATTGAGTTCAGCAAGTACCACGTCTACCCCGAAGGCTACATGGTGCGTATGTCCCCCGAAAGCCACCGTGAGCAGATCCGTGTCAGCAAGAGAGCGATCAAGAAGGGTATTAACTTCAACGCCGTCGGTCAGCGCTACATCACCGAGTACAAGAAGGACAGCAACGTCATCAATGCGACCGTTATCTTCGTGACCGATCCCGCCATTGATTACAAGGAGCTGCACGAGAACGCAAAGAAGGCGGACGCCATCACCAGCACCCTCTGCCACATCATGGAGGGTCTCCCCACCGACTGCAACGTCTGCCAGCTCAAGGACATTTGCGACGAGGTCGAGGGCATGAAGGAGCTGCACTTCGGTGTCGGCGACAAGGGCACGAACGAGCATCATTGATAAACCGAAAATTAAAAAGCTCTGTGGTTTAGCCACAGAGCTTTTTCGTTATCCCCTATTTCTGTGTTTTTCACTGAACACATTAAATGCAATGTAGACCGCCAAAGCTACGAGTATTGCGCCTATGAGTACGGCGTACATAGCGGAGGTCTCCACCTTGTCGCCGCCGAAATACAGGTTGCAGTCAACTCCGTCACGCAAACCATTTATTATCTCGTCGGGAACACCGGAATCCGACAGCTTTGCAAAACCGCCGTTCATCCAATGATTGTGCAGAAGCGAGGTCGCATAGCTGCCCGGCAGGTACATTAGAACGCCTCTCAGCCCCTCGGAGAAGCTTGCCATCGGCATATAAGCGCCGCAGATGAAGCCGTATGCAACGCTGACAAGCATTCCGACCGCAGAGAGCTGTCCCTGCGTGCTGAGGAAGAAGTTCACGCACGACGACAGCGCAACGCCGAACACCGTGAGCAGTATCACGTCAAGGAGTATGAGCAGAACGTCCTTTGCGCTCAGATACCAACCGATCGTTGAAATGTATATAAAGCAGATAGCAGTTGCAGTCAGGCAGATGATAAGCGTCACAAAAGCTGACGACAGGAAGTACGAAAGTCCCAAAACGCTGCGTTTTACGGGCGAGACCGTGAGGTCGCCTATAGCGCCCGTCACCTTGTCCTGTATCATAAGAAGGTTTGAGCAGAATGCGATCGTGACGCAGCAGACCGCAAGCAAGGACGAGGCAAGCTGTCCCGCCGCAAGAGCGTCGATGACCGAGGACGAGACGCCGATGGCGTCGGGTATTGCCGAGGAAATGCTGTCACGGTATATCGACAGCAGAAAGCTTGCGTAAAGTACGAGCAGGATAACGGGTGTTATG
>CAVDMS010000020.1:0-23844 GCA_963610045.1 Bacteroidaceae bacterium
ACCGCCGCACTCATGCCTCCCTCTGACGAGGGAGGTGTCAAAATCGCAAGATTTTGACGGAGGGAGAGAAAACGTAAAACCCCGCAACGCATTGAAAACACAAGAGAAATTGAAGATTTTCTCTCCCTCAGTCGGCTTACGCCGACAGCTCCCTCGGAAGTGTAGAGCCATGAATCGGAGCATCTCTTGCTGCGGCAAAAAGAACATACTGCGGTGCTATTTTTGAAAAAGCGAATAGAGTTGTGCAACGCCTAAGCCCTTTCCTCCACGGTGTCGGATAATCTCCGCACTCCCCCGTCTCTCAACAAGGCAAATCGACCGCCGCACTCATGCCTCCCTCTGACGAGGGAGGTGTCAAAATCGTAAGATTTTGACGGAGGGAGAGAAAACGTAAAACCCCACAACGCATTGAAAACACAAGGGAAATTGAAAATTTCTCTCCCTCAGTCGGCTTACGCCGACAGCTCCCTCGTCAGAGGGAGCCATGAGATGAAGCAAATTGCCCGCACAAATGACAAAAGCCACGACTAATGTCGTGGCTTAATATCATTCACAGGGAATCAGTTCATCTTGTTGAGCTTGACGGTCATTGCGGACTTCTTGTGTGCTGCATTGTTCTTGTGAAGCAGACCCTTTGCTGCTGCCTTGTCAACCGCCTTGACTGCGACCTTGTAGCTCTCGGCTGCTGCGGTCTTCTCGCCGCCTTCGACTGCTGCATCAAACTTCTTGATGACGGTCTTGAGTGCGGTCTTGTCTGCACGGTTCTTTGCACGAAGCTGCTTGGACTTCTCGTCTCTCTTTGCTGCGGACTTAATGTTGGGCATATGGCGCACCTCCTCCTATAACTTAGTAACGCAAATCCACACGGGATCTTCCGGCGATACCGACGGTACACGCCGGTTGTCAGACTGATCGTGCGTCCGATGGAAGTTATCGAAACGCAAAGTGAGCTGACGGTTACTGCCGTTGGGACTGAAATCAACGTAACGAATCACGAGCATAGGCTCGCAGATAAGCATTTTAGCATCTAATCCCCGAAATTGCAAGGTTTTTTCGGTGTTTTTGTATTATTTTTTTGCACTCACATTATCTTCCCCAAATTTGGACATACTATACAATATATTGTGACGGAGGTTATCATGCAAAGATCAAACGTTCGCACGGACCTTGCAAGCGAGGTCGTGCAGAGACCCGAAAATGCGTCCCTTGCGGGGCTTGAGCTTAATGAGGAGAGCGTCTGCGGCTGCCGTGTCACCGCAGTTAAAATAAACGGCGGCGAGGCGTCTAAAGTATTATGTAAACCTATCGGAAATTATCTCACATTGGAACTTGACGAATATATACGCCGTCGGGAAAATTCCTTCTCCGATGCCGCAAATGCACTGTCGCAGCTCATGCGCCGCTTTGCGGAAATTCAAAATGCGCAGAGCTTTCTCGTTGCCTGTCTCGGCAACCGTGCCATAACGCCCGACGCCGTCGGTCCCGAAGTCTCGGACAGTCTCATCGTCACACGGCACCTAAAGCAGAGTTTGCCGCAGGAGTTTGCGGCGCTGTCGTCCGTCGCCGTACTGCGCACGGGCGTTCTCGGCACCACGGGCATTGAGAGCGCACAGTCGCTCAAGGCGCTGTGCGGTCTTGTGCAGCCCGACTGCGTGATCGCCGTCGATGCCCTCGCAAGCGGTGAGCTTGACAGGCTCTGCCGCAACGTGCAAATCTGCGACAGCGGTATTGCGCCCGGCTCCGGTGTCGGCAACGACCGTGCGGAGCTGAACCGTGAGTCGCTCGGCGTCCCCGTCATTGCCGTCGGCGTGCCGACGGTCATCGACGCTGCGACGTTCTGCGCCGACGAGTCGGCGGCGGGGCTGTTCGTCACGCCGAGGAACATTGACGAGCTTGTACGCTCCGTTTCAAAGCTTGTGGCTTACGGCTTGAACCTTGCGCTGCATCCGGGACTGAGCATTGCCGACGTGGATATGCTCGTCGAGTAAATGGTTTCACGTGAAACAAAAATCTTAAAATGTTTCACGTGAAACGTTGAAAAATGCAAACGACCTTGCTATAATGGAGCAAAGAGGTGAGGTCATGTCTAAAATAATCGCCATTGCGAACCAAAAGGGCGGCGTCGGCAAAACGACGACGGCGGTGAATCTCTGCTGCGCCCTTAAGATGAAGGGCAAGCGTGTGCTTCTGCTCGACTGCGACCCGCAGGGCAACAGCAGCTCCGGCATGGGAGTTGACAAGCACAGCACGCCGAGTGCCTACGAGCTGATAACCAAGACTGCGGACATCTCGGACTGCATCCGCAAAACTCCCTACGGCGACGTGATACCGTCGAACAAGGAGCTGTCGGGCGCAACCGTCGAGCTTGTCAACAAGGTCAGGCGTGAGTACGTCCTCAAGGACGCCTTGCAGCTCGTCTACAACGACTACGACTACATATTTATCGACTGTCCGCCCTCGCTTGAGCTTTTGACGCTCAATGCGCTCGTCGCAGCGGACAGCGTTCTCATTCCGATGCAGTGCGAGTATTATGCGCTTGAGGGCATCGCCGATCTGATGACGACGATAAAGCTTTGCAACAAGCGCTTAAATCCCTCGCTGAAGATACAGGGCATCGTGCTTACGATGTACGATTCGAGGACGAATCTTACGCAGCAGGTGGCGTTTGAGCTGAAGGAATACTTCGGCGGCAAGGTCTATGAGACTGTGATACCCCGTTCGGTGCGTCTGTCCGAGGCGCCGAGCCACGGCAAGCCGGGCGTTGCGTATGACAAGATCGGCAAGGGAAGCAGGGCATATATGCGTCTTGCCGAGGAATTTTTGAAAAAAGAGCGGCGATAAGGAGGCAAAAATGGCAAAGGATACGAAAAAGGGTCTCGGAACGGGACTTTCGGCGCTGTTCGGCGAGGATTTTCTGTCCGACGGCGACGATGCGGAGCTTCTTTACGTTCCGCTGAGCAAGGTCGAGCCGAGAGCCGATCAGCCGAGATCGAGCTTTGACGATGCGGCGCTCTCGGAGCTTGCAGACTCCATTGCGCAGTACGGGCTTATCCAGCCTATCACGGTGCGAAAACTACAAAGCGGCTACTATCAGATAATCGCCGGCGAGCGGCGTTGGAGAGCGTCACGCATGGCGGGGCTTGACGAGGTCCCCGTGCGAGTCATCAGCGCAGACGACCGCAGAGTTGCGGAGCTGGCGCTCGTCGAAAACCTGCAAAGGGAGGACCTAAACCCCATCGAGGAGGCGCAGGGCTACAAAACGCTCATGGAGGAGTACGGTCTGACGCAGGAGGAAGCGGCAAGAAGCGTCGGTAAGTCACGTCCCGCCATCACGAACACGCTGCGTCTGCTGAGTCTCGGCTCAGAAGTGCGCAAGCTCGTCGAGCAGGGACTGCTCTCGTCGGGTCACGCAAGGACGCTGCTGCCGGTTCAGGACGAAAAATTGCAGCTTGAGCTTGCAAAGAAGGTCATAACGGACGGGCTTTCGGTGCGCAAAACAGAGCAATTGGTGAGCAGAACGCTCAAATCCCTCATGCGTGAGCCGGAGGAGCCAATTGACCCCGGCTTTACCGTCGATTACATCGCCGACACCTCGGAGCAGCTCACAAAGCTGCTGTCACGCAAGGTCAGCCTTGACGTGAACAAGAAGGGCGGCAGGATAGTTTTGGAATTTTATGGTTCCGACGACAGGGAAGCGCTCATTTCAAATCTCGTTCGGATGGGCAAAAGCTGGACCTCGGAAAACTGAACGTAATATAATCGCTATTAATTATACAAGGAGTAATCACCATGTTAGACATAAAGTTTATAAGAGAGAACCCGGATGCCGTCAAGGAGAACATCCGCAAGAAGTTTCAGGACGCAAAGCTCCCCCTCGTCGACGAGGTTCTGGAGCTTGACCGCAAGAACAGGGCTGCGATAACCGAGGCGAGCGAGCTTCGTGCGTCCCGCAACGCACTGTCCAAGGAGATCGGAAAGCTCATGGGCATGGCAAAGAAGGATCCTTCTAAGCTCGACGAGGCGGAAAAGGTCAAGGCACAGGTCAAGGCGCAGGCGGACAGGCTCGCAGAGCTTGAGGTCATCGAGGACGAGTGCGCAAAGCGCATTCGTGAGATAATGCTGCTCATCCCGAACATCATCGACCCCTCCGTCCCCATCGGACCCGACGACAGCCACAACGTCGAGGTGCAGCGCTTCGGCGAGGCAAAGGTGCCGGAGTTCGACATCCCGTATCACACCGCCATCATGGAGAGCTTTGACGGCGTTGACATGGACGCCGCCGGCAGGGTATCCGGCAACGGCTTCTACTACCTCATGGGCGACATCGCACGTCTGCATTCGGCGGTTCTGGCGTATGCCCGTGACTTTATGATCGACAAGGGCTTTACCTACTGCATCCCGCCGTTCATGATCCACGGCAACGTGGTCGAGGGCGTTATGAGCCAGTCCGACATGGACGCAATGATGTACAAGATCGAGGGCGAGGACCTGTACCTCATCGGCACCTCGGAGCATTCCATGATCGGCAAATTCATCGACCAGATCATCCCCGAAGCGAGCCTACCCAAGACGCTCACGAGCTACAGCCCCTGCTTCCGCAAGGAGAAGGGCGCACACGGCATCGAGGAGCGAGGCGTTTACCGCATCCATCAGTTTGAAAAGCAGGAGATGATCGTCGTCTGCAAGCCGGAGGAGAGCATGGACTGGTACGAGAAGATGTGGCGGCTGTCCGTCGAGCTGTTCCGCAGCATGGAGATCCCGGTGCGCCAGCTCGAATGCTGCTCCGGCGACCTTGCCGACCTCAAGGTGAAAAGCTGCGACATCGAGGCGTGGTCTCCCCGTCAGCAGAAGTACTTCGAGGTCTGCTCCTGCTCCAACCTCGGCGATGCGCAGGCGAGAAGGCTCAAGATGCGTGTCAAGGGCGAGGACGGCAAAATGTATCTGCCGCACACGCTCAACAACACCGTCGCAGCGCCTCCCCGTATGCTGATTGCGTTCCTTGAGAACCACCTGCAGGCGGACGGCAGCGTGACCATCCCCGAAGTTCTGCGTCCCTACATGGGCGGCAAGGCGCTGCTCGTTCCGAATAAATAAATAAGGAAGGTAATGAAACATGAAGAAGTTTTTGGCTGAATTTAAAGCGTTTGCGCTCCGCGGCAACGTGATGGATCTGGCGGTCGGCGTCATTATCGGCGGCGCCTTCACCGCACTGGTGACCTCGCTCATAAACAACCTCATAAACCCGATAATCGGCTGCTTTGCCGAGGAGGGCATTTCGGGACTGTCCGTCAAAATCGGCGAAGCGCAGTTCATGTACGGTCAGTTTATCATGGACGTCGTGAACTTCATCATCATGGCGTTTGTGGTGTTCCTGATGGTCAAGGCGGTAAATAAGTTGACGAGCCTCGGCAAGAAGAAGGAAGAGCCGAAGAAGGAAGAACCCAAAAAGCCGACGACCGATGAGCTTTTGACGGCGATCCTCGACGAGCTTAAAAAGCAGAACGGCGAAGAGTGATACATAAAAATCGCAGGGCAAAACCTGCGATTTTTTGTTGAAAAACAAAGCGTCCCCGCTTGAATTTGCGCCATACGGCGTTGTATAATCTTAAAAAGAATCTCTCCCTCAGTCGGCTTACGCCGACAGCTCCCTCGTCAGATGGAGCCATGAGATGGTACAAATCTCGCTGCGGTGCAAAGGACAGCCTGTTGTGCTGGATTAAGTAAGAAAAGCAAGTTTTATTGCGTATCTCAAAGCCTTCTGCCAGTGTAAAACAAGCTCCATTCTCATGCCTCCCTCTGACGAGGGAGGTGCAAAACCGTCAGGTTTTGACGGAGGGAGAGAAAACGCTCGATTTCAGCGGCACCGACGCCGCTTGTTAAATTATCACAGTGCCGAAGCAACACGGCACGGATGAAAATAACCACACACGGACAAGGAGGAGCCGATCATGTTCTGTACAAAGTGCGGAAGAGAGATCCCCAAGCGCTCAAAATTCTGCCCCTACTGCGGCGAAACGATAAACGCCGCCCCCGCAAAGCCGCCCAAGCCGCCCAAGCCCAAAAAGCCCCGCTCCACGAAAATCGGCGGTGCGGTGCTTGCGCTCGTTTTGTGCCTGCTGCTCATGCTCTCGTCGGCGGCGTATATCATCGTCCCGGCGGTCAAAGGCAACACCGTTTTGGACAAGGCAAGAGACGGAAAGGGTGGGGGAAGCGAGAGCGCTCTGTCCTACAACACCGAGGCGATAGAAAAGAAAACTCCCGACACAAGCGCCCTCGGTGAGCTTTCCGGCACCAAGGAACAGGCGCAGAAGCTGAATACCGAGGCAAGCGACTTCTCCTCCGCCATGGAGGCGGCAGAGTCCTCGCTCAAGGGCGAGTACCCGGAGATCACTTCGGAGAACCTCGACGACTTCCTCGACGACATCGAATACAACGTAAACGATATGTATTCCGAGGGCGCAATTAAGGACTACGACGTATGCGATACCGGAATACTCGTCACGCTGGACAGCGGCGCTAGGTGCTTCTATGCGCCGGAGCTTGCGGACGTGGACGCAAACGGCGACGATGCACCGGAGCTTTACATCTCTACCTATCAGCCCTGCCTGCCCTCGTATGAGGGGCGTGAGGTGTGGAGCTATATGCACCTTGTGGACGATGCGGCGGAGAGCATTGACGCCGAGTACGACGTCTACTCCTTTGAAAGCTCCGCAAACTACGACACCGAGGCAGTCGATCTCGAAAGCCTTACCGCTATGGGTCAGTACAGCGTCATCCTCTGGCACGGTCACGGAGCCTACTCATACGACATCGGCTCCATGCTCGTCACGGGTCTGCCCTGCACCGAGGAAAACTATCAGAAGTACGCACAGGCGATCGAAAACGGCTCCCTCGTTTCGGGCGGGGATACCTTCCTCATCACCGCAAGCTTTGTCGAAAACTATTTTGAGGACGGCAGTCTCGTCAACAGCATAGTCTACCTCGGCGCCTGCTCAAGCGGACGGGACGAACGCCTTGTTGACGCCTTCCTTTCCAAGGGCGCAGCGGCAGTCTACGCAAACGACGACGTCATTGCGACCGTGTACAACCTTGAGATGATAAGCGCCGTGAGCGAGGGTCTGTGCGAGAAAAACTCCGACGGCTCGCACTACAGCGTGTCGGACGCTTTGGAGTATGCACAGGAAAAGGTAGCCTACGAGGACCCCTACGGCGGCTACGACGCAGCCGTCCGTCTGTTTACCGAGCAGCCCGATTTTTCGCTCGACTGGTACAAGGGCATGATGCTGTCCGACAGGTCGGTCGTTTTGGCGCTCGACAGCTCCGACAGCATGAGCGGCACCCCCATTGAGGAGACCAAGGACGCAGCGCACCGCTTCGTAAGCTCCGTACTCGGTCAGAACGCCGCCGTCGGCATCGTGAGCTACGACTACGACGCCATGCTTCAGCTCGGCTTCTCGGCGGATGAGGGCGTTCTCGGCTCCGCCATCGACGGCATCTCCACCGGCGGCCGCACCAACACCTACGCCGGTCTTGCGACGGCGGCGAGCCTGCTCTCGACCGTGGACTCCGAGGAGAAGATAATCGTTCTCATGTCGGACGGTATGCCGAACGAGGGGCTTACCGGCGACGATCTCATCGAATACGCTCAGTCGCTCAAGGACGAGGGCATAAGCATATACACGCTCGGCTTCTTCCAGGACCTTTATTCCGGCGACAAGTACGAGGCGCAGCAGCTCATGGAGGCGCTCGCAAGCGACGGCTGCCACTACGAGGTGGCGGATGCCGACGACCTGCAATTCTTCTTCGGCGACATTGCGGATCAGGTCAACGGTCAGCGCTATATTTACATAAGGATCGCCTGCCCCGTGGACGTCACGGTGAAGTATAACGGCGAAAAGCTCTGCTCCGAGGAGAGTAGCCTCTCCACCCGCACCTCCTTCGGCTCGCTGAGCTTTGAGAATACGGAGGACGGCGACGACACCGCAAAGGTGCTGAGGCTGAAGGAGGGCGCTCTGTACGACATCAAGATCGAGGGCAACGCCTCCGGCAGCATGGACTACACCGTCGGCTACATGGACGAAAACGGTGAGTACACGGACTTCAGACGCTTTGAGGATATCGACATCGGACGGCGCACGGTCATCGACACGGTCGCCGGAAACGTGGGCGACACGACGCTGTCCGTGGACTCCGACGGCGACGGCAGCTACGACGAGGTGTACACGGCGGGCGAAAACGGTGAAGGCAAGCCGCTTGATCGGACGCTGACGTACATCGCATTCGGCGTCTGCTGCGCATCGCTGCTCGGCGCCGTCATCAGCACGGTGATAATCGTCGTCAGAGTAAAACGCCGCAAAACCGCAGCGTAAGAGGATATAAAAAAATCTCGGAAACGATCATGTTTCCGAGATTTTTTGTGGTTTTATTCAAGATCGGTCTTTTCCCCCCGCAGCGAAATTTGCGCCGATTCATGGCTCCCTCTGACGAGGGAGCTGTCGGCGTAAGCCGACTGAGGGAGAGAAGCCCTTCAATTTTCCTTGCATTTTCAATGCGTTGCGAGTTTCTACGCCTTCTCTCCCTCCGTCAAAATCTTGCGATTTTGACACCTCCCTCGTCAGAGGGAGGCATGACTGCGGCGATAGTTTTGCATTGGCAGAAGGCGTAAGTGTGGGAGATTGTCCGGCACCGTGTGAATGGGGTTGAGTATGCTACAACTCAATTTTCTATTTCAAAAATGCTATGGTAGTTCACTGCTTCCACCGCAGCAAGACTTGCTTCGTCTCATGGCTCCCTCTGACGAGGGAGCTGTCGGCGTAAGCCGACTGAGGGAGAGAAAGACGTTAAAATTTTTTGCAATTTCAATGCGTTGCGGGGTTTTGCATTTTCATTTTTTGCTGCGTTGCGTGTTGATTTTTTCTGCCGACAAGGGCGTTACGTCTTCTCTCCCTCCGTCAAAACCTGACGATTTTGACACCTCCCTCGTCAGAGGGAGGCATGAGATTTGCGGTCACGTTGCGTCGCCGGGGGCATGGGTGCGGAGGGAGTTTTGTGCCGTTGAAAAGAGCGAGTGAGGAGATCAATTTACCCCGCAAGGAAGTGCAAAAGTGAATGTTGGTGTCAGAGGGAGGCGTGAGTGCAGCGATCGGTTTGCAATACTAAAGAGATATAGAAAATCTCGGAAACACAATTGTTTCCGAGATTTTTTATGGTTTTATTCAAGATCAGAATTTGATCTCCTTGCCTTCCTTGCGCCACTGGCCGAACTCGGCAACGGCGGTGAAGAGTGCGTCGGAGGAGGAGTTGACCGCAGTCTCGACGGAGTCCTGAATGACGCCGATGATAAAGCCGACGCCGACGACCTGCATCGCAACGGAGTCGCTTATGCCGAACAGTGCGCACGCCATGGGGATGAGCAGCAGGGAGCCGCCGGCAACGCCGGACGCTCCGCAGGCGCCGAGAGCCGCCATAACGCTCAGAAGCACGGCGATGGGGAAGTCAACAGGGATGCCCATGGTGTGAACGGCAGCCATGGTCATTACCGTGATGGTGACCGCCGCACCCGCCATATTGACGGTCGCACCGAGAGGAATGGAGACGGAGTACAGCTCCTTATTGAGACCGAGCTTCTCGCACAGGGACATATTCACGGGGATGTTCGCAGCGGAGGAGCGGGTGAAGAATGCGGTCACGCCGCTTTCCTTGAGGCACTTAAATACGAGGGGATAGGGGTTTTTGTGCATGACGATGAACGCCATGAGGGGGTTAACGACAAGTGCGGAGACGAGCATACATCCGACAAGGATGAGCAGGAGCTTGCCGTATTCGGTAAAGATGTCGAGACCGCTTGTGGAAACTGCGGTGAACACGAGACCCATGATACCGAAGGGGGCAAAGTTGATGACCCAACGCACAGCCTTGGTGACCGCTTCGGAGCAGTCGGAAAGGAACTGCTTGGTGCTTTCGCTTGCCTTTTTAAGTGCAACGCCGAGGACTATCGCCCAAAACAGGATACCGAGATAATTGCCGCTTGCGATGGACTGCACGGGGTTTAACACGACGTTTGTGAGCAGGGTACGGAAGATGCTGCCGATGCTGTCGGGAGCAGAGCTGTCTGCGGCGTCATGGAGAGTCAGTTCAATGGGGAATATGTAGCTTGCCGCAACTGCGATAACAGCCGCCATAAAGGTGGAAATGAGGTAAAGAATGACGACGGAGCGGAACTGCTTACCGAGCTTTTCGTTGGACTGAGCGAGAGCGCTCACGACCAGAACGAACACCAGCACGGGCGCTATCGCCTTCAGAGCGCCGACGAATATATCGCCGAAAATTCCGATCCACTCGGCGTTGTTTTTTGCGTCGGGAATGAGGAGAGCCAGCGCAACGCCGATCGCAAGACCTATCACAATGCGCAGAATAAGGCT
This sequence comes from Bacteroidaceae bacterium, assembly GCA_963610045.1. Taxonomy (GTDB): domain Bacteria; phylum Bacillota; class Clostridia; order Oscillospirales; family Oscillospiraceae; genus F23-B02. The sequence goes on from CAVDMS010000020.1 coordinate 10,422, forward strand.
CACGCCGTTATATGCTTTTGCTATTGCTTTCAAAATGAACATCCTTTCAAATATCTCTCTCACGCACTTTTGTGCGTGCAGCGTGTACATTACCACCGCAAAATGCATTTGTCAAGAGAATTTGCACATTTATTCATATTTTAACGAATATTCATTAATTTTTGAATACAATTGCTTTTAAACTAAAGCATAAAAATTTTTTCAACATACTATATATAATATATATGTCTATTGCATATATCCGAAAAATTTGCTATAATGATTTTTATAAATAATGAGGAGAAACAGCTTATGAATTCCGTTCAAGATATATGGGCCGTCGTACTGGAGGAATTGTCGCAGCATCTTACGCCGACCGCGATCAGAACCTGGTTTTCCGATTGCGAGCCGGTCGAGATAGAGTCCTGCACTCTCATTCTGCACACGGGGACAGAGTTCCGCCGTGAAATAATTATGAACCGCTTTGTCGATCTTATAAAGAATACGCTGTATGACATTTTTTCCACCGAGTTTAACGTACTTATTCTCGTCGGCGACGAGATCGACGATTATAACTCCACAAAGCCGGACAACGATCCTCTGCCGGAGATGGCGGGCTATACCTTTGACCGCTTCATCGTCGGCAATTCAAACCGCTTTGCCTATAGTGCCGCCGTTGCGGTGGCGGAAAAGCCGGGCGGACCCTACAACAATCCTCTTTTTATATACGGCAACTCCGGTCTCGGCAAAACTCATCTTCTGCTTGCGATAGGACAAGCGATAAGAGAGCAGGATCCTTCGACGAAGATCGCATACGTCAAGGGTGAGGAGTTTACAAATCAGCTTATGAAGGCTCTGCGTGAAAAGACAAACGAGGAGTTCCGCATGAAGTACCGCAACGTGGATCTGTTCCTCGTTGACGATATTCAGTTCATCTCCGGTAAGCAGGCAACGCAGCAGGAATTTTTCCACACCTTTAACAACATATACGAGGCGGGACATCAGATAGTTATTACCTCCGACCGTCCGCCTATTGAAATGAGCGTGCTTGACGACAGACTCCGCAGCCGCTTTGAGGGCGGTCTTATGGCGGATATACAGCCGCCCGACCTTGAGACGAGAATGGTCATCACGAGAGCCAAGGCGGCGCAGCTCGGTCTTATTATAGAGGACGATGCGGTAAATTACATTGCCGAGACATTAAACTCCAACGTGCGCCAGATAGAGGGTGTCGTGAAGCGCTTGACGGCATATAAGGAGATACTCGGTAAGAAGATCGACACGGCTGACGTAAAAAGAGCCATATCCGACGTTACGAGGATCGGCGAATACATTCCTTCGCCTCAGCGCATAATCCGCGAAACGGCGAGGTTCTTCTCACTCAGTGAGCAGGACATCAGAGGTCACAACAGAACCAAAAACACTGCGTTTGCCCGTCAGGTATCCATGTACCTCATCCGCACACTGACAAATCTTCCGCTCAAAGAGATAGGCGAGGAATACGCGGGAAGAAATCACTCCACCGTTTTCTCGTCCATCAATAAAATTGAGGAGCTTATAAAGAAGGACAAGGCTGTCGCAGACACCGTAAGGGACATTACATCGAACATTAACAGCGATTGAGTTTTGAACAATTTTTTTATGAAAGACTGTTGATTTGCTGTTTAAAGCTGTTGATAATTTCAGCTCTGATTTTTGATGTTGAAAACCTTCAAAATTAAAAACACTTTTTTGAACACCGAAAATTCAGCTCTGTCAGTCGTTTCAGCGGCTTTTCAACAAAATTTCGTACTACTACTATCACTACTAAAATATTATTATTTATTATTTATAAGAACACGTTTTTATATCGGGAGGAAACGAAAATGAAACTGACCTGCGAAAAGCATCTTCTTCAGGCCGCCGTCACCGTGGCATCGAGAGCTGCGGCAAGCAAAAGTCCGATACCCTCTCTTGAAGGTCTGCTGCTCGAGGCGGGAAACGACCTTAGAGTTACCGGCTACGATCTCAAAAAAGGAATTTACAGCAGCATCGAGGCGGAGGTTAAGGAGCCCGGCTCCGTCGTTTTGGAGGCAAAGCTTTTCGGCGAAATGGTAAGGCGTATGCCGGAGGGCATAGTTTCCATAGAAAGCGACGAAAAGGGTATGACCGTCGTAAAGTGCGGAAAGACCGAGTTTTCCTTCATGGGCATGGATCCCGACGACTATCCGGAGCTTCCCTCGGTCGATGGGCTGCGCTCCTATACGATCGCTCAGAAAACCATAAAGAGCATGATAAATCAGAGCATTTTTGCCGTTTCCGATAACGACAGCCGTCCGGTTTACACCGGCTCAAAGTTTGAGATTGAGGACGGTGTTTTAACGCTCATCTCCGTTGACGGCTACCGTCTTGCACTTCGCCGTGAGAAGATCGAGGGCGATGAGGGTTCGGACGAGTTTATTGTCCCCGGAGCAGCGCTTTCTGATCTTGAGCGCATCTGTCCGAGCGACGGTGAGGAGAACGTGCGAATCTCCGTCGGAGGAAATCACGTTTCCTTCTCCGTCGGCAAGACCGTCATCGTCACCCGCAGACTTGAGGGCGACTTCCTCAATTACCGCAAGGCGATCCCCGAAAGCTTCAAGTATGAGATAAACGTGAACCGGGGCGAGCTTCTTCGTGCCGTTGACCGTGTTTCGCTCATTGTTGCCGAAAAGACTAAAAACCCCGTTCGTATAAGCTTTGACGACGGCATCATAAACTGCGTCTGCGTAACTCCCATAGGCAAGGCGGAGGACGTTTGCATAAGCTCCGGTAACGGCGACGGCATTGAAATCGGCTTTAACGACAAATATATAATGGAAGCATTAAAGGCCGCTCCCGCAGACGAGATAACGGTTGGCTTAAACACCGGCTCCTCCCCCTGCGTCATCACCCCGGCAGACGGCGGCGACGGCTTTAAATACATGATACTTCCGATAAGACTTAAATCCTAAAAGGGCGACAAAATGGAAAAAATAGAAATATCAACAGAATTTATAAAGCTCGATTCCCTGCTCAAATTTGCGGCGCTCACGGGTACCGGCGGCGAGGCGAAGTATTGCATCGCCGAGGGCATGGTCAGCGTTAACGGCGAGGTATGCACTCAGAGGGGCAAAAAAATTTACCCCGGCGACCGTGTGAGCTTTGCCGGAAACGAGCTTGAGATAGTCAAGGCATGAGGATAAACAGGTTAGCCCTAAACGGCTTTCGCAATTACGACTTCGAGACGGCGAGCTTCTCTCCGGCGACGAACGTCATCTACGGCGCCAATGCGCAGGGCAAGACGAATCTGCTTGAGGCGGTGTACCTGCTCTCGTGCGGGAGGAGCTTCCGCACCCGCTTTGACCGTGAGCTTTTAGGCTTCGGCAACGACTTCTGCGAGATACTTGCGGATATCGAAAGCGGCGGCAGAGAGCAGACCGTGCGCATCGTGATAAAGCAGGGCGTGAGAAAGCAGATCAGCGTAAACGGCGTCAAAAAGACCGCATCGGAGCTGAGCGAGACGCTGAAAACGGTGCTTTTTTGTCCCGACGACCTCAATATTATAAAGGACGGCGCAGCGGCCCGGCGAAGGCTGATGGACAATGCGATAAGTCAGATACGTCCGAGATATGCGGAGTATCTGACGCAGTTCAATAAGTTCTACGAGAACAAGACCCGCATTTTAAAGGACTGGCACGAAAAGCCCTCCCTGCTCGACACTCTCGACGAATTTTCCGACGGGATGTGCAGACTCTCGGCGCAGCTTATACGGTACAGGGCGGCGTTCGTCGCAAGGCTCTCCGAGGAAGCGGCGCCCATACACGGCGAGTTTTCCGCAGCCGATGAGAAGCTCGGTCTTGAGTACAGGACCGTTTCGTCGGTGCGTGATCCCCTCGGCAGCGTCAGAGAGATATACTACGACCTCTGCGACCATCAGGAAAAGCATCGGCAGGCGGAGCTTCAAAGTCAGCAGTGTCTAAGCGGCGCTCATAAGGACGACATCGCCGTCACGATAAACGGCAGGGACGCACGGAGCTTTGCAAGTCAGGGTCAGACGAGAACTGCGGCGCTTTCACTAAAGCTTGCCGAGCGTGAGATATACCTCGACGAAACGGGCGAGTACCCCGTGCTGCTGCTTGACGACGTTTTGTCCGAGCTTGACCCCATGCGGCAGGAGTTTGTCTTAAACCGCATCGGCGGCGGACAGACCTTTATAAGCTGCTGCGAAGACGAGGGCATATCGAAGCGCACCGGGGCAAAGGTGCTGCGTGTCGAGAAAGGCAGGATATACTGATGTATCTGCATCTCGGCGGCGGAACGCTCGTGCCGGAGACGGACATAGTGGGCGTATTCGATCTGGATAACAGCAGTCAAAGCCGCATAACGAGGAGCTTTCTTGCCGATGCCGAGCGTGCCGGCAGGGTAATTAACGCAGCGGAGGACATTCCGAAAAGCTTCGTCGTGTGCAGGGACGGCTGCGGTGTAAAGGTATTTTTGAGTCAGATGTCAACGCAGACGCTTTTGCGCCGTGCGGAAGAGGACAGACTTTTTTAACGGAAAATAAAGAACGAAAGGCGAACGGAAATGGCTGAGATCAATGAGAAGATAACTCAGGAATATGACGCATCACAGATACAGGTGCTTGAAGGGCTTGAGGCGGTAAGGAAGCGTCCAGGCATGTATATAGGCTCGACCTCGGCGTCGGGTCTGCATCACCTTGTGTACGAGATCGTCGATAACTCCATAGACGAGGCGCTTGCGGGCTATTGCAGCCGCATCGAGGTAGTCATCGAGGAGGGCGACGTTATATGCGTCAGGGACAACGGCAGAGGCATCCCCGTGGACATTCAGGAGCAGACGGGAAAGAGTGCGCTTGAGGTCGTTTTCACCGTACTGCACGCAGGCGGCAAATTCGGCGGCGGGGGCTATAAGGTCTCCGGCGGTCTGCACGGCGTCGGCGCAAGCGTCGTCAACGCAATGAGCGAGTGGCTCTGCGTCCACGTTCATAAAAACGGTAAGATCTACGAAATGAAATTCTCCAGAGGCAACATCACTCAGGAGATGAAGATAATCGGCGACACCGACCGTAACGGCACCACGGTGCGCTTTAAGCCCGACCCTCAGATGTTCGAGGAGACGGTGTTCGATTACGACACGCTGCACACCCGCATGAGGGAGCAGGCGTTTTTAAACGCCGGACTTTTCATCTCGACCGAGGACAGACGTCCCGGCAAGGAGAAAAAGGACGAGATGTGCTACGAAGGCGGCATCCGTGAGTTCGTGAGCTTCATAAATCAGAACAAAACGCCGCTGCATCAGAACGTCATATATATGAGGGGCGAGAGAAAAGACTCCGAGGCGGAGATCGCCCTGCAATATAACGACAGCTATAACGAGGTCATCGTCTCGTTTGCAAACAACATCCACACGCCCGAAGGCGGTATGCACGAGACAGGCTTCCGCACGGCGCTCACGAGAGTGCTGAATGCCTACGGCATAAAGGCGGGCATACTCAAAAACGACGACAAGCTCTCCGGCGAGGACTGCCGCGAGGGCATGACCGCAGTCATATCCGTAAAGCTCACCGAGCCGCAGTTTGAGGGTCAGACCAAGGCAAAGCTCGGCAACTCCGAAATGCGCACGCTCGTGGACAGCGTCGTGTCCGATAAGCTGGAGCAGTTTTTGGAGGAGAACCCCGCAGTCGGCAAGGCGATACTCGAAAAGGCGATGACCGCATCGAGGGCGAGAGAGGCCGCAAGAAAGGCGAGGGAGTCCGTCCGCAGAAAGACGGGGCTTGAGTCGGGACAGATGCCCGATAAGCTGCGTGACTGCAACGAGAGGGATGCATCGCTCACCGAGCTGTACATCGTCGAGGGCGACTCCGCAGGCGGCTCCGCAACGCAGGGCAGGGATTCGAGATTCCAGGCGATACTCCCGCTTTGGGGCAAGATGCTCAACGTCGAAAAGGCGAGAGCCGACAAGGTGTACGGCAACGACAAGCTGGCGCCCGTCATAACCGCATTGGGCGCCGGTATAGGCGACGAGTTCGACGTCACCAAGCTGCGCTATCACAAGATCGTCATCATGGCGGATGCCGACGTTGACGGTGCGCATATCAGAACGCTTATGCTGACGTTTTTCTTCCGCTTCATGCGTCCGCTCATCGAGCAGGGCTATGTGTACTCCGCCGTGCCTCCGCTGTATAAGCTGACCCGTGGCAAGCAGACGAGAGTCGCATTCTCCGACGAGGAGAGGGACAGAGTGTCCGCCGAGCTGAGGGGCGATAACCCCAACGCAAAGGTCGATATAAGCCGCTTTAAGGGCTTGGGCGAGATGAACCCGCACGAGCTTTGGGAGACGACCATGAACCCGGAGACCCGCACCCTGCGCCGTATCTGCCTTGAGGATGCGGTGAAGGCGGACGAGATATTCACCGTTTTGATGGGTGAACAGGTCGAGCCGAGAAAGGCGTTTATCGAAGAAAACGCCAAGTACGCAGTAAATCTCGATTATTAAGCGGCGCTTCGGACTAAAAGAGGAGTAGAAAAAAGAGATGGCATTAAGAAAGAATACGGATTACAAGCCGGAGGACATCGCATTTCCCCAGCAGGCGATAGTCGAATCCGAGCTGGTCAAGGAAATGAAGACCAGCTATATAGAATACGCCATGAGCGTCATCGTGGGACGTGCGCTCCCCGACGTGCGTGACGGCTTAAAGCCCGTACACCGCCGCATACTGTATGCGATGTACGAGGACAATCTCACGCACGACAAGCCGTTCAGAAAATGTGCGACCGCCGTCGGCGACGTTTTGGGTAGGTACCACCCCCACGGCGACGCATCGGTGTATGACGCACTTGTCAGACTTGCGCAGGACTTCTCGATGCGCTACCCGCTCATCGAGGGTCACGGCAACTTCGGCTCCGTGGACGGCGACCCCCCGGCGGCTTACCGATACACCGAGGCACGCATGGCGAGGATGTGCGACGAGATGCTCCGTGACATCGACAAGGAGACGGTCGATTTCCTCCCGAACTTCGACGAGACGAGGCAGGAGCCGATGGTGCTTCCGTCCCGCTTCCCGAACCTGCTCGTGAACGGCTCAAGCGGCATCGCCGTCGGCATGGCGACGAACATTCCCCCGCACAACCTCACCGAGGTAATTAACGCCTGCATCTGCGTTTTGGATAACCCGGAAGCGACGATGAGCGAGCTTTTGCAGCACGTCAAGGGTCCCGACTTCCCGACGAAGGGCATAATCATGGGCAGAGCCGGCATCCGTCAGGCGTACATGACCGGACGTGGCAGAGTCATTATGCGAGCCCGCACCGAGTTTGAGGAATTCGGCAAGGACAGGATACGCATCATCGTTACCGAGCTGCCGTATCAGGTCAACAAGCGCCAGCTTATTGCGGCGATCGCCGAGAATGTGCGTGACAAGCGCATCGAGGGCATATCCGACCTCCGTGACGAGACCGACCGCAACGGTATGCGCATAGTCATAGAGCTGAAAAGGGACGCAAATCCGCAGGTCGTGTTAAACCGCCTGCTCACCCAGACACAGCTCCAGACCAGCTTTTCGATAAATATGCTTGCACTGGTGAACAATCAGAGCCAGCCCAAGATACTGAACCTCCGCCACATAATCGACGAGTACCTTACTTTCCAAGAAGAGCTTATCGTCAGAAGAACACGCTACGACCTCCGCAAGGCGGAGGAGCGTGCGCATCTGTTAGAGGGTCTGCTCATTGCGCAGGACAACATCGACGAGGTAATCCGCATAATCCGCAACAGCTATGACGACGCAAAGCAGAATCTCATGCAGCGCTTCGGTCTCAGCGACGTTCAGGCGCAGGCGATACTCGATATGCGTCTCAAGGCGCTCCAGGGTCTTGACAGAGAGAGACTTCAGAACGAGTATAACGAGCTTGAGGCGAAAATAGCCTATTACAAGGAGCTGCTCGCCGATCCCGAAAAGATCAAGGGCGTTTTAAAGACCGAGCTTTGCGACATTCGTGACCGCTACGGTGACGAGCGCAAGACCGAGATACAGGACCTTGAGGACGAGATCGACATAGAGGATCTCATCGACGAGGAGGACTGCGTTTACACGCTCACGCACAACGGCTATATAAAGCGTCTGCCCGCAAGCGAATACAAGGCGCAGGGCAGAGGCGGCAAGGGCGTGCGCGCCATGTCCACGAGGGACGAGGACTTTGTCGAAACGGTGTTCACCGCATCGACGCACGACAATATCCTGTTCTTCACGAACCTCGGCAAGGTGTACGTCCGCAAGGGCTACCGCATCCCGGAGGCGGGCAGAACCGCACGGGGCAGCAACATCGTTAACATCATTCCCATAGAGCCGGGCGAGAAGGTCAGCGCCATGATAGCGGGCAGGGGCATCGACGAGGAGAGCTTCCTCATGTTCGTGACCCGCAGAGGCACGGTCAAGCGCACGGCGCAGAGCCTGTTTAAAAACATCCGCTCCAACGGCATAAGGGCGCTTTCGCTCGACGAGGGCGACGAGCTGATGACCGTTTTGCAGACGGACGGAGGCTGTAAGATAATCATTGCGACGAAGGACGGTATGTCCGTGTGCTTCGACGAAAACGATGTGCGCTCCATGGGACGTGACGCCGTCGGCGTCAGAGGCATTCGCCTTCGTGAGGGCGACCTCGTCGTCGGTGCGGGCATCGCCGCCGAGGGCAGCACGCTGCTGTCCATAACCGAAAACGGCTACGGCAAGCGCACCGAGGTCAGCGAGTACAGCGTTCAGAACCGAGGCGGCATGGGCGTCAAGAACTACAACGTCACCGAAAAGACGGGACTTGTGGCGGACGTGAAGGTCGTCACCGGGCAGGAGGACCTGCTCGTCATCTCGAACGACGGCACCATGATCCGCATGGACGTCGGCAGCATCAGCGTCCTCGGCAGATCGACGCAGGGCGTCCGTGTCATGCGTCTCGGCGGCGAGACGAAGGTCATCTCCGTTGCGACGGCGGAAAAAGACGAGGCGGAGGCGGAAGCCGAAGCGGAGCAGTAAGGAGGTCGAGGCATGAACGGCAACAACTCGAACAAACAGAACAATGCGGGCTGCCTTAAATCTGCGGTATTTTGGATAGTCATCGGCGTGATCTTTTTTGCGGGAGAGCTTGCGCAGGAGATGAGCGGCGTGTTGTTTATTATCATTGCAATTGCCGCTGCGATCGCCGTGCCGGTGCTTTTAGCCGCAAAAAAGAAAAGCACCTCCGCAAAGCCTGAGGGGAACGAGAGTTCTCCCGCAGCGCCGCAGCGTCCGATGCGTCCCTCCGCTCCCGCAAGGGAGTATTACGACTCCGACTGCATGAGAACAAGCACCGGGCATGACCATGACCGACGCATAGAGCAGCTTGACGCTTTCCTTGCGAACGGGCTGATCACCAAGGAGGAGTACGCCATGATGCAGGAGCGCTACGAACGACTGGAACGAAACGGATGAAAACGGTAACGATATACACCGACGGCGCCTGCTCCGGCAATCCCGGACCCGGCGGTTGGGGTGCGATACTGCGCTACATGGGCAGGGAAAAGGTCATGTCCGGCGGCGAGAAGGAAACGACCAACAACCGCATGGAGCTTTCGGGCGTCATCGCTGCGCTGTCGGCGCTAAAGGAACCCTGCATCGTGGAGCTTTACTCCGACTCGAAGTACGTCATCGACGCACTGTCGAAGGGTTGGGCGGAGTCGTGGCGGAAAAAGGGTTGGATAAAGTCCGACAAAAAGCCCGCCCTAAACCCCGACCTCTGGGAGAGGCTTTTAAACGAAGCGGCAAAGCATGAGCTTCACTGTCACTGGGTGAAGGGTCATGCCGAGAACGAATACAACAACCGCTGCGACGCTCTCGCCGTGGCGGAGCGGGACAAATATGCCTTGAAATGAAAGACTATACGAAGAAACCACTTTCGATTTTCGTGGATTACATAAGGGACGAGAAAAAGCTCTTCATACTCGATATGTGCTGTGCGGTGCTTGTGTCGGCGGTCGATCTCGTGTTCCCCTACGTCTCGAAAAACGCAATGCAGACCTACCTGCCGCAGCGGATGTTCACGACCTTTTTCGTCGTGATGCTCATTCTCGTTGCGGCGTATCTGCTGAAATCGCTGCTGTACTATATAATAACCGTCCTCGGCCACCGCATGGGCGTGCATATCGAGGCGAATATGCGGCGGGACCTGTTCCGCCATGTGCAGACCTTAGGCTTTGACTACTTCGACCGCAACCGCACCGGCACCGTGATGAGCCGGCTCACAAGCGACCTTTTCGAGATAACGGAGCTTGCGCACCACGGACCGGAGAATATCATCATCTGCACCGTCACCATCGTCGGCGCAATGATTTTGATGTTCACGATACAGTGGGAGCTTGCGCTCGTGCTGCTTATCCTCCTGCCGCTGTGCATTTGGTTCACGCTGAGTCAGCGCCTTAAAATGCGGGACGCAAACATCGAGGTCAAGAAAAAGACCGGCGTTATCTACTCCGCCATCGAAAACAGCGTCTCTGGTATCCGAACCGCAAAAGCTTTCGCAAACGAAGACCTTGAACTTGTTAAATTTGACGAAGCAAACGGTCTTTACAGAAGCGCAAAATCGGATTATTATAAGGCAATGGGACTGTTCCAGAGCGGCATGGAGTTTACGCTGTCCATAATGCCGGTCGCAGTCATTGCCGTCGGCGGTCTGCTCATCATGCGTGGGCGCATGAACTATATAGACCTCATAACCTTTACGCTGTATGTCTCCACCTTCGTGACCCCGGTGCGCAAGCTTGCGATGTTCATCGAGCAGTATATGCAGGGCTCTGCGGGCTTTACACGCTTCCTTGAGCTTATGAACACAAAGCCCACCGTGACGGATGCGCCGAATGCCGTGGAGCTTGGCGAGGTCACGGGCGAGGTCGAGCTTTGCGACGTCTGCTTCGGATACGGGGAAACGCAGGTGCTGTCCCATGTGAGCTTAAAGGTCGAGCCGGGAAGAAGCCTTGCGCTCATCGGACCCTCCGGCGGCGGCAAGACCACCCTCAGCCAGCTCATACTCAGGTTTTACGATCTCGACTCCGGCAGTATAAAGATAGACGGCATCGACGTTCGCAACATAAAGCAGCAGTCGCTGCACCGCAGCGTCGGCGTCATTCAGCAGGACGTGTATATGTTTGCCGGCACCGTGCGTGACAACATCCGCTACGGCAGACCCGACGCAAGCGATGCGGAGATCGAAAACGCCGCCCGCCTTGCGGAGATACACGACGAGATAATGCAGATGCCCAACGGCTATGACAGCTACATAGGCGAGCGGGGAGTGATGCTCTCCGGCGGGCAGAAGCAGAGGATTTCGATCGCAAGACTGTTTCTCAAAAACCCGAAGATACTCATCCTCGACGAGGCGACCAGTGCGCTCGACACCGTGACGGAGCGGCGTATACAGGCATCGCTCGACAGGCTGAGTGCGGGAAGAACGGTCGTTATTATAGCGCACAGGCTTTCCACCGTCAGAAATGCGGACACCATCGCCGTCATCGAACACGGCTCGGTCGCAGAGACGGGGACGCACGAGAGCCTGCTTGAGCGCAACGGCATATATGCGCAGCTTTACAGGGCGCAGCAGTAAAATCGGAAACGAAAGGAACAAGGTGACGGAAATGCTGGTACTTAAAAAGGCTAAACCCAAGGATGTACGCAACTACTACGGGCTTTTGCGGTATGAATTTCGCAAGCCGGAGCTTGTGCCGCACCTGAACATTCAAAGTGCGGTGCGCCGTGACGAGATGGAGCTGCTGCTTATAAGCGACGACCGTGTGAACGTCGTCGTGGCGTATGCCTTCGTGTCGCACAGGGGTATGTACGGCTACCCGCTGATAAACTACTTCTGCGTCATGCCGTGGTACCGTGAAGGCGGCTACCGTGAAAACAGTCTGCACCTCATTATAGACCGCTACCGTGACAAGCAGGGACTGCTCATCGAGCTTCCCGAATACGAAGGCGGCGAGGTGAATTTTGACTCAACGAAGGAGTTTTACGAAAACTTCGGCTTTGAGGAGGTACCGTGCAGGTACTATAAAAACGGGATAAAGACCCACATTTTGAACTGTCCCCTCAAGAGCAGAAAAAGCGCCGAGGGCATCATTGGGCGCATAATCCCCGAAATCTACGAGCGCAGCATCGGCTCTGCGGTGCTTCTGCGCAACATCAGGATAGAAAGAGCGGTGAAGATCAGTGCAGGACAAGAAAACTAAGACTTTGGTATTTTCGGCGTTGTTTGCGGCGCTCTGCTGCGTGACGACGCTGGTTCCCCACATACCCACCCCCTTGGGCGGGTACATACACGCAGGCGATGCGCTCGTCATTCTCTCGGCGTTCGCCCTCGGACCCCTGTGGGGCGCATTGGCGGCGGGACTCGGCTCCGGTCTTGCCGACGTCATCACGGGCTATATGGTGTACGCACCCGGCACCTTTGCGATAAAGGCGCTCATGGCGCTCATTGCGGGACTCATCCTGCGTGGCGGCGTGTTCAAAAAGCCTGCGGCGAATGCGTTTTTGGCGTCCTTTGCCGCCGAGCTTTTCATGGTCGCTGGCTACTTTGTGTATGAGTATTGGATACTCGGCTACGGACCCGGCGTCATCGCAAACGTACCGATGAATGCGATCCAGGGCGCCTTCGGCATGGTAGCAGGCTCCGCCCTGTACCTCGCCCTCCCCTTGGAAAAGCTTGATCTTAAATAAGAAGCGCAAAACCGCCGGACTCATTGAGTCCGGCGGTTTTACTTTTGCGTAAACAAGCAGTGCATATCCCGCCCCGCTTTACAACGTTGCGCATCGCAGCAAGATTTGCTTCGTCTCATGGCTCCCTCTGACGAGGGAGCTGTCGGCGTAAGCCGACTGAGGGAGAGAAAAGCGAGGAGTTTGCAGCGCAAGACAGACTTCCTGCCGCACCCGACCTCAACATCGCACCCCGTTCCTTCCACCGAAGCAAGATTTGCACAATCTCATGGCTCCCTCTGACGAGGGAGCTGTCAGCATAGCTGACTGAGGGAGAGATAATCCCCAATTTCCTTGCCTTTTCAATGCGTTGCGAGTTTCAACATTATCTCTCCCTCCGTCAAAATCTGACGATTTTGACACCTCCCTCGTCAGAGGGAGGCATGAGAAGGGAGGTCAATTTGCACTGCCGGGAAGTATGAGAACGGAGGTCGCTTTGCACCGCAAGGAAGTGCAAAAGTCAATGTCGGTGTCAGAGGGAGGCATGACTGCGGCGGTCAATTTACGACGGGAGAAGGTTTCGCAGGAGCTTTCTTATATCGGCAGCAAAACCGCCGGACTCATTAGCCACGGACGGATAACGAAGTTTTTATGTAGGATACGGTGCAGTCTCTGAAAAGGGGCTGCACCGTGTTCTGCTTTATGCAGAAA
>CAVDMS010000021.1:0-23155 GCA_963610045.1 Bacteroidaceae bacterium
ACTGGCGTGACGGCGCTCCCGGAACCGACGAGAACATCTACAAGTTCATTTGGAAGAAGGTCTGCGTCAATGCGACCGTCAACACCGTCTGCGCAGTTCTGCGTCTGAAGATCGGTGAGGTCGAGGCTGATCCCTACGGTCAGTGGCTGTTCCACAGCGTCATTCGTGAGACCTGCGCCGTTGCTACCGCAAAGGGCGTTCCCATGAATGCCGACGAGTTCATTGCTCACGATCATCAGGACATCGTGACCAGCATCGCCGACTACTACCCCTCCATGTGCCAGGATATGCTCTTTAACCAGCGTCAGACCGAGATCGACGTACTCAACGGCAAGATCGCAGAGTACGGCGAGGAGCTTGGTATCGACACCCCCGTGTGCAAGGTCCTCTCTCAGGTCGTCCGCTGCATCCAGGGCAACTACGACAAGCAGTTCTTCAAGAAGGCGTAAGACAGCAACGAACAGAAAAATCGGAGCTTCGGCTCCGATTTTTATTATGCCTATTATTATGCAAAGCCCCCTCCGTGCCGTTTGGCACGGAGGGGGCTCCGTTTTTTATCGGATAAAGCTCATATGAGCATTATCGTCAGCCGGCTTCAACAAGTCTGTAGAACCTGACCATTACCGTTGCAGCCATTGCTCGGGTTGCGGAGGCATTGGGAGCAAAGGTCGTAACGGATGTTCCGTTCATGATGCCTGCGCTTACAATTGCATTGACCGCTTCCACGAACGGTGTCGCTATCTCACCGGCATCGTCGAAGGTGCAGGGCTTTACGTCGCCGAAGTCATAGCCTACGACATTCTTCATGTAGCGATACATGATGGTAGCCATCTGCGCACGGCTTATTGTCTGGTTGGGACGGAAGGTGCCGTCTCCATAGCCCTGAAGTATACCGTTTTCAACGCCCCACTTGACTGCGCCGACAAAAGGCTCGGCAATCTCGGAAGCGTCAGTAAACGTAAGGCTCTTATCACCGGAGGCGGGAGAGCCTACCGCACGCCAAAGCATGGTGATGAACTGTGCTCTTGTTACCTGTGCATACGGACGGAAGCTGCCGTCATCGTAGCCGTTAACAATTCCTCTTTCTGCGGCCTCGACTATGTAGTCATGCAAACCGCTGTTGTAGATATCGTTGAACGGGTCAACAACGATGTCAGCACGGTTGCTGATACGGATACGAGGTGCGGGACCTGCGAAGGTGTCGTCATAGGATGCAATGCCGGTCACGCTGATGCCACAGCCGACCTCAACACCCTGAACGTCGCTGTCAGTGCAGATGTAGCCGTCGATAAACACACGGACGACGTTTCCGAGGGAATCCTTGACCATAATGGTCTGGATAAGTCCGTTTGCAAGCTCGAAGCTTTCCACGGTGCCTCTTACGGTTATGAGGCTGCCGAGAACCGTCTTGTTATTGACGTCGTCTGCAAAAACGACCTTCGGCTGTACGGGAGTAGCCTCACCGATCTTTTCAATGGAGGTCACCTGAAGCTCCATCTCGCCCTGATAGAAGTCGGTGGTGCCGGTGATGCGGACCTTGTCGCCGATCTTGTAGCTGCCTGCAACGGGGAAGCAGCAGATACCGCCGGTCTCGTCCTGAACATAGATGCAGTCAAAGAATGCGGTGTTCTTGTCGTAGCCGGATGCGTTGGTGGTCACAACACCCTCGATGGTGTACTTGTAGCCGGCTTCGGTCTGCTTCTGAACGGTTGCTATAGGAGTAATCTTTATGGGGTTAATGTACTGAACAAGGTTCTCGCAGATCCTGTAGTTGGAGTAGTTCTTCTGAGAATCGCTGTCGGAATCCTTGTCGGAGAGGGATGCCTGGACCTCGAAGTTGGACATAAAGGCTGCGCCGGAAACAACTATCAGACCCTTGCCGTCAAGCTGCTCGGTCGCCATGACAAGCAGACGGCTGTCGTCGCTTGCATATGCGTACTTCGGGGTGCCGGCACCGCCGAGACCGTCGCTGTCAACGTCAACGGAATAAGTGGTTGCATGACCGTAGACAACGGGAGAAACGCTTGCGGGCAGAGCGGATACGGGGTTGCCGGAGGCATCGACCGCATAGATGCTTGCGCCGCCGTAGTGACTGAACACCTCGGTGTAAAGCCTGTCATAGGGATGATCCGCATCGTAAATGACACCGTCGGTGAGGAAGCTGTCGCCGTAGGTGTTGAAGTACAGACGCCACTTATCGACACCGTCCGCTGCGCTGCGCACATCGTCATAGGTAGCATCGTCGCTTATCCTCAGGCTCGAACCGAGAGCCTGCAGGACTGCGTTCTGAGTTGCCGCCATGTGGAGAATGTCGGCGTTGTTCTGGATCACGTCATAGTTCTCGTAGTTGTCGGACCAGCCGGCAAGCACGACGGTACCGCCTGCGGCGTTAAACGCCTTGATCGCAGCAAGCTCCGCATCGGTGTAGACCTTGGGGTCGGACTGTGCGTCGGCAAGTCTGCGGGAAGGTGCGGTGAGGATGAGTGCCTTGAACTTGTCGTTCGAGCAGGCAGCGATAAGCTCGTCGGAGGTCTTGAGCATTACGGTACGCACGGAGTAGCCCGCCGCAAGATTTCCGAAGTTGCCCATGGAATCCTTGTAGTTGCCCGCAACGTACTCGTTGTAGTGGGATGCGTCGATACCGATGTAAACCAAAGAGTTTGCATCGAGAACGTCAAGCTCAATGTCCTTGCTGAAGGAGTAGTCCTTACCGTCCTGAACGAGGTTCACGGTAACGGTGATCTTGGTGAGCTTTGCGATCTCGGGGGTGTACTTGAAGTCAACGGTAGCGGTGCCGGAAGAAGGAACGGTGTATTCCTTGGTGTCGGTGTCGAGAACGACGCTGCCTTCGGTGGTGTAGACGACGCTCTTAACGGTTGCGTCGCTTGCTTCGCTGTTGAAGAGCGTGGTGGTGAGGGTAAGCTCCTCGCCGGTTACGGGAGTTGCGGTGCCGCACTCAAAGGAGGATATACCGAGCTTCAGGGATTCGCCGACCCAAACGGGAGCGGTGACTGCAAGGTCGCCGTCTGCTTCGGTAACACGGATGAAGTAGTAGGTGTATTCGGGATCGAGGGTCACGGTGAGGTGTCCGTTTGCAAGGACTGCGGGATCGTCCCAAGTGTATGCGGTCTTGCCGGAGTTCACGACGACCTCGACCTTTGCGATGGAGTCGGATGCATCGGGATCATAGACCTGAACGTCAATGTCAAGCTTTTCGGGGACCTCGGTGATCTGAGAACCGAGCTGGAGACCGTTCACGGTGTAGTAAAGCTCAAGGTTCTTGTCCTCGGTGGAGTACATACGCATGCTGCGCATTGCCTCGTAAATGCCCTCTTCGGTGAAGTTATCGGTGAGGATAACGTCACGGGCGTCGTTAGCGTTGCCCCACTTACCCTTGTGGTTGTCCTGGTTGTTGGTGGGAGCGACGTGCCAGCCCTTGTCGAGAGCCATTATGTAGTACTCGTAGCTGGGATAGTAGCCGCCTGCACCGATCTGACCTTCGCCGTTGCCGACCTCAACGAGGCTGATGCGGGTGTCTATCGCAGCATCCCAGTAGCTGAAGTCGCTGAAGGTACCGAAGGTGGTGCCGGGGTGGTTGAACTGGCTGATGGAATCCTTGCCCTCCGTCTGATTAAGGAGAGCGTAGTATGCCTTCATGCCGGAGTCGTTGGTCTTGTTGTTGAGGGTGCTGTTGTTGCGGGAAACGATGCCGGGGGTGTTGAAGGTGTTGATATGTCCCGGACCGCCGGACCAGGTCATCTCAAAGCCTGCGATTGCGACGATGTTTCCTGCGTTTTCTTCGTTAAACTCAGCAACAGCGCTCTTGTAGGCATCCCACTTCTCACGGCTGGCGGCGGTCGCCTTGCTCATGTCGTAGAGTGCCTCTTCGGGGTTTGCTGCGGAGGTGTTGTCGAAGTAGTTGGAGTGATCCGTAAACGCAACGAAATCGACGTTTGCGCTTTCGGGAAGATTCTTAACGTACTTGAGTGCGTCGGCCAGAGTGCCGCTGCCGTCGGAGTATTCACCGGTGTGGCTGTGGAGCTGTCCGAAGTAGAGCTGATACTGAGCCTTGCCGACATTGAAGAACCATGCCTCGGAGCCGCTCTTGCCGTCCTTTCTGGTGACGGTCAGCTCAACGTTAACCTTGCCGTCTGCCATGTCCTCTGCGGGAACATAGACGACCTTGCCTTTTCCGGCAACGGTCTCGTCGGCAACGTATTCCGCCTCGACGACCTTGCCGTTGATCTTCATCTCAACGGTGGGATCTTCGCCGACGTTTACGACCTCAGCGCTGATCTCAGGTCTCTTGTCGTCGCCGGTCTCAAAGCCGTTTTTCGGAGTGAGGTCAACAAAGCTGATAACATCTTCAATGCTTACCGTGAGTTCTCCGGTATAGGTGAGACCGTTGCTGTTCGTGACGCTGATGCTGACCACAAAGCTCTCGGCCTGATCGACCCAGTCGGAGGGGATGATAGTGGTATAGGTCCTGCCGTCTGCGTCGAAATCGCCAAGCTCACTGCCTGCAAATCCTGCATCATAGCCACCCTCGACCTTGGTAATGCTGTCTGCGAGGTCGTCAAGAGTGAAGCTTAATTCGTAGTCGATGCCCTTTGCCTTGACGCTTGCGGAGTTGAACACGATCTTGGGATCGTTTACAACGCCGTTTACGAGCCTAACGTCATCGGCAATGGGATAGAACTCAAAGGAGTAAATGGTGTAATCGGTGACCTTGTACATGCTGTAGGTCTTGAATGCACCGGCAAAGTACTCAAGCCACTGGCTGTGACCGCTGTACTTTGCAACACGGCTCTCCATCTCATAGCCGCCGACGCCGCCGGAGCAGGTGCGGATGAGCCAATCGGCATCGTTGGTGCTTTCGCCTTCGCCGGAAAAGTCCTTGCTGTAGAAGGCGTTATTGCCGGTGCCGTTGGAGCAGAGGTAGCCGTATGCTTCGTTTTTGAAGCGATAGTACTGACCGTTCTTTTCGACGGTGAATACGACGCCGCCGTTTTCGGGAACTGCCTTGCCGTTTACGATCTCGGCTGCAGCAGGCTCGATGCTAAGGGTGTCGTTCTGTGCTGCGAGAACGCCGCCTGCGTTTGCACAGTAGATAACGACCTCATCGCCGTCCTTGAGGATCTCATCGGGATCGGGCTGCTCCTGAGAATCCTCGACCACGAGGTAGAACTTCTGAGCATAGAGAGCCTCGTCGCTGATTCTGCCGTAAGAGCTCCAGTTGTCCTTATCGGCGTACCATTCCATATAGTAGCCTCTGCCTACATTTTTAATGTAGAAGAAGCCGTCGGTTGCGGCAGCGGAAACATTCCATGCGGTGTTGACATCGTCAAGAGGCATACTGCCGTGGCTTGCCCCCATGGAAAGTTTTTTGCCTTCGGAGGTTGCGAAGTAATATGAGCCGTCGTCATTCTTTGTGACGGTCCATACCTCCGTCGCACCGTATCCGCTGAGCGTTCCGTTATTCAGCGCAACATCGACACCGGCGTTATAGTAATTATTATAACCGGTATAGTTCGATGAGAGCGCCTTGTTGTTCGCCGGGTTGAAGATGACAACCTTGGAACCGGTAGTAAGCTCAGCCAAGTCGGTAACGACATGGTTGACGGCGGTATCGCCGTTTACTGAAACAGAGGGAGTCTTTGCAAAAGCTGCCGCCGGAAGCAGGGTCATAAGCATGACGGCAACGAGCAGCATCGACAGAAGTCTGTTTCGCTTGCTTGTTCTCATGTGTGAAAATCCTCCTTTAGAATTCCATTTAGGGCGCAAGCCCACAGTTTGGTGACATTATTCTATCATAAGCTCCGGGTAAATTCCAGTACAAACGTCAAGATTTTTTGGAGTACAACTTTTCTTTGTCGTTTTTGTCGGTAATCCCGCCTCCGTTTTGTGCGTACTTGACAAAGACTTTTTATCTTGTTATCCTAATCTCAATTGCAGTACGAAAGCGAGCGCACGAAAAATGAGCAAAAAAAACGTGAAAAAAAGTGCCTCCCCCGCCGACTGGCTGAGGGAGAATAAGTGGGCGATCTTGATACTGATCGCCGCCGCAATTATTTTTATAGTGTTCCGCAGCATCGCAACGGACGACGGTGAGCAGCAGCGTGGCGACGAGTATGCGGAGTACGAAAAAGCGAGCGTCACCCAGATACTCACCGACAGCTCGGAAAGCAGCGAAGCCGCCGAAGGTCTGAAGCGAGGCGAGCAGCAGCTTATAGTCAAGGTCACGTCGGGTCAGTACGAGGGCGAGGAGCTTCTTGCTTATAACTATGTCAATCCCCTTTTCGGCGTTCCCGTTAAGGTCGGCAGCAATGTCGTGCTTATCATCTCCACTTACGCCGACGGCAGCCACACCGCCACGGTCTATGAGTATAACCGTGAGCTGCCGCTTGCGATTGTCGTTGCGCTGTTTCTCATCGTGACCGTCCTCGTCGGCGGAAAGACGGGCGCAAAGTCGCTCATCGGTCTTATTTTAACGCTTGCCTGCATATTCCTTATCCTTATTCCCCTGCTTCTCAAGGGCTACCCCACCCTGCTCACTATATTTATAATGTGTGCGTACATCACGCTCGTGTGCTTTACGATACTCGGCGGTCTGCGCAAAAAGACGGTCTGCGCCATGCTCGGCACGATCTGCGGTATTGCGATCGCCCTGCTGTTCGGCTTGGCGGCTCAGGGTATTTTGCAGATCGACGGCTACCGATCAAACGAAGCCGAGGCACTTTTGCAGCTCAGGCAGAGCGGTACGCTTATCGGGATCAGACATCTTCTCGTCGGCGGCATCGTCATCAGTGCGCTCGGCGCAGTTATGGACGTTGCAATGAGCATATCCTCCGCCCTTTCGGAGATCCACACCGTCGATCCGACTCTCGGCAAAAAGGAGCTGTTCCGCTCCGGCATGAACATAGGCAGAGACATGGTCGGAACCATGACGAATACGCTTATTCTTGCCTTCATCGGCAGCAGCCTTGCGCTCGTCATCTACCTCTACTCACTTGGTCTTGAGGTGCATCAGCTTTACAGCTCGGCGTATGTATCCATCGAGGTCGTGAGCGGTATCGCAAGCAGCATCGGCGTTATACTCTCGGTGCCGATAACGGCGCTTATATCGTCCGTCATCCTTGCAGACGGAAAGAAGCAGGCTCATTGAGCCTGCTTCTTTCATACATATAAAGTTTAAACCCCTGATTTGAAATCAAATCAGGGGTTTTTCATGGAGCGGGCAACGAGACTCGAACTCGCTACCTCCACCTTGGCAAGGTGGCGCTCTACCGGATGAGCTATGCCCGCACACGGAACATGATTGATTTTAACACAATTTTCGCTTTTGTCAAGCACAAATTGCCATGTTCCGAAGTTTTTTAATTTTGGTCGCTTATATCGCCGAAGCCTCTGCCGAATACGTTCTTTGCGTCGGTCACGATAAAGAAGGCGTTTTCGTCCACGGTCCTGATAATTTTGCGTATTGCACTTATCTGCGGACGCTTGATTACGCAGAGCAGCACCTGCTTGCTCTTGTGCGAATATGCGCCCTCGCCCTCAAGTATCGTAACGCCTCGGTGAAGCGTCCCCGTTATATACTCGATAAGCTCGTCGCTTTTCTCGCTTATGATATAGCAGACGTTCGAGTTGTCGATACCGTACAGCACGAGGTCGATCATCTTGGAGACGGCGATCATCGCAAGCACGGCGTACATCGCACCCTCGACCTTATTAAATATGACCGCAAACAAAATGATTATGATGCAGTCCATCAGCAGGACGATGGTTCCGAAGTTGATATACGGGAACTTGCGCCTTAAAAACTTTGCGACTATATCGACGCCGCCGGTCGTCGCCCCTGCGTAATACACCATGCCGAGACCTACGCCCTTGACCGCACCGCCGATGATGCAGGCAAGCAGCATATCGTCGGTCGGGGAGAATTTAAGCAGCGCAAAGAGGTCGATAAACAGCGACGAGAGCAGCACGCCGACAAGTGAGCCGACGATAAAGTGCTTGCCGAAGTATCTCCACGCTACCACAAACAGCGGTATGTTGAGCGCAACCGTCAGCGCACCGACGGGAAGGTCGGTTAAGAGATTGATTATCATTGCGATACCCGACAGTCCGCCGACTATGATGGAGTTCGGGTAGAGGAAGAACTGGAATCCGGCTGCGTACACCACGGTGCCGAGCGCAATTATCAGATAGCTTGCGAAAATTTCTCTGGCAGTTTTCTTTTTCATAAGCACCTCAATCAATCAAAGACATTTGAGTTTCTCCCCTGTCCTCGTCTTTAAGAAGCGCACCCGCTCCGGGCAGACTGCGGACACGGTACCTTGACTTGTTCTTAACGGATGTGTTTTCAAGCAGCGCCGCAGAGATCAGCTTATGCCTGCTTTTGACGGACATTCCCGCAACTCCCTGAGTGCTGCGGCTTGCCTTGACCTGCAGAAGCGAGGTGTTAAACACAAGCGCCCTGCCGTCGCTCGAAAACGCCGCAACGTCGCACTCCCCGCTTATCGGCAGCACCTCGGCAAGCGGACTCTTGTCGGAGTAGGCGTTTATGAGCTTTTTGCGGTTTGTCTTGGTCTCGTATGCAGAAAGCGGTATCCTTGCTATTTTGCCGTTTTCAAAGAACAGCAGCAGGTCCTTTTTGTAGTCCCCCGGCAGTATCACCGTGAACACCCGCTCGCCGTCGTCCATCTCAAGCTGGCTCGGAAGATAGGTGCCAAGCGCCGATGCCTTGGTGTCCGCAAAGTCCGATAGCTTCGTTTTGTACACTCGCTGGCGGTCGGTGAACACCAAAAGCTCTGCGCGGTTCGTGGATTCAAAGCTCAGCTTCGGTCCGTCGCCGTCCTTATACTTCTGCTCTCCGCTCATTCTGAGCGACTGCGGCGTGATCTTTTTAAGGTAGCCCTCGTTTGAGAGGAACACATTGACGGGGTAATCCTCCGCCGGATCGTCCTCCGGCTCCTCCTCGATCTCGGAGGCATAGACTATGCCGGTCCTTCTCGGACTCGGATATTTCTTGATTATCGCTTTAAGCTCGGAGGATATGATCGCCTTGACCTTGCGGCGGTTTTTCAGCGTATCCTCAAGCTCCGCAATGTCACGCTCAAGCTCCTCGATCTCGGAGGTGCGCTTTAGGATATACTCCTTATTTATATTGCGCAGCTTTATCTCGGCAACGTACTCCGCCTGCACCTT
This sequence comes from Bacteroidaceae bacterium, assembly GCA_963610045.1. Taxonomy (GTDB): domain Bacteria; phylum Bacillota; class Clostridia; order Oscillospirales; family Oscillospiraceae; genus F23-B02. The sequence continues at coordinate 9,208 of CAVDMS010000021.1, forward strand.
GTCGATGCCGAAGCCCATCATCAGGTTCGGGATAACGTCCGACTCAAGCTCCGTATTTCGGATTATGGCTATCGCCTTGTCAATGTCAAGCAGTATCTTCGCAAGACCCTGCAAGAGGTGCAGCTTCTCTTTTTTGCGGCACATCTCGAAGTAGACACGGTTTTTAACGCACTCCGTGCGCCATGCCGTCCACTCACCGAGGATCTCCCTCACGCCCATGACCTTTGGATTTCCTGCAACGAGGATGTTGAAGTTGCAGGAAAAGCTGTCCATAAGCGGGGTGAGCTTAAAGAGCTTCTGCATGAGCTTTTCGGGGTCGGTGCCTCGCTTGAGATCGACCGCAAGCTTCAGTCCCGAAAGATCGGTCTCGTCACGCATATCGTTGATCTCACGGATCTTTCCCGCCTTTATAAGCTCCGCAACCTTGTCGACTATCGCCTCGGAGGTCGTGGTGAAGGGTATCTCGTATATCTCGATGATGTTCTCTTTTTGGATATAACGCCAGCGGGAGCGCATTTTAAAGCTTCCCCTGCCGGTCCTGTATATCTCCTCCATTGCACTGCGATCGTACACGATCTCGGCTCCCGTGGAGAAGTCGGGTGCGGGCATCGTCTCAAACAGGTCGCAGTCGGGGTCTGTAAGATAGTTTATCTCGGTGCGGCAGACCTCCTCAAGATTAAAGCCGCATATCTGGCTCGCCATGCCGACGGCGATGCCCGTATTCGCCGAGACCAACACGTTCGGAAACGCCGTCGGCAGAAGCCTCGGCTCCTTCATGCTGCCGTCGTAATTGTCCGTAAACTCAACGGTTTCACGGTCAATATCACGGAATATCTCGCCGCAGATGGGTGCAAGCTTTGCTTCCGTATACCTCGACGCCGCAAAGGACATATCCCTTGAATACACCTTGCCGAAGTTGCCCTTCGAGTCCACAAAGGGCGTAAGCAGAGCGCCATAGCCCTTCGAGAGCCTGACCATCGTCTCGTATATCGCCGCATCGCCGTGCGGATTTAAGCGCATCGTCTGTCCGACGATGTTTGCGCTTTTCGTCCTGCCGCCGCTTAAAAGCCCCATCTTGTACATAGTGTAAAGAAGCTTTCTGTGGCTGGGCTTAAAGCCGTCGATCTCCGGTATCGCTCTCGAAATTATAACGCTCATTGCGTAGGGCATATAATTTTGCTCAAGCGTTTCGGTTATGGGCTGCTCCATGACCTCGGCTTTCAGTCCGACGACGTTGGGGTTATCGAATTTATTCTTTTGGGTAGGCTGCTTTTTTGCCACTTATCATCACCCTTTCAATGCTTGGTATGCTTTCCGCCGCTGCCCTTTTTGCGTTTCCCGCTCACAAGGTCCCTGCGGCAGTGCGGACAGTGCGTTGCGTTCAGCACTCCCCTGCCGATGCGCTTTCCGCAGTAGGGGCATTTGCAGTAGCCGAAGTACACTACAAGAAACACCGCAAGCGTTGCAAACGAGGCAAGCGTGCAGTACATTGCAAAAGCGGTACCCGTGCTGAGTATGCTCGCAACGCAGGCCGCTATACAGATGTAGATAAGCGGTCGCAGCAGCTTTTTGGCAGTCTGTAAATTCATATGTACACCTCTCAGGATATATCGGCCATGTCAAGATACAGATAGCCGTTTTCCGCAATATGCTCCTTGCGCCCGCTCAGATTGTCGCCGAGCAGCAGCTCAAACATATCGTTCATCACCTCGACGTCCTCCGGCATGACCTTGATAAGCCGACGGGTTTCGGGGTTCATGGTCGTCATCCACATCATGTCGGGGTCGTTTTCACCGAGACCCTTGCTTCGGTTAATGGACGCCTTTGCGCCGCCGAGTGACTCGATTATATCCGCCTTCTCCCTGTCGGAGTAGGCAAAGTAGGTCTTTGAGCCGGACTCTATCTCGTAAAGCGGCGACTCGGCGATATAGACGTAGCCCTCTTTTATAAGCGTCGGGACGAGCCTGTATATCATCGTCAGAATGAGCGTTCTTATCTGGAAGCCGTCAACGTCGGCGTCGGTGCAGATTATGACCTTGTTCCAACGCAGGTTGTTTATATCGAAGGCGTTTAAGTCCTTGACGCCCTTTGCCTGCACCTCAACTCCGCAGCCGAGGACACGCAGAAGGTCGGTTATGATATCGCTTTTGAATATCCTTGCATAATCCGCCTTGAGACAGTTGAGTATCTTGCCTCTGACGGGCATGATGCCCTGAAAATCGGCATCCCTTGAAAGCTTACAGGCGCCGAGTGCGGAATCGCCCTCGACGATGTAGATCTCACGCTCTCTGGGGTCTCTGCTGCGGCAGTCCACGAATTTCTGCACACGGTTTGCAATGTCGATGCTGCCGGAGAGCTTCTTCTTCATGCCCTGACGGGCCTTCTCCGCCGCCTCACGGCTGCGCATATTGACAAGCACCTGCTCGGCAATGCGGTCGGCTTCTGGCTTGTTCTCAATGAAATAGACCTCAAGACGCTCCTTAAAGAAGTCGGTCATCGCCTCCTGAATGAAGCGGTTGGTTATCGCCTTCTTCGTCTGATTCTCATACGAGGTCTGCGTCGAGAAGCAGTTGGTCACAAGCACGAGGCAGTCGGAAACGTCCTGAAAGCTTATCTTGCTTTCGTTTTTCTGATACTTCCCTATTTTCTTAATGTATGCGTCGATCGCATAGACAAAGGCGTTCCTCGTCGCCTTTTCGGGTGCGCCGCCATGCTCAAGCCACGAGGAGTTGTGGTAATACTCGGTGACGCTTACCTTGTTCGAAAAGCAGAACGCCGCCGAGAGCTTTACCTTATACTCCGGCTTGTCCGGTCTGTCTCTGCCCTTGCGCTCTGCGCTGATGAAAACCGGAGCCGTTAACGGACTTTCGTGTGCGATCTCAGCAACGTAGTCAAGGATGCCGTTTTCGTAGACGTAATCCGTCACGTCAAATTTATTGCCGTTCTGATTTCTGAAACGGAAGGTCACACCGGCATTAACGACTGCCTGACGGTGCAGCACGTCTCTGAAATATTCTTCGGGAATGTCAATGTCCGTAAAGACGTCGAGGTCGGGACGCCACCTTATCGTGGTGCCGGTCTTTTTGCGGTCACTGGGGCTAACTTTAAGCTCCTGACCCTTTTTGCCGACGGGCTTACCCTTTTTGAAGCTGAGGTCGTACCTGTTGCCGTCACGCCACACGGTGACGTTCATGTACTCCGAGGCATACTGCGTCGCACAGGAGCCGAGTCCGTTAAGACCGAGGGAGTATTCATAGTTTTCACCGTCGTTGTTCTTGTACTTTCCTCCGGCGTACAGCTCGCAGAACACAAGCTCCCAGTTGTAGCGCTTCTCGTTTGCGTTCCAGTCAAGGGGACAGCCTCTGCCGAAGTCCTCGACCTCTATGGACTTGTCCGCATAGCGTGTCAGCGTTATGAGCTTGCCGTAGCCCTCTCTCGCCTCGTCGATAGCGTTGGAGAGTATCTCAAACACCGAATGCTGACAGCCGTCAAGCCCGTCGGAGCCGAATATGACGCCGGGGCGCTTTCTGACTCTGTCCGCTCCCTTCAGGGACGATATGCTGTCGTTTCCGTATTCGTTTACGGTCTGCTTTGTCATGGTGTGCTTTCCTCCGCTTACAACATCTTGTGGCAATTTATCCATCACTTTCGGATTATATAGTATATTATATTATTCCGCAAATTGCAAGTGCGATAAAAAAACGGGGACGGAGTTTATCCGTCCCCAAAACCCGAACTTACGTCCGGCGACGAAAAAGAAAAAATGTTCTCTGTATCTGAAGCGATAAGGCTTTACATTTTCCGGCGTAGACACCAATGTGTCTACGGTCTTCTGAGACCTCGTTTTCTGTCGCCGGACTTTTTCGTCTGTCTCTATTATATGCCCGGACTTCCGTTATACTCATGGCAAAATCAGGCTTTTTGTTTAAAGTCAGACTTTAGGGAATATAATAATGCAGACAAGGAGGTGCGGATGATGTCTGCAAGCAAAAAGAGCGCAAAACTCAAAAAGGCGGAGTACCGCCGCAGGATCGACGAGCTGAACGCAATACGTTCAAAGCTGCAATGCGCATACTCGGCGTTTGACAACGTGACCGACCCCACGATAATGGACGCTTGCATTTTTGAGATCAGTGCGCTAAAATCGAGATATAACTACGCCGTAAAAGGCATCAGGGAGCTGAACCGACCATGAATATTGCAACCGAAATTCTGCTGCTCTTTGCGGCTGTGTTCTTTATAGTTTTGTTCTTTGTACTGCTGTCAAAGCCGATAAAGTGGTTTTTTAAGCTTCTGATAAATGCGATATTCGGATTTATTATCCTCTTTATCGTCAATTTCTTCGGAGCGTACATAGGGCTTCAGCTCAGCGTCGGCTGGCTAAGCGCAATTATCACGGGGGTGTTCGGCATTCCGGGCATAATCCTGCTGATACTCATTGAAAATTTCTTTATATGATCCTCCGCTCACCGCTACAGCGGTGAGCTTTTTTCTCAATAATTCATATAAAATTGTTGTTTTTGTTCGATTTTTAATCTATAATGTTGTCCATTAAGCAAACGGAGGTATTCAGTATGCCTAAATTTGAATACTTTAAACCGTATGAAGGCGACAAGCCCTATATATTTATAAGCTACGCTCATGTCGATGATGCAGAGGTCCTGCCCATAATCTCCGATATGCACAAGCGAGGCTATAATATCTGGTACGACGAAGGGATCGAGGTCGGCAGCGAGTGGCAGGAGTGCATAGCCTCGCACCTTGCGGACGCTCACCTCGTCATCGCCTTTATATCAAACGGCTACATGAAGTCCGATAACTGCCGCAGAGAGATGCATTACGCACTTTCAAAGCGCATCAAAACCATAAACGTTTTCCTTGAAAAGACCGACCTTACGCCGGGGATGGAGCTGCAAATAGGCAATATCTTTGCCCTGATGAAGTACACCTATCCAAGTGAGGAGCACTTTTTTGAAAAGCTCTACACCGCTCCCCTTCTCGGCAGCGAAAATTTCAGCGACGCAGACAATACCGTCACCCCCGTCAACACGACGGTGCGGCTTTCCGACAAGGCAAGGAAGAAGGAGCGCAAGCTCCGTAAAAAGGAGGAGCGCCGTGAGCGCAAGGAGCAGCGCAAAGAGGATCGCAAAAATGCGCCGGAGGAGGTAAAGGAAGCGGCAAAGAGCAAAAAGAAAAAGATCACCCGCCTCGGCGTCGCTTTAATTGTTCTCGGCTGTCTTATTGCCGCTCTCATCGTCGGCTACTTCACAGGCTACATTGAGCGTCTGTTCACGAAAACGACCGACATTCCGGAGATTAGCAGCGATACCGTTGCGGAGTTTAAGAGCGATGTCTTTGAGGCCGTGGCGAGAGAGTACACAGGCATTGAGAGCGGCGATATAACCGTCGGCGACCTCAAGGGTCTTACGGCGCTTTACATCTGCGGCGACAGGTACTGGTTCACGGCGCCTTCCTCCGACATCGTGGCAAGCTCCGTTGCGGACGGTGAAGCCACCATAACCGACAGCGACGGAAACGAGGTCACAGTCAGCCGAGGCAGCGTAAAGGATCTTTCCGACCTTGCGTATTTCACCGATCTCAAGACCCTGCACCTGCAATTTCAAACGCTCAACAGTCTCGGCACCCTCCCTGCCTGCGGCATCGAAACGCTGAATCTTGACTCCTGCCGTCTTGCATCGCTTGAGGGTATCGGCAATCTTCCGAAGCTTACGGAGCTTTCCGCCGACGGCAACCCCATTTCAAGCTTCGGCGATCTTAACAAGTGCCTTGAGCTTACGAGCATTAGCTGCTTGGGTGCAAGCTGCACGGACTTTACGGTCTTTAAGCCGCTACTCAAGATAGAAAGCATCGCATTTTCCGACTGCACTTTGAGCGACGTGTCCCATGTTTTGGACCACGGCTCTCTCAGGTCAGTCACACTCATAAACTGCGACCTTACGGGCAGCTTTTTCAGATCGTTTGACTCGGAGCGCTCCATGCTTTATCTTGACATTTCGGGAAGCGTTCTTGATTCGACATCCGGCTTAAACGACTTTACCGCACTGACCGAGCTGCGCATAGCAAACTGCACCGGGATAAGCGACTGGTCCGAGCTTGAAAGCCTAACGGCACTCAGGACCCTGCACATAAGTGCAGATCAGCGCTCAGGCATCGGAGACATAAATGCAGACATAATCGAAGAATAATAAAAAGAGCGCCAGTCGGCGCTCTTTTTATTATTCTTTTTTATTTGAGAAGCTTCAGCGCTTCGGATATCTCGTCAAAGCCCATACTGTGCGATGCCTTGACAAGCACGGTGTCGTCTCTGTGTATCAGTTCGGGAAGCGCTTTGATAAGCTCTGCTTTGGAGTCAAAGTGGCGTGCAATCTTGCCCGCACCCTCTGCCGTATATCGGGAAAGCTCACCTGCGGTAATGAGAAGGTCGGCACCCTTGAGCGCCGCATATTCGCCGACGCTGCGGTGCAGCTCCTCCTTCTGCGCTCCCATTTCGAGCATATCGCCGAGTATGCAGACCTTTCTGCCTGCGGTGTCGGACATCGAGTCGATGCCGCATTTGACGGAATCGGGGTTCGCGTTGTAGCAATCATCGATCAGCGTCAGATACCCTGTGTCGATCACTCTCGCTCGGCGCCCCACCGTCTCGTACTCAAGCACACCCTTTTTTATCATCTCGTCGTCAAGACCGAGGCTCATACCCACGGCAGCACCCGCAAGTGCGGCATAGACCATGTGCTTGCCGTAGGCAGGTATCACAAGGTCGATTTTGCGCTCACCGGAGACAACGGTGCAGCGCGTTTCGTCCGAGCCGTCGCTGATATTCACCGCTCTGACGGATGAATTTGCGCCCGTGCCGAACAGGACACGGCGCTTACTGCACTCAAAGGCAGCAAGCTTGTCGTCGTCACCGTTTAAGAAGACGGTGCCGTCGTCGGGCATATAGCTCAACATCTCGGTTTTTGCACGCAGAACGCCGTCCCTGTCGCCGAGGTGTTCAAGGTGAGCGTGACCGATAACGGTATATACCGCCATCGTCGGACGCACGATCTCCGCAAGCCTGCTCATTTCGCCGAAGTCCGATATGCCCATCTCGATAACGGCCGCTTCATGCTCCGGCTCAAGGTGAAATACCGTGAGCGGAACGCCAAGCTCATTGTTGAAATTTTTCTCGGTTTTCAGCACATTGTACTTCTGGGAGAGGACGGATGCGATCATTTCCTTTGCGGTGGTCTTGCCGACGCTTCCGGTAACGCCGATCACGGGTATGTCAAATCTCCTGCGGTACTCAGCTGCAAGGGTTTTCATTGCCTTTGCAACGTCCGGTACCACTATGACGGGTGCGTCAATACCGTCGGGGACTCTCTCGGCAAGGCAGCAAGCTGCGCCAAGCTCAAAGGCTTTGGCGATATAATCGTGTCCGTCGCTGTGTTCGCCCTTGAGTGCCGCAAACATGAAACCTTCACTTACCTTGCGGCTGTCTATGCAAACGCCTAAAATTTCGGCATCGGAATGTCTATTCAGTACGCCGCCGCATATTTTGGCGGCATCGCTTACGCTTATGCCCTTCATTTATCGTACTTCCTCATCGACAGAGTGATTATTTTCTCGCACAGCTCGCCGTAGCTCATCCCCTGTTCGGCAGCCATCTGCGGGACAAGGCTCGTGGGCGTCATGCCGGGGAGCGTGTTTGCCTCAAGGCAGTAGATCTCACCGTCGTCATCGTCCATTATGAAGTCTGCACGGCAGTAAACGTCCACCATGAGCGCCTTAGAAACTCTTTCCGCAAGACGTCCGAGGCGCTCCTCGTCCTCGGCGCTTATCGGAGCGGGACATATCTCCTCGGCAAAGCCGGCCTGATACTTGTTTTTGTAGTCGTACCAACCGTTTTTGAGAACGATCTCAATACTCGGCATCGCTTTGCCGTCCATAACTCCGATGGTAAGCTCCCTGCCCTTTATGTATTTCTCGACAAGCACATCGTCCTCGTATTTGAACGCAAACTCAAGCGCAGCAGAAAACTCCTCCTGCGTTCTCACGATGGAGGTCCCGACCGACGAGCCGCCGGAGCAGGGCTTTACGACGCATGGTATCCACGGAGAAGCCTGTATACCTTCGCCCTTTCTGAGCGTGATCGCAGGTGCGGTCGGTATTCCGGCTGCGTTAAACAGTGTTTTGGACAGCTCCTTGTTCATCGCAAGTGCGCTGCCGAGGTAGCCGCTGCCGGTGTATTTGACGCCGTACATATCGAGCGTCGCCTGTATCTTACCGTCCTCACCGTCCTCACCGTGAAGCGCAAGGAACACAATGTCGGCGGCACGGCATATGGATATCACGTTTTTACCGAGACGGGAGCCGTCGCCGGAAGCGATGAGAGACGCAATATCGGGCGTTTCCTCTCTTACGGAGTAGCGCAGATCCTGCTGCTGCTCATCAAAAAGCTTTGCCGGGTCGGAGCAGTCGCCGTCGTAGCCCAAAAACATATCAAGCAGAACGACGCTGTGTCCCCGCTCTCGCAGCGACCTTGCAACGCAGCTTCCGCTCGTGATCGACACGTCTCTTTCGTTTGATAAACCGCCGCACAATACCACTATCTTCATGGCGCACCTCCGAACAAGTTATATAAGCGAGTATAGCACAGCAGCGTGCCATATTCAAATATTTATTAAAAAAGTAGTGCATATGATCTCTTATTATGCTATAATAACTTGGATTAAACAAAAGCTAATGAATGAAGGTAGTTGAACGTATGAATTACATTGTGGTGGATCTGGAATGGAATCAAGCTATGAGTTCCAAGTCCTCCGTATTTAACAAGCTCCCCATTAAGCTCCGCGGCGAGATCATCGAGATCGGCGCCGTTAAGCTTGACGAGAATATGTGTCCGGCGGAGGAGTTTACCATTGACGTAAAGCCCGTGTACTTTCGTCGTATGCACTACAAGGTCAAGAAGCTCACCGGCTTTGACAAGGAGCGCCTCGCCCTCGGTCACAGCTTTAAGGATGCGTTCGAGAGCTTCCGTGAATGGTGCGGCGATGACCCCGTTTTCATCACCTGGGGCTGCGACGACAAGGGCATCATGGAGCAGAATATTATAATTCACGACCTCGACTGGGACTGGATACACGGTTGGATAAACCTCCAGCTTATCTACAATATGCAAACGGACGGCGATAAAAACCAAAAATCGCTTGCCACCGCAATGGAGCATTTTGAGATCGAGCAGACGAGGGTCGCACACGATGCGTTGGGCGACGCTTACAACACCGCTCTTGTCGCCTCAAAGCTCGATATGCGTGAGGGGCTTGCGCAGTACGACAGTATGTCCAAGAATCTGTTTTCTCCGGGCAAAAGCAGCACTGCTGCATCGAACACCCCCGATCCGCTCGAACACGTCGTCTTTCCGGGATACGGCAGCAAGGCGGATGCCTTTGCCGACGCAAAGCTGTCCGTTATCTCCTGCCCCCACTGTCAGGGCGAGACCTCAAATCAGCGTTGGATAAACCAAGGCGATCAGCGGTACATGAATCTGTACTCCTGCCCGCAGTGCGGCAGCCTGCTCGTGCGTTTAAAGTTCCGCAAGCAGGAGGATTCGAGCTGGTCCGCAAACCGCCTCATATACGATGCCGACGACGGGATGCTTGACTTTTACCGCAGCAAGGCGGCGCTCTCCCGCAGGAGAGGCCGCAGCCACTCCGTCAAGAAAAACCGTCCGGCAGCAAAGCAGTAAATAAAAATCGAGAGCAGCGAAATGCTGCTCTCGATTTTTTATTTTGCGTCTCGGAAGAAGTTTTTAGATGTGTCGGCATCGGCTTTGATCTGCTCCGAAAGCTCAGTCTGAGATGCAAATTTCCGCTCCGGGCGGATGAATTTGTAAAACTCGACCCGTGCATGACGGTTATAGAGATTGCCCTTAAAGTCAAGTATATAGGTCTCGACGCTGACGCTGTTCTCGTCGCTCACGGTCGGTCTGACGCCGACGTTCGTGACGGAAACGTGTTCGCTGCCGTCCTCAAGATAGACCTTTGTTGCATACACGCCGAACCTCGGCGAAAGCACGCCCTCCGGCAGCTTCATGTTTATCGTCGGGGTACCCATTTTTGTGCCGAGGTGGTAGCCCGACCGCACCGTGTCGCTCAAGATGTGCGGGTGTCCGAGGTAGCTGTTGGCTTCCTCGATCTTCCCGTCCCGTATAAGAGTGCGGATGTAGGTGGAGCTTACCGTGTTGTCGCCGATCTTCACAGGAGCGATAACGTCGCAGCCGAGACCGTTCTCGGCGCAGTATTCCTTCAGGCGCTCCGCCGTACCCATGCCCTTGTAACCGAAGCAGAAGTCGTGTCCCACGACGATGTGGCAGATACCGAGTTCGCTTATCAGCTCCTCGATGAACACACGCCAGTCCATCCTCATCACCTTTTCGCTGAAGTGAATGAACACGACGTTTTCTATCCCAAATCTGCGGCGGATTATATCCTCCCTGTCGGCTGCGGAGTTAATCAGCGGCACGTCCTTTTTAAAAACAAGCGTGTCGGGATGAACGTCGAAGGTCAAAACAGCCGGAGCAGCATTGATTTCAGCCGCCCTCTCCTTTGTTTTCTCAAGCAGAGCGGCATGACCTATATGCACTCCGTCGAAAAATCCGAGAGCTATAACGATTTTATCTTTAGTCATTATCCACCTCGAAAAAGCTCTTAATTGTTTTAAGTTTGCCCGCGGAAACATTAGCAAGTGCAAGGAAATCGCCGTTTTCGCCGTACACCCTGTACGTTCCATTTTTTGCGGAAACGTTCAGAATATTGCCGCATTTGAGCTTTGCGGTTTGTGCGGCGCTTAAGTCTATCGCCGGGTACTCCGAAAACAGGCTGTCTACGGGGATGATGTAGCGCTCCGGGTCCTCGGCGATCTCGGATAGAGTGTGTGCATCACGAACATCAAAGGGTCCGGCATTTGTTCTGCGCAGGGCGCTCATACAAGCAAGACAGCCGAGTCTTTCACCAATGTCGTTGCAGAGTGTGCGGATATACGTCCCCTTTGAGCAGGAGACCGACAGCACAAAGTCGTCCCCGTCACGCCCCACAAGGCTCAGCTCGGAAATGTTCACCGTTCTCGGCTTTCGCTCAACGGTCTCGCCTTTTCTCGCAAGCTCGTACAGCTTCTTACCCGATACCTTGATGGCGGAGTACATGGGCGGTATCTGGCTGATCTCACCCGTAAACTCAGACAAAACGTCTGTAAGCTCGGCTTCGGTGGGTCTTATTCCCGTCTGTGCCGTTACTCTGCCGCTCGTGTCCTGCGTATCTGTGGAATAGCCGCAGCGAAGCGAGGCAACATAGCGCTTATTATGACTCTCCGCAAACTGCACAGCTCGTGTCGCCCTGCCGACGAAAACCGCCAAAAGCCCCGTCGCCATGGGGTCAAGCGTTCCCGAATGACCCACTCTGCGCTCATGGAGAATGCCTCTGAGCTTTGCAACGACGTCATGGCTCGTCCAGTCTGCGGGCTTATCTACAAGTATTATTCCATTGTATCCCATGCGTCAATCACCGCTTTTATCAGAAGCTCCCTTGCGGTTTCGGGGTCGGTGTCAAGCGTGCAGCCGGACGCCATCTTGTGACCGCCGCCGCCAAAGTGCTTGCACACCTCGGAGCAGTCAAAGCACGGCTGCGAGCGCAGCGACGCCTTGCAGCCGCCCTCCGTAAGCTCTCTGACCACGATACTGACGATGCAGCCCTCTACCCTGCCGGGTATTCCCGCAATGTCGTCGCAGTCGTCCTCAGTTGCGTTTATCTCACGCAGCATGGCGTTTGTCACCATCGCCGCAACTATTGCTCCGTTTTTCTCGAATCTCAGCCCCGAACAAATGAGGCTTTCGAGCATTATCCTCGCCTTCGTCGACTGGCGGAACAGCTCAAAGTTGAGCTTCTGCACCTCGGCTCCGGCACTTGCAAGCTCGCTTGCGGCGGCAAAGGTCTCCGCCGTGACATTTGCGTATCTGAAGCAGCCGCAGTCGGTCGAGACTGCAATGTAAAGCAGACTTGCCTCGGTCTTGCTCGGCTCTTTGCAGAGCAGTTTTATAAGCTCAAGCACCAGCTCACCGCAGGATGCCTTGGCAGAGCCGAGCAGGAGCTTTTCCGCATATCCCGAATTTGAATCGTGATGGTCTATGCAGAGCTTTACCTTGCCCTCAAAGCCCTTTGCGAGCATATGCTCCCCCGCAACGTCAACCGCAACGGTGTAAGTGCCCTCGTAACCCTCCGGAGCGAGGTAGTCCTTAACGTACTTACGATACTTCGGCGTTATCTCCGGGTTCGGGTACAGATACGCACGCTTGCCGAGACGCCGCAGCGCAGAGCAAAGCGCCGCCGCACTGCCGAGCGTGTCTCCGTCCGGGCGTATGTGGGTTATCAGAATGTAATCGTCGTTCTCTCTAAGTATTTCGGCACACTCTGCGTAGTTCATTCTTCCTCGTCCCTCTTAATGTCAAGACTGTTTATGATCTCATTTATATGAGCGCCGTATTCGATGCTGTGGTCAAGCTCAAATATAAGCTCCGGCGTATTGCGAAGCTTAAGCGAATTGCCAAGCTCACGCCGCAGCCAACCGGATGCGGAGCGAAGCCCCTTTTTAAATTCCTTTTCGTTCTCAAGCCCCAGTACCGAGATCCAAACCTTGCAATACTTGAGGTCGCCCGTGGTCTCGACACGGGTGACGCTCAGCATACCCTGATTTACACGGGGATCCTTGATCTCACGCAGGAGTTTGCTCAAAACGAGCTGTATATCGTCATTTGTCCTTGCAAGCTTATTTGAAGGCATAATTATCTCTCCTTATGCGCAGAGCGGTCAATAATGACCGCTCCGATTGTATTAAAGCTTTATCTGCTCCATAACGTAGCACTCTATAACGTCCCCGACCTTTACGTCGTTGAACTTCTCGATCTGCATACCGCACTCGTAGCCGCTTGCGACCTCCTTAACGTCGTCCTTGAAGCGGCGGAGGGAAGCAAGGTCGCCCTCGTGGATAACGATGTTGTCACGAAGCACACGCACCTGACAGCCTCTCTGAATCTTGCCGTCGGTGACGTAGCAGCCCATAACGGTGCCGACCTTGGAGACCTTGTAGGTCTCACGCACCTCGGCGTGACCGATGATGACTTCCTTGAACTTGGGAGAAAGCATACCCTTCATTGCGGCTTCGATCTCGTTTATGCAGTCATAGATGACACGGTACATACGCATATCGACGTTGGAACGGGCTGCGGAATCCCTTGCGGCATTGTCCGGGCGCACGTTGAAGCCGACGATTATTGCTCCGCTCGTTGCGGCAAGCATGACGTCGGACTCGTTAATTGCACCGACTGCGCTGTGAATGACCTTGACCCTGACTTCCTCGTTCGTGATCTTCTCAAGCGACGCCTTGACTGCTTCCGCAGAGCCCTGAACGTCCGCCTTGACGATTATGTTGAGGGTCTTCATCTCGCCCGCCTGTATCTGGCTGAACAGATCCTCAAGACTGACCTTCTTATTCATGCCGAAGGCTGCATTCTTCTGCTGGATCTTGCGCTCCTCGACAAGCTCTCTCGCCATGCGCTCATCCGCAACGGCGTTGAAGGTATCGCCCGCACTGGGGACCTCGGACATACCGGATATCTCGACAGGAACGGAGGGACCTGCTTCGGTTATGCGCTGACCCTTGTCGTTTATCATGGTGCGGACACGTCCGACCGCAGTGCCGGCAATAATGATATCGCCGAGCTTGAGCGTACCGTTCTGCACGAGAACAGTCATAATGGGACCTCTGCCCTTGTCGAGGCGGGCCTCGATGACCGCACCCTTTGCGGCACGGTTCGGGTTTGCTTTAAGCTCCTGCACCTCGGCAAGAACAACAAGGTTCTCAAGCAGGTTGTCAATGCCCATACCGGTCTTTGCGGAGA
>CAVDMS010000022.1:0-22370 GCA_963610045.1 Bacteroidaceae bacterium
CTTTTTGACGAGCGTAGCGAGATTTTTTGTGAAATAATCTTTCACAAAAAATGTGGCGTGCAATTAAGTTTCTCAAAAAACTAAAAGTTTTCTGAGAAACTTAATTGGGAGAGCGTCACGCTCTCCCTTTTTAATATTTTCGACTTTTTTCAAAAAAGGGTGTAACCTTTTGTCTGCCCCGGTGTCTTATATACGAAACGCACAAAACGAAACCGGTTTTGTAAGGCAACACTAAAGCACAAGGAGTCCAAGGTGAAAAGCGACGTTATTGAGGAGCTGTTCAAAAAACACTATAACGAAGCCCTGCTGTACATGCTGTCGCTGTCAAAGGAGCGCAGCATCGCCGAGGAGATAGTGTCCGAGGCGTTTTTCAAGGCGCTTGAGACCGCAGACGGCGAGATACGCAGCTTTAAGTCGTGGCTCTTTACCGTGTGCCGCAACCTGTACTACAACGAGCAAAGGCGCACCCGCCGCTGCGAGGGGCTGCCGGAGGAGCTTGCGGGAGAGCGTGACGCTCTCATCGACGAAATAATCCGTCGGGAGGACTACCGAGCGCTCTACCGTGCGATAGAGCTGCTCCCGCAGACGCAGGCGGAGGTCATTACGCTGTTCTACTTTGAGCGGCTGTCCGTTAAGGAGATTGCCGGGATCACCGGTAAAACGCCGGATCACGTCAAGGTCATCCTGTGCAGGGCAAGAGAAAGTTTAAGAAAAAAGCTGGAGGTATAACAATGGATTTTGAAAAAGCGTACAAGAAGTTCCTTGACGGGACCGCAACGGACGAGGAAGTACAGTTCGTCCGCACCGAGATCGCCAAAGCCCGCAAGCTGACGGAGATCATCGACAACGAAACGCCGAACGTCATCAGCGAGGCCGACGGCGGCGCATACAAAAAGGCGGCAAAGAAGCACAGCCTCAAGACGATACTTACCACCGTCGTGGTTGCGATACTTGCAATAGCCATTATCGGCGGCGCTGCGGTGCTTATCGTCCACTCGATAAGATCGAACAACGCCGACGGCAACACGAGGATCACCCGTGAGCAGGCCCGTGAGCTTGCGATAAGCTACGTCGAGGAAAATTATGCCGACGTTCCCGGCAGCATCTTTGTCGAGGACATTGACTGCGACCTCGAATCCGGCTTCGACATAGGCAAGGCGTACTACGAGTACAGCGTTGAGCTGCGCAAGGGCGGCCTTGAGTTTGAGGTCGAGATAAACGGACACACCGGCGAGATCATCTACGTCGATGTTGACGACGATTGATAGGCATATAAAAAAGCTTCCGAAGTCAGACTTCGGAAGCTTTTCTTTTTAAACTGTTACGAATATACGAGCGCAAGGTGGCAGGGGACGATCTCGCCGAGACGGCGCTTTACCTCGGCAAGCACCGCTTCGTCTTCGGGCGCAGAGTCAAAGACGATGCGCAGCGTGTAAGCCTCGTCCGTCTCCTGCGCCGACGTCTTAACGCCGCAGAGCGGCAAGACACGGTTAAGCTCCACGAGCGTCATGCAGCAGTTTGCGGTGCCGAGCATGGCGGCGACCGCCGCTCTGCGATCGGAAATGTCGTCGCTTACCGGCGGATACGGCAGCAAGGTTTCGTACTCCGAAAGCTCCTCCTCCGTTGCGGTCTCGACCCTGCGGCGTCCGTCAAGGCGCTCAAGCCTATTATACACGCCGTCGAGCGCTTCACCCTCGCAGGCGATCTCGATGGCGCCGTAGCCGCCGTCAAGGTCGTATATCCGCAGCGGCGCAAGTATTCTTCGCAGAAAGGTCTCGTATGCCATTAAGCCTCGCCTCCCGTGACGGTTATCGCCCCGATAACGGGAAGCTCGTTGGGGTCGATGAGGAAGTCCTCCTCCGGCTGCGTCAGCACATAGCTTGCGACATCCGGTACCGAGGCGATGATCTCCTCCAACTCCGACCGAAGGACATCTCTGCCAAGCCGCTCACCGACGAAGTACTTCTGAAGCGCTATCTTCACGTTGTCGCAGACGAGCTTCTGGCTCTGCCCCGCCTTTGCCGTCACGGTTGCCGCAACGCCGATGGGGACGGTCTGCGGCGCGCGAACGAGAACATCGGAGCAGACCTCACGGTTTTCGTCCATCAGCGCCTGTAGCTTGGCGATCGTTTCGTCGCTCGGCTCATTTTTGTGCGTGGAAACAATGACGTCCACGGTGCCTGCGCCGCGTTTTCTGGGAATGACCTGAGCCGCAGCGATCACGTCAAGGCTCAAGGCAAGCTGTTTGTAATACTCTTTGTTGCCGCCGTTTATGACGGTTTTGTAGCTCATAAGCACCCTTTTGCGCAGCTCCTCGTCGCTCTCGGCGTCCTTACCGCCGAAGAAGGGCACGGTGTTTTTACAGCTTTTGACCCCGACGGGAGGCAGCATCATCGTAACTATACCTCCGGCGGCAATACTTCCGGCTGCGCCCGCGATTGCCGCTTCGGCGGCAACGGTGCAGCTTCCCTGCGCTGCGGTAAGGCGTTTTTCCTCGGTCGTGACATATTCCATGCCGTTGTTGCCGAGACAGCGGGTGCCCTTTTCGATGAAGGCATACGCCCCGTCTGCTCCGTAGAAGGTAATCGTACCCGTCGCCTTTTTTGCGGGAACGCGGCTAAGTCCCTTGAGCGAGGCAAAGTAGTCGAGATTGCCCCCGCTTGCGGTCTGCGGCATACCCTGCGTCGCAACGAAGTCCGCCTCGTAGTACAGGCTCTCAAGCTGTGCCGCCAAGGCCATAAAGCGCAAAGCCATATCGCCGCCGTCGTTTAAAGCAAGCCCCGAAGCGCTTTCAAAGTCTTCTTTTAGCGCCGCATATATTTCTTCCGTTGTTTTCATAGCTTAGCTCCTTATGATTTGATCTGTGGAGAAGCTGCCGCCGCTCCACGAAAAGTAAAGCTTGAGCCGCATGGTGTCGTCAGCCGGATAGCTTATCTGCACGTCGGCAAGCGTAACGCCGATCTCGTCCGAGAGCGCTTCGGCGACATACTGCCGCACAGCAAGCTCTCTGTCCTTGGGACGTTCGCCGTTTACGAGCCTGTACAGTCTGCTTCCGTAGTTCGGCAGAGGCCAGAAGCTTCCGCGTCTTGCAGCAAGCTTCATCATCACGCGCTGCGCAAGCTCCTCGGCTCCGCTCACCGTGCAAAGGCTTGCGCCTATGCTGTCGTATCTGCCGTCTTTAAGTCTCAGTTCCATTAAGCTCACTCCCGTTTATAAGCACTTTGCCGTATATTTCAATGCTGCCGTCGCTGTGAAGGCACAGCGACGCCTGCCCGTTTTTAATAAGTATATCGCCATCGGAAAGTCCGTCCGGGATCTCGATGCCGCACACGCCCGCAGCCAAAACGGAACCGTCCTCGGTTTTTATGAGAAGCTGCTCCTCCCCTGCTTTCGGGATCCTCAGTATTCCGCCGGGGCAAAGCAGCTCGCATCCGCGGTACTCTTTCCCGGAGACAAGCGCCGGGTTTTCTCCTCCGATACTCACCCGCGCGACCGAGAGGGCAGCTCCGTCGTTTGTTTTTCTTCCGGTCTCCCCGATCCTCATGTGCGCACCTCCATCGTAAGCTCGCTGCCCGCCTCACTGCCGCCGGCAAAGGAGCGCAGCCGTGTGACCGTAAAGCTGCCCTTCAGCCCCAAGCGTCTGCTGTCAAAGCGCACCGTGTCTCCGGGCTTTGCCGGAAACTGCGACGGCAGCTTAAGGCTCACGGTGAACTTCTCCTTTGCCGACTGCTTTATCTGATAAGCAGCGGTGTAGCGCATCGCCTCAGCTCCGGTTTTTCTCGGCACGGTGATAATGCGGCGGCTTGACCCGCCCCTGTCTATGAAGGGCTGATTGGAAACGCCGTACTTTGCCCCCGTGCTGCGGTTTTTGACCAAAACGGCGGAGATCATCCCGTAGCGGCAGTCCCTGTGACGTATTTCCGCTATCGGGCTTTGATCGTTTATTGTCACCGCAGCACCGCCGTGAACTCCGAGCAGCAGCGTTCCCTCCTGCGAAAGCCTCGGCTCCGGGCAACCGCAAAGGCTGCAAAAGCGCTTTACGACGCTCCACTCACTCTCGCCCTGCGTCACCGCAAAGCCGGAAAGCGTTTTAAGCCCCGTACCTATTGACACACTTATTCCGTAGGGACTTATATGCCTTTCGGTAAGAAGCTCCGGACTGAGCTTCAGGTACTCGGACGCTTCGGCTTCGTTGTCGAGCAGGAGCGCCGCCATTGAACGTCCGCAGACGGACACCGTACCGCCGTCGTCGGAAATGCGCACCTCGTACTCGTCGATACGCCCGGAAAACACGGTCTTGCCCTCGTGTACGGCACGGAAGCGGCAGGCCTGCGAGAGCGACTTGAGATACTTCGTCTCATAGGCGCAGCAGACCTCAAACGAATCGCACGGCACACCGCTGCCTAGAGAGATGTCCCACGACAGAAGCGGCGGCAGGAGCGTTTCGCTGCCGTTTTTATCATATATGTAGCCTCTCATCGCTTCACTCCGTTCTGAGGATCTGTCCCGCCGAGATTAGGTTCGGATTTTTGATCTCCGGGTTTAGGCGCATAAGCCGATCCGAGCTTACGCCGATCGTGCTCGCGACCTTGCCTATGCTGTCGCCCTCGGCAACCGTGTAAACGCCGCCCCGCGGGAGCGTCTCGGCTGCCGACAGGCTCTGAGCCGTGACGCCGTCGCTGTATTCGACGAAGCGGAAGGAATAGCGGACATAGTTTTCCCCCGGCTCCTCAAGCAGACTGAGCTTTTGGAATACCGCACTCACGCTCGGCCACAGCGGATGCGAAAGCAGCCCCGCACCGCCCTCGTTAAAGACCTCGGCAAGGCGGCGAAACTGTGCGTATGCGTCCTCACCGAAGAACTCACCCTCGCCGGAAAACACCCGTGCACAGCTTCCGAGATCCTGCACGACGTGACCCGAAAAGGGCAGCTTCATGCAGCTTATCTTCCGCTCAAAGCCTATCTCAAAGCGTTTGGGATTGTGCGGCCATATGTAGTTTTTGAATCTCATGGATGCAAGCACGCTTCCACCTCCTAATAAAGCTCAAAATGTGAGTCGTAGCACCTTGACGCCCGCTCAAAGCCCTCGGATATCTCGTTAAGCGTGAGGCTCCTTTGCACACTCGGCAAAGGCTCCGTCGAAAACGAGCTCTCCGCTTTGGGCGCAAGGCGCTCTGCGGCGGTGTCGCAAGCGCTCCTTGCACCGTAAAAAACGCCCTCCTGCGTGAGCAGCGCAAGAAGCTCCGCCGCGAGAACGGTCATTTCATTATCCACGCTTCATCGCCTCCGAAAACTTTTCTGCGGAAAACGAGGGGTTTACGTCCCCAAGTCTCAGCCTGCGGTCGAGGACCATCTGTGCCGCCATTTTGAGCAGCTCCCCGTCGTCCACCGCCCTTCCCTCATCGGAAAAGGGCAGAATGTTAAACTCTTTAAGCACCAACCAGCGCAAGCGCTGCATGGGCTGCGCTGCATCCCGTAAAAGCATTGATGCGGTCATGCCTCAAGCTCCATTCTGTCCGACGCTATGATGCTGACCTTTTCCGCAACGGTCTCGCCCAACTCTCCGTTTTCCTCGATGCTTTCCCAACGGCAGCCGGAGTAGACTATTCGCTTGTCCGGCTTTGCTATGACGAGGGAAAAGTCGTCAAGCGTGTGAAAGTCGATACCGTCGCATATTGCCTCATCCGTTGCGTAGAGCCTTGTGAGGCTCACGCGGTGACTTATCCCCGCGCTCACCACCGCAACGGGAGTTTTTTCGCCGAACGCCTCAATGATCCTGCTCTGCTTTTGGGATTCGGCGCGGTAGCTCTGCACCACCGCAATTTTTTTGCCGTCAAGCTCAAGATATATGTCGCAGCTTGTCGGAAAACTTGCATAGCTTTGCATATACACCTCACAGATTTACATGAGCTGTCAGCTCAATGATGTGCAGTCCCTTATAAACGGAGAAGTTGAAGCTCACAACGCAAACATTGGGATCCTTCTCGCTTGCTTCGGCGGTGATGTTGCCGTATTCGGCTATCGTTTCCGTCTTTTTAAGCTTCTGAAGCTCCGTTGCAACAAGACTGCGTATCGCCGCCTTGGTGTGCGCGTCGTTTTTTCTGCCTACAAAGCAGCGTTGCAGTGCATCCCTCACGGTCGGCAGCACGCGGTTTATCACCATTGCGGTGTTTATGTCACGGTAGGAAGCGTCCGGCGCTCCACCGGTCGTGGTTCTGGTGCTCACGCCTCGAACAAAGCAGACCTCACCGCAGAGCATCTCAAGCGGCGTGACGCCGGACTCAAGCAGAAGCTCGATCTCCGCATCGGTGAAGTCGTATTTCAGCTTCGTCACGCCCTTGAGCGCCACGCCGTTTACGGGCAGCGACGGGTCGCTGCGTGCGGAAAGTATCCCCGCTGCTGCGGCAGAAAGCTGTCCTTTGCTGTCGCCTGCATTGCCGATGAGCATGACGTTCTCGGCGTTTATGCTTTTCGCCTTATTTATGAGCAGCTGTGCCTCGGCATTTTCGTACTCAAGCACGGCGATCAAAAATCTCCCCGCTTCTCCGGCAGCGCTAAGGCTTTGAGCAATGTCGGCAAAGCTCTCGCCGTCGGTGCTGTCGCAGCAGAGAAAGTCGGCGCCGTTTGAGATAAGCTCAGAAAATGCAGCGCCATAGTCGCCGTCTTTAACCGGCACGGCGTACACTCTTGTTGCTCCGTTGAGCATCGAGCTGCGTATAAGCTCCGTTAAGCTGCACTCGCCGAAGCTTTCCGACGCCTGTGATACGTTCGTAATAAGCGCCGCCTCACCCTTCTGCGCTGCGGCGGCAATGCCCACGAGCGCAGATTCGGCGCCGGCTGTCATTGAGCTGCTGACCTCGTATGACGCATACACGCCGGGTCTAAGTTTAAGGCTCATTTTAACTCTCCTCTCAGGACAAAGTCCGTAAACTCTCCGCTTTCCCGAATTACGCTCCGCATCGGGAATGCGATGCAGGAAACGGTGCAGCGGCTTTTGAACATCCTGCTCTCCGAGCAGAACGCCGCATCCCCGCACTCAAACCCCAACACCTTCAAGCCCTGCGGCGCTTTCTCAAGCGCCGAGCAAAGGCTGTCGGCAAGGGCGATGCAGCGTCCCGCTCCGCTGCCGGAGGCGGGAGCGTAAATGTCCGCTGCGATGCAGAGAGCCGCCTTAAAGCCGTACAGCTCCGCAGCGCCCTTTTCCGTCTGCCTGCATCCGAGGTAATTGCCCATGCCGGAGGACAAAATCTCGCCCTTTTTGAGCGAAATGCAGACGTACTCTGCGCTGCGGTCGAGCTTCGCTGCGGGGTAGCTTCTGACTGCGTTCAGCCCGGCGCTTTTCAAAACGCCGACGACGGAGTCGAGTATGGGATCAAACATTTTAAGCCCTCCCCACAAGGCGCAGCACGCCCTCGTAATGCGAAACGTCCCCCATGAGCCGCACCTGCGTGCTGCGTCTGACCTCGTATGTGTACCCGCAGCAGGAAACGCTGTCGCCCTCGGAAAGCGGCATTGCGGTCATGAGCAGCCAGCTCTCGCCGTTTACGACGCCGGACGGCAGCGGCTGCTTGTTTATTTCGGGGTCCTTCGGGTGCATCGGCAGCAGTATGCCGCTTCCCTGCCTGCCGTTTACCGAAATTTTGTCGCCGAAGCGACGAAAAAGTCCGTCGGTTTTCATCCCTGCACCCCCAAAAACGCAAAGTCGCCGGAGTCGATGTAGCCCCTGAGCATATTCTCCGCCTGACGGCGCAGCGCCGCAGCGGAGACGGAGCTGCCCCTGAGCGTGACCGACACGCTGCCTGCGGTGAAGGAGGACACGTCCTCCGCCCGCTCCGTCTCGGTGAGCATGGCAAGCGCAAGCATTCCGGCTGCGGTCACGAATACCTCCTCAAGCTCGGCGGGAGGCGCACCGTTTTTTAGCCTGCTGCGAAGCTCCGCTTCGGCGGCGGCGCACAGGACGTTTAAAAGTCTGCCGCTCTCGTCGGAAATGTCTCCGGCAAGCTCTCTTGCCTTTGCGGCAATGTCGTTATTTGTGTAAGCCATTTTTACCTCCGCATTTGTGATCGTTTAAAACGCTCCCCCGCAATGAGCGGGGGAGCCTCGGCTCAGACGCTGAGGACCTTGGAAGCGTCGGTGTAGAGCTTTGCAAAGCCGGAGATGCTGGTGATGGCCGCACGCTCAAGCTGACGGTCGATGAGTCTGTCGTACTCGACGCTCACGTCGCCGGCGCTCACCATCTCAAGGGCATAGCCCTTGTCAAGGCCTATCGCCTTGCCTGCGGGCATGGCGGAGCAGCGGATGAGCTTTGCACCGAGGGGATTGCCGGGTTCGCCGGTACCCTGGAAGTTCAGTCCGGTCAGAGGATTCTGGAACTCGGAGCACTTGAGTATCTTCATCATCACGTCGGGAGCGGCGACGAGGGTGTTCATGCAGTAGGGGTCGAAGCTGTTCCAGAAGTTGAGCAGCTCGGAGTAGCTGAGAGTACCCGCAGTACCGCCGAGAGCGGTGCCGCCGACCTCAAGGGACTGCGCCGCATTGTTGTTGCCGTCGCCGTTTATGATGACGTCGATGGCGTCCTCAAGATGCATACGCATGATCTGATTGCCGATCTGACGCAGCATGACGGAGAACAGATCGAGGCGCTGAAAGCGTATCGCCTCGTAGGAAGCGACGAGCATTCTGCCCCTCTTTTTCAGGGAAACGAGATGGTCCGCCGCCCTGATCTCGGTCTGAGGAATGACCGCACCCTCGCCGACGTAGCGCAGGCTCTTGTCGTCCTCGGAGGCTGCGGAGTATATGGAGCGGTAGTCCATGCCGTCGAATCTGGTGACGGAGGCGGTGATGGAGGGCAGGATGTTGCCCTCCTCCATGCCCGCCTTTACGCTTCTGGCGACGTATTCGGGGAACAGCACCGAGGACTCGTGAGTGGAGAAAAACTTCTCCACGGTGTCGCTGCCTGCGCCTCTGACCTTGATGTCGAAGCGCTTGAGCTGACGTTGGAAAGCGTCCATGCCCTCAAAGGCGGTGCCCTTGTAGTTTTCGTTGGGGTCGAGCGACTCAAGCACCTGCTCAAAGCTCTTGCCTCTCTGGGAATACATTCCCTTGTCCAGTTTTACCTCGTTGAATAAGTATGCCATGTGTGATCCTCCTTACATGATAAAGCTCAGAGTGGAAGCTGCGGTGTCCACCTTCAGCACGAGATACTCTCTGCCGCCGTTGTCCTTCTTGACGCTGCCGCCGCCGGCCGAAACGAGCTTTACAAAGCCGACTTCGGGTGCGGTGCCGGTGTAGGCGCAGGTGACGCTTCCTTTAAGCTGTACGTCGGCAAAGCCGCCGTCTGCGTGAACGCAGAGACCGGCAAAGCAGTCGCCGTCATCCGCCGCTGCAACGGTGGAAGAAGCGCCGAGCTTTACGAAAACGCCCTTTTCGGCGCCGCTGCCCTTGACAAAGGAAACGATCTGATCGCCGATACCTTCAAAACTAACCTTCATTGTTTTTCCTCCTTAGACCCGTGGTCAAATAATGTACTCGTCACCGAAAAAGGCGGTGACCTCCTTCTTGCCCGGAAGCTGGCAGAGCGGAGAGCAAAGCGCATCCGCCTTTGCGGTGAACGCCGCCTTCGCCGAAAGAAGCTCCGCCTCGTCCATATGCTCAAGCCCCGCCTTTACCGCTCCGTACAGTCCGTCGTCACAGACAAGGCACAGCCTGAGTATCTCGCTGCGAAGCCCCGCAAGGTACCTGTTTCCAAGCTCCGCCTTCTTTTTGAGCGCCTCGTACTCCGCCTTAAAAACGCTTCCCTCGCTGCTGTCGGCAAAGCTCGCAAGGCTCTTTATAACGCCCGCATTGCGCTGTGCCGGCACCGCAACGAAGCTCCATTCATAGGCATCGACAGCGCCCTTTAAGCTTGCGTAGCAGAGCTTTCCGCCGTAGCGCACACCCTTCTCGTGTCCGCAGGAGCCAAGCTCCTCGCCGCAGATGCTGCATATGCGGCTTTTCACGGAGCAGCCGACGCTGGTCTCACGCTTGATGCCGCCCTCGATCTGAGCGATAAGCTCCTCGTTCTGCGGTATGCGCAGCATATAGGCGCAGCCCTTGAGATAGCAATACGGCTCACCGAGCGAGTTGAGCTTTTCCGAGTCGGTCACAAGCTCCGTTCTGTATATCCTTGCGACCTGGTTTTCGCTTCGCCACTCGTGGTCGCAGATGCCCGTAGCGCCCACGAACAGCTCTCCAAGCTCCTTGAGCGTTTCGACGGGGAAGCGTTCAAGATCCCTGTCCACCTCGTTGTCGCAAAGCAGAACGGAGAAAATGTACACCTCGTCGGCTTTGAGCTGCGTTTTTGCAAAGGCGTTTAAAAGCTCAAGCTCCCGCTCGGAGGTCTTCGCCGAGGCTGCGGCTCCGAATTTAACGATCTTCATATTCCTTACCCTCTTCACCATAGATTTTTTCCGCCTGTGCGACGTAAAGAGCGGCCTTCGCTTCCTCGACCGCATCCTGGAGGTTTATGGTATCCCACTCCACGCTCACGGGGCAGGCGTAGCCGTGCATATGCAGCCACAGCGTGCAGACCTTTTCGATGACCGGGTCGAGCGTACGGCGTATGCTCGTCAGCTCACTGGTCATGAGGTCTGCCTGCTGAGCACTCATGCGCTCCGTGGTGGACCAGTTAAGTCCGAGGAGGAAGGGCGGGATACCCGTCCTCGCAACGAGCTGCTCCGTGATCTGACGCACCGGCACCTCGCTGTCGAGGATCTGATTGTCTGCGCCGATGACCTTGATGTCGACGTCGCCGACCGCAACGAAGTCACGCACGGAGCCGTTTTTCCCGCTCTGCATGGCGTCGCTCCACTGCGAAGCGATCTGCTGCGCCCGCTCCTTTGCAAGGCCCCTGTCCAGCACGTCGCTCTGCGGCTTGTACACCACGGCAAAGCGGACGTTGCCCGCTCTCTCCCAGTTTATCCCCAGCGACTGATAGATCTTGAGGAGTATGCCGCAAAGGAAAGGCATACTTCTGAGCATCGACACGCCGTAGGGCGACTCCGCCTCCGGGTTAAAGGGGGTGAACATGAGCAGATTCTGCCTCGGCAGCGGCTCTATCTGACCGCTCTCGCCGAGCGAACACAGCTCAAAGTCCATGGGGCTTTCGCCCTCCTTTATCTGCACGTCCGCAACGTTGCCGCATATGACGGCCGCAATGTCCGAGTTTCCCCTTGTGACGATCTCTCCGACCGCTCTGCCGCAGGTTATCATGGAGTCGAGGTAGGCGTTTATAAAGGTCTGCAAGCCCTGCTGACCTCTGCCGACGTCGACCCTTTTGGCAAACTCGTTAAGCTCATGCTCCGCCCTTTTGTCGGGGCAAGAGAGCGTAAAGCCGCCGGTGAGCCGGATAAGCTTCATTATCGCAGCGTCAACGACCGGCACCGCCTCTCTTATCTGCCGATAGAGCATGATCTCCCCGCCGCCGAGCGGAACGTAGCCGTCGATGAGATTAAAGGGGTGCGACTGTACGCTCCTTATCTGAACTCTCGGCGGAGGATCCTTCTTTTTTCCGGAAAAAAGTTTCATTTTTACCTCCTGTCTACCCACATTGCGAAGCCCTCGTCCGTTTCCCGTTTTGCGACGCTGACGGCGAAGTAGCGTATCTCGTCCATGGCATGGTCGAACTTCTTCACCGGAACGTCCCTGTCTCCGATCTTTTCGTCCCAGCGGTACTCGTAAAATTCCCTGATCGCATCACGGCAGTCGGGGCAAATGACTATGGCGCCCCGCTTGAGCATATCCGCCGTGGTCCTTATGCCGCTTAAAACATCGTTATCCGCCTTCGTCACCCGAAAGCCCTCTCTCGTGAGGACCTCGATAAAGCTTGCCGCCGAGGGATCGACCAGCACCTTTGACGGTGTGATACCGCCGCAAAGCGCCCTGAGGTCGTCTGCGTACTCGGCGTCGGTTTTCTGATAGCCCTCCCTGCGTGAGTCGAAATAGTATTCACGCAGGCGGTACCACACGCCGTCGGAAAGTCCCCAAAGCCCGAAGGAGCTAGGGTTTTTCGTACCGTAGTCGCAGGACACCGCATAGTCGGTGCAGCTTTTGGGCGGCTGCCGCAGATAGCTCTCGTCGAAAAAGTCGTAGACCCTGCCCTGCGGCATGACCCACTCGCCGAGTATGAATCTGCGGTAGAAGTCGCCGGAGTACATACTCTTGTACCTTGCGATTATTTCCCCGGAAAGGGAGGGGTTGTCATCCAGGGTAAAATGCAGATACAAAGCGTTGCGCTCCGATGCCTTCCTTATCCACTCACGGTAGAACCAGTGCCTCGGACCTTCGGGGTTGCAGTTGAACCACAGCTTGCTTTCCGTCACCGAGCATCTTGCGCAGGCCTGCTCGGCAAAGCTTCTCGGCATCAGCGCCACCTCGTCAAGCAGAACTCCGGCAAGGGTAATGCCCTGAATGAGCGAAGCGGAGCCTTCGTCCTTACCTCCGAAAAGGTAAAAGCGGTTTGAGTGTCCCTTGTAGCTCACGTCGAAGTAGTTTTTGGAGTGAAGCTCCTTTACCGAAAAACCGATGTCCCGCAGCACCGGCAACAGCGGCTGCACCATGTTGCGCCTTGCGCCCTCGATGGTTTTTCCGCAGATGCCGAAGCGCTCGCCGTCAAAGCGCCGCATTGCCCAGCAAACGAAGGATATGCCCATACACAGCGTTTTGCCCGACCTCACGGCTCCGTCGCAGATGAGGGCGTCGCAGCTCCTGTACGGCGATGCGTCGCTCCACCACGACAGGGCGGTGAGCTGGGTCTTTGAAAACGATTCAAACTTCATTTGTCCTTGGGTTCATCCTTTAAGAGCATTGCGGAGCGGTCAAGCGCCGCATAGAAGCTGTCCTCCGTGCCGGCGTTTTCGGTCTTTTTAAGCTCCATAAGCTCCCTGATGACCGCAAGCCTGTCCACGAATTTCATTTCCACGGCGCCCGACGGCGAGCGTTTGATCTCGCTGAGCAGGAAAAGATCCAGACTTTCGAGAACGGACAAGTCCTCGTCATCGAGGAACAGGAGCTTCACGGCGTCGTTGGGCACCGAAGCCGCAAGCTTTGACAGAAGCGCAGAAGCTTTTTCGGCGTCCGCTTTCTTTTTCATTCCCATCACCTCTCAACCGTAGGGCGCATCGCCCGTAAACTTGTACATTCCGATACAAGCAGCTTTTTTTGTGCTGAATTTCTCTCCCCCCGCCTCGCCCGTCGGTTTACATAACATAGAAAAGAGCATAAAAAATAAGCCCTGCCAAAGCAGAGCTTATTTTTAAGTATTTACTCTTTCCATCGCTTGCAGCGATTTCTGAGCCGTTTCTTTTTCCTTGCCCCGTGTACGGCAAAGTACACGACCGTCAGCACGGCGACCGCCGCCATGCACACGATCGCATAGGTATCGACGCTGCCCTGTGTCTTGACCTCAAGCCACAGAGAGTCGGTCAGCTGCGAGGTTGCTTGACTCAGATTCATAAACGCAACGCCATGACTCAGCGTTTCGGTGCTAGGATAGGCAATGTCGCTTGCGGCGGTTTCGGGGTCCATGAACTCCTTTGCGTCGGGGACCGGGGTCGAGTAGCCGAGGTAGTCGAGGTTTTCGCCGCTGATCTTAGCCGAGCAAAGGAAGTTGATGTACGCCTCGGCAGCCTCCTTGTTCTGACAGCCCTTGGGGATGCACATTGCGTCGATAAAGAGGTTAAAGCCCTCCTCCGGGAAGTAGAAGCGCAGGTCGGGATTTTCCTTCGCCATCAGCAGGTAGTCGCCCGCATAGTACGGCGCTATCCACGCCTCCTCCCTCTCCATCTTGCCGAAGATCTCGTCCATGACGTAGCTCTGCACGAGGGGCTTCTGCTCGATGAGCTTGTAGGCTGCGCTGCGCAGCTCGTCCTCGTTTTCGGAGTTTACGTCGATGCCGAGCAGCAGCTCGGAGATCGCAAATGCGTCTCTGGGATTGTTGAACATCAGGATCTTACCGGAGTATTTCTCGTTCCAGAGCAGGTCCCACGAGCCGACGTCCGCCTCATCGACATACTTTGAGTTGTAGATAATGCCGACGGTACCCCATGTATAAGGCACGGAGTATTTGTTGTCGGGGTCGTAGGCGGTGTTTTTATAGGCGTCGCCTATGAGCGAGTAGTTGGGGATGTTGTCAAAGTCCAGCTCCTCAAGCATATCCTCCTCGATGAGCCTTGCTATCATGTAGTCCGAGGGGATAATGACGTCGTAGCTGCTGCCGCCGGTCTTGAGCTTTGTGTACATCGTCTCGTTCGAGTCGAAGGTCATGTAGTTGACCTTGATGCCCGTCGCCTCGGTGAAGGCGGCGTTGACGTCGATGTAGCCGTCGCTTCCGTCGGAAATGTACTGTCCCCAGTTGTAGACGTTTATCGTGACCTCCTCGGCGCTTGCCGTCGGCGACGGCAGAACGGGTGCGAGCGCAAGGAGCATCAGAAGGGTTAAAAGGGCTGCAAAGGATCTTTTCATGCGCCCACCTTCTTTCTTCCGAACGCCTTTTTGTTGTCACGGACACGCTTTTCGTCCTTCGCCTGAAGCAGGTTCATAAGGACCATAACGATCAGAATGACCGCAAACAGGAGGGTGAACAGTGCGTAGATTTTGGGGTGCAGGGGCTTTTTTGTGTAGTTGTAGATCTCGACAGGCAGCGTCACGAATTTGGGTCCGTAGACGAAATAGCTGATGACGAAATCGTCGAGGCTCATGGTAAAGGACATGAGAGCGCCGGAGATGATTCCCGGCGTTATCTCGTGGATGACGACCTTGAAGAACGCCTGCACCGGGGTGCAGCCGAGGTCCTGCGCCGCCTCGTTTAGGTTCGGGTCCATCTGATGCAGCTTCGGCATGACAGACAGGATGACGTAGGGCAGGCAGAAGGTGACGTGCGCTATGAGCAGCGTTGCAAAGCCGAGGATGTTGTTTATCTTCAGCAGCGTACCGACGAAGGCAAAGAGCAGCGCCAGCGAAACGCCGGTGACGATCTCAGGGTTCGTCATGGGGATGTTCGTGATGCTCATGGACAGCTTACGCAGCTTAGGACTCATGGAGTTTATGCCGATCGCCGCCGCCGTACCCAAAACGGTCGCAATGACGGAAGCGATGACGGCGACTATCACCGAGTTTAAAAGCAGCGGCAGAAGCACGCCGTCGGAAAACAGCTCACGGTAGTTATCTAATGTAAAGTCCTTGAACACCGCAATGTCCATGCCGCTGTTAAACGACCCGACCGCAAGCACGATCATGGGGATGTACAGAAACAGCAGAACGACCACGGTAAATATCTTGTTGAAGCGCCTCATACCGTGATCACCTCCTCGTCGTCGCCGAAGCGGTTCATGACTCCGATGCAGATGAAGATGACGACCATCAGCACGAGACTGAGCGCTGCGCCGAGGTTGGGGTTGTATGCGGTCTTAAACTGGCTCTCGATAACGTCGCCTATAAGGGTCGTGCCGGAGGAGCCGAGCTTCTGCGAGATGTAGAAGGTGGACACGGCAGGCACAAACACCATGGTAAAGCCGGAGACGATGCCGGGCATCGACAGTGGCAAAATGACCCGCCTAAACACGCCTGCATTGTTGCAGCCGAGGTCCTGCGCCGCTTCGACGAGGCGTCCGTCGATCTTGACGATGACGCTGTACAGCGGCATTATCATGTACGGCAGGTAGTTGTACACCATGCCGAGGACGACGGCTCCGTTGTTGCGGATAAGCGGCAGCGGCTTTAGTCCGAGCGCCATGATGAAGTTGTTTATAATACCCGTATCCTCGGTCAGTGCGACCCACGCAAGCGTGCGCAGCAGGAAGCTGATGCACATGGGCAGCATGATGAGCATATAGAGTATGCGCTGTTTAAGCTCGGAGCGGCTTGCGATGTAGTAAGCCACCGGGTAGCCGATAACGAGGCAGATGACCGAGGAGATGAGCGCAAGCCAAATGCTCTTTATGAGGATGGGGATGTAATTTCCGAGGTTCTGAAGATTTGCGAGGGTGAACTGCCCGGTCTGCGAATCGGTCAGGGCGTAGTACGCCACGATGAGCAGCGGGATGACGGTAAACAGCGCCATCCATACGAGGTAAGGTGCGGCAAGCTTAGTCTTCATCTTCGCTTTCCTCCGCCGCCGTCTCCTCCTCACCTTCGGGATACAGGTCGGGATCGTCCATCTCGTCGTATTCCGCAGAGTAGGAGCTGTAATCGCCGAACATACCGGAGTATTCGCTCTTGTGCATGATGTGAATGTCCTCCGGCTCAAGGCGTATGCCTATATACTCGCCGACGGAGTGGTAGTCCGTCGTCTGAATGAGCCACTTAAAGCCCTTAAAATCGACGATCGTGTCGTAATGCACGCCCTTAAACGTGACCGAGGTGACGGTGCCGCAAAGGTGACCGTTGTCGGGCGGCACAATGTCGATGTCCTCCGGGCGGATAACGACGTCCACGGGTTCGTTTTTCTCAAAGCCTGCGTCAACGCACTTAAAGCGTCTGCCGAAGAACTTCACGAGTCTGTCCTCAAGCATCACGCCGTCGAGGATATTGCTTTCGCCGATGAAGTCCGCAACGAAGGCGTTTTTAGGCTCGTTGTAAATATCCTCCGGCGTACCGATCTGCTGGATGCGGCCCTTGTCCATGACGACGACGGTGTCGGACATGGAAAGCGCCTCCTCCTGATCGTGAGTTACATATATAAAAGTAATGCCCATCGCCTGCTGAATACGCTTGAGCTCGTTCTGCATATCCTTGCGGAGACGCAGATCCAAAGCGCCCAAGGGTTCGTCGAGCAGCAGCACCTTAGGACGGTTCACGAGCGCACGAGCAATTGCGACACGCTGCTGCTGACCGCCGGAGAGCTGAGCCACTCTGCGGTTTTCAAAACCTTTAAGGCTCACTATCTCAAGCATTTCGGTGACACGCTCGTCGATCTCCTCCTCCGGCACCTTTGCTATGCGCAGACCGAAGGCGACGTTTTCGTAAACGTCGAGATGGGGAAACAGAGCGTACTTCTGAAAGACCGTGTTGACCTTTCTTTTGTGAGGCGGGACATCGTTTATCCTGACGCCGTCAAACATAACGTCTCCGGAGGTCGGCTTAATGAAGCCGCCGATTATCCTGA
Source organism: Bacteroidaceae bacterium (assembly GCA_963610045.1). Taxonomy (GTDB): domain Bacteria; phylum Bacillota; class Clostridia; order Oscillospirales; family Oscillospiraceae; genus F23-B02. Next base: position 17,141 of record CAVDMS010000022.1, read on the forward strand.
GGGTCGTTGTCTTGCCGCAGCCGGACGGACCGAGCAGCGTCAGAAATTCCTTATCATTAAAATACAGGTTAATATCGTCTAAAACGATTTCATCGTCAAACGCCATTTTGCAATTAACAAGGCGAATGAGTTCTTTGGACATTTATCCTCCCCCATTTCCGGCGCATAATGCGCTAAAATTGTTTAAGGGCATTCCGGAACCTGCCTCCGGAATGCCCTTTGCATCGCTACCAATATACATACATGACGCCGTAAAGTCAACAAAAATCAACAATTTTCCTGCATTTTGCTCTAAATGTCACGAAGCTCGGCGATGCCGAAATATTTTTCGGCAAAATCGACGGACTCCACGGCAAATTCTCTGCCTCTGAGGTAGTTTAATATCCCTGCGTCCGTGGGGAAATCAAAGCGCAGGCGGTAGGAATAAAGCGCCTGACCCTTTTCGCCGTACTCACGGTTTACCCGCTCTCTGCCGTACTTCCCGTCGCCCAAAAGGGGCCAGCCGGCGTGCGCCATCTGCACCCTTATCTGGTGCGTGCGCCCCGTTAAAAGCCTGCACTCCACGAGCGACAGTCTGCCCTTGGTGCATATGACCCGATACTCCGTCGCAGCGGGCTTTGCCCCCGGCATGGGCTTGTCCTTTACATAGACCTGATTCTTCTTTGCATCCTTGAACAGATAGTTTTCCAGCCTGCCGGAGGACGGCTTCGGCGTCCCCGTGACGGCACAAAGGTAGAATTTTTCTATCTCCCTGTCCTTTATCTTGTCGTTCAGAATACGCAGGCTCTCGGCGTTTTTCGCTGCGATCACGATACCGCCCGTGTTGCGGTCGATGCGGTTGCACAGCGCCGGAGCGAAGGAGTTTTCCGCCTTGGGCTGCCACTCGCCCTTCTGCGCAAGATACGCCTGGATGTTTGCAATGAGCGTGTTGTAATCCCACTGTCCTGCGCTGTGACACAGAACGCCGGGCTTTTTGTCGGCAAGCAGGATGTTTTCATCCTCGTAGACGACGGTGAGCTTCGGCGTGCCGACCTTTAAATAGGAGTTCTCCTCCCTCGGTTTTTCAAAAAACTCGTCGTTTATGTAAAGACTCAAAACGTCGCCCTCGCAAAGCCTCGTGTCACGCTTTGCGCCCTTGGAGTTCACCTTTATACGCTTTAAGCGTATGTACTTTTGCAGCAGCGACTCCGGCAGCAGCGGCACCGCCTTGCCGACGAAGCGGTCAAGCCTCTGACCTGCGTCGTTTTTTCCTATCGTAATTTCCTTCATGCGTTTTTCTCCCGTAAAAAAGTGCGCCGTAAGGCGCACTTATCTGCGGCGGCGGGACTTGCCCCTGTCCGCATACATGGGGTTTCCGGCAATGCGGCTGTCCGATTCCTGCATAAACTTCTTGAGCTTATCCTCAAAGCTCTTGTCGGCGCTTGTCTCCTGCGCCTGCGGAGGCGCCTGCACCGTCCGCTGCGGCTGACGGTTGGGCTTTTCCTGTCTTTGGCGCTCGAAGGCGGGCTTCGGCGCAGGCTCCGCCTTCTTGACGGAGAGGTTCAGCTTCCCGTCGTTTATGCCGATAAGCTTCACCTTAACGGTCTGACCTACGCTCAGAAAATCGTGTATGTCTGCGACATACGCATTCGCCACCTCGGAAATATGCACAAGTCCGCTTTGTCCGCCCGGCAGAGCGACAAAAGCTCCGAACTTGGTGATACCCGTGACCTTGCCTTCCAGCACTTCTCCAATTTCAAACTGCATGAATCGTTTTACCCCGTTTACCTGTAATTATCTATGAATATGATCTCGCCCGGCTCAACCAGTCCGAGCCTGTCTCTCGCTATACCTTTAATAAACTCATCCGTATCGCAGCTCAAGAGCTTTTCCTCAAGCTCGTCTGTCTCCGCCTGAGTATCGTCAATTTCCCGCTGCAGCAGCTCAGTCATATCTTTTGCGTCCCGCAGAGCGTCCATCGTCTCCGCAAGGTTCCACGCCGCATATATCAGCAGCGCCGCAATCACCGCCCCGCCTATCGTAAGCAGCTTCGACCTCAATCGCATCGCCTCCCGAATCACGGTCCGATTTTCTTTTCATTGTAAACCATGCTCGGCAATTTGAAAAGACATTTTTTGCTTGATCGGCAAAAAATTTTCCGACAATGCGAAACGGACGCAAAATAAGCGCCAAAAGACCCGTAAATGCTGCAAAGACCGGCAAAAACAGACGGCTTAAAAGCCGCATATATGTGTAAAAGCCCAAGGCGGCAAAGCCCGCCATAAAGAGATTCAGCTCCCCGTCTCCGACACTCATGCCCAGCGTAAACAGCACAAAGCCCAAAGCGCCGACAAAGAGCAGGTCGAAAAACCAGTTTCGCCCCAAGCGGCGGCGTATCGCCCTGAGCGCATCGTAGATAACGCCAAGCCCAAGCCCCGCTGCGTAGGCTGCGGCAAGCTGCAAAAGCTGGCGCTTTACCTCAAGCTCCATTTATCCGAAAAGCCTCGACCAGAAGCCGCCGGAGGACGAGGGCGTCTCCTCGTACAAAAGCTCGCTTATAAGCCCCTCGACGTTCAGCTCCCCGGCGTCAAGATTGATCTTCCCGATATGCAGTCCGCTGCCACGCACCACAAGATTGCCCTGCGCCGTCTGCATGACGACCTCGGTCTCGTCGAAGCTTTCCACGTCCTCGACCCCCGTCACCGACAGCTTGCTGCGATTTTCCATGCTCAGACCGTGATTTTTGGGCGCCGCCTTGCTTTTTTCCTCGTATGCCATGTTTTCGCTCCTTTGCTTTTTTAACAGCCTATGCAAGCGGCGCTTCCAAAATGCCCTCGCAAACTTTTGTGCAGAAAAATATATAATTTTTCTCGCAACTTTTTGAATAAAAGCCTTGACAGCGGCAAAAAATAGTGCTATATTAGCACTCAGATAAAGAGAGTGCCAGCATTAGCGAGGTGCGAGTGCCAAATGAGCATAAGCGAACGTAAAAAGAAAATACTTGCGGCGCTTGTCGAGGAGCATATCAGAACGGCAGAACCCGTCGGCAGCAAGGTCATTGCCCGCATCGCCGACCTCGGTTGCAGCTCCGCAACGATCCGCAACGAGCTGTCGGAGCTTACCTCGATGGGCTATCTTGAGCAGCCGCACACCTCTGCCGGACGTGTGCCGACGCCTGCGGGCTATAGGATATACGTCAACGAGCTTATGCACAGGCAGAAGCTTTCGCTTGAGGAGACGGAGGAGATAAACCGTCGCCTGAACGATAAGATGACGCAGCTTGACAGCATGATGAGCGACGTCGGCAAAATGGCGTCACAGCTCACGGATTATCCGAGCCTCATGCTCACGAGCTATGCCCCCGCAACGATAAAGCGCTTTGATCTTATATATATTGATGCCAACACGTTCATAATTGTGGCGATGCTGAGCAACAATACCGTTAAGAACAAGCTTGTACACCTGCCGATCTCGGTGGATTCCGGGATGATCGCAAAGCTCTCCTCTCTCTTTAACGCAAACTTCACCGGAATATCGAACGAGAAGATAACGCCGCTTTTAATTAACAGCACCGAGCGTGCGGCGGACGATACGATGGGACTCACCGCAGTCATCGCCTCCTTTGCGATGGAGATACTTGCGGGACAGAGCGGAGTCGAAGCTTTCGTCACGGGTGAAAATAGGCTGCTTAGTCAGCCGGAGTTTCGAGATCCCGACAAGGCGCACCGTCTTATGAGCTACCTGTCCGACGGCGGACATTTAATATCCGGCAACGTTATCGACCCCAATTCGGACGTCACGGTGCTGATAGGTCCCGAAAACGTCGCCGAGGAGCTTAAAGACTCCAGCGTCGTCATAGCGAGCTATGACATGGGCGACAATACGAAGGGTCTTATCGGAGTGGTAGGACCCACGAGAATGGATTATTCCGCAGTGGCAGCGAAGCTCAGCTTCCTTGCGGCAGGTCTTTCAAAGCGTCTCGGCGGCGGAGAGGCTCCCCCGTCGGGAATGCACAACAAGCTGATAATCAAGGGAGATGACATTATAGATGAGCACTGAGAAAGAGAAAAAGGACACCGCCCCCGTCGAGGAAAGCGCCGCCGAGGAAAGCAAGGAGGCAGCCCCCGTCGAGGAGGAAGCTAAAAAGGAAAAGAAGTCCAAGCCCAAAAAGGAAAAGGACAAGGAGTCCAAAAAGGCTCCCGACTTAAAGGAAGCCGCCGAAAAGCTCGTCCGTGAGGAAAAGGACAAATACCTTCGCCTCGCCGCCGAGTACGACAACTTCCGCAAGAGAAGCCAGAAGGAAAAGGATTCGCTTTACACCGACATCAAGGTCGACACGCTGCGCAAGTTCCTTCCGGTGTACGACAATCTTGAGCGTGCCTTAAAGCAGGAGACTGCGGACGAGGCGTACCGCAAGGGCGTCGAGATGATAATGGCGCAGTTCAAATCCACGATGGACGGACTCGGCGTCACCGAGATCGCAGCGGAGGGCGAGAAGTTTGACCCCGAAAAGCACAATGCGGTCATGCACGTTGAGGACGAGAGCTTCGGCGAAAACGAGATAGTCGAAGTGTTCCAGAGGGGCTTCACCCTCGGCGACAAGGTAATTCGTTTTGCCATGGTCAAGGTGGCAAACTGATTATATAAAAAAGTATATTATTTTCATTTTCAAATAGGAGGAAATTATTATGAGTAAGATTATAGGTATCGACCTCGGTACAACCAATAGCTGCGTAGCCGTTATGGAAGGCGGCGAAGCCGTCGTTATCGCCAACGCAGAAGGCGCACGCACCACCCCGTCCGTCGTAGCATTCGCAAAGACCGGCGAAAGAATGGTAGGTCAGGTCGCAAAGCGTCAGGCAATCACCAACCCCGACCGCACCATTTCCTCCATCAAGCGTGAGATGGGTTCCAACTACAAGGTAAATATCGACAACAAGGCATATACTCCTCAGGAGATCTCTTCCATGATCCTTCAGAAGCTCAAGGCCGACGCCGAGAGCTACCTCGGTCAGACCGTGACCGAAGCGGTCATCACCGTCCCTGCATACTTCACCGACGCACAGCGTCAGGCGACCAAGGACGCAGGCCGCATCGCAGGACTGGACGTAAAGCGTATCATAAACGAGCCTACCGCAGCTGCACTCGCATACGGTCTCGATAAGGAAAGCGATCAGAAGATCATGGTCTACGACCTCGGCGGCGGCACCTTCGACGTCTCCGTCCTCGAGATCGGCGACGGCGTTATCGA
>CAVDMS010000023.1:0-21614 GCA_963610045.1 Bacteroidaceae bacterium
GGGCAGAAATCCGCCCGTCAAAACCGACAGGGGTTTGGCTCCCGTCAGCTCAAGGTAGGGGATCGCAAAATATACAAGACAGGCGATACCGACGATATTCAGCGCAATTATCAGGAGCGATAAGATTCTTCGCTGCTTCATTTTGCAAACACCGATTCAGACGATCATAAAGGTCACGCCGTAGGGGTAGGGGCTTCCGGCTTCACGCTGCATCCAGTCGATGATGCCCGCCTTGTCCCTCACCGCCATGCCGGACAGACGGTCGATGCCGAGGTCCTTGAGCGCCGGACACATGGGAACGGTCGGACCTATGAGTATCGTAACGGCGCTGCGGCTCAGCTCGATGAGCCGGGGCATGGTCTTGTTGACCGAGGCGGAGCCGGTGATGATAACGATGTCGCACCGGGGCAGGATGTACTCGCAGGCGGAGTCGGGGTAGTCGCCGAGCCTCGGTTCACGCTCCAAAATGTAAAGCTCCTTGCAGCCGGAGACGGTTTCGGGCGGCATCTTGAGATGCCCCACGAAGGCGACTGTTTTGCCGACGGTGTCTATCCCCTTGGTGCATATGCGGTCAAAGGGTGCGGCAAGACCGAGACGCTCCATGCGCCCGACGCCGTTATAAAATGCGTTTATGACCGCCATGCCCTCGCTCGCTTCTTCAAAGTTCCAGCTCATAACGCTTTTTGCCGCTTCCTTGGCGGGCAGCCCCACGAGACTGTCAAAAAGCCGCTCAACGCTGCTGCCGGAGGTGTGCATGGCGATGCCGAAGCTGCCGTCGCTCAGCTCCGCACCCGTCCAACTCTTGCCACGGACGATGCGGGAGACGACGGCTGAGGTATCAATTCCGTCTATGAGTATGCGATAGTAGTCTTTCATGTCAAATTCCTTTGCGGTATGCGCTCTTGCACGGAGCGGACATACGGTGTTATAATAACAAATATAATATTTTTTCGGGGGAAATGCAATGTATTTTGACACCCATGCGCACTACGACAGCGGCGCCTTTAACGAGGACAGGCTGCCGCTTCTTGCGTCCATGCCGGAAAAGGGCGTGGAGCTTATAATCGACCCCGGCTGCGACCTTATAAGCAGCCGAAAGGCGATAGAGCTTGCCGAGCGCTTCGACTTCGTTTACGCTGCGGTGGGTTGGCACCCGGAGGACATCGACAAGCTGACGGAGGAGGACTACCGCAGCATGGAGAGTTTGGCGCAGCATAAAAAGTGCGTTGCGATAGGTGAGATAGGGCTTGACTATTACTGGGACGCAAGTCAAAAGGACGAGCAGAAGGCGCTGTTTCGCCGTCAGGCGGAGCTTGCGCTGAGGCTAAATAAGCCCGTCATCGTCCACGACAGGGAGGCGCACGCCGACAGTCTCGACATTGTGTGCGACTACCCGGAGCTGAGGGGCGTTTTCCACTGCTACTCCGGCAGCGTCGAGATGGCGGAGATACTGCTGAAGCGGGGCTGGTACCTCGGCTTCGACGGTCCGATCACCTACAAAAACGCCAGAAAAGCGATCGAGGTTTTGGAGGCTTGCCCGCTTGACAGAATACTCATCGAGACGGACAGCCCATATTTAAGCCCTGTGCCGCAGCGGGGAAAGCGCAACGATTCCGGAAACCTTAAATACGTCGTCGAGAAGATCGCCGAGGTGAAGGGTATGGAGCCGGAGGAGGTCGCAAAACTGACCGCCGAAAACGGAAGGAGGCTTTTCGGGCTGTGAAAAACTTACTTGAAGGAGCGCCGAACGCAAGGGACCTCGGCGGTATAAAAACGCTTGACGGGGCGACGCTTTCCCACGGAAAGCTCATCCGCAGCGGCGTACTCAATGCCTTGAGCGCCGACGACGAAAAGACGCTTATAGGGCTAAGGCTCAAAACCGTCGTCGATTTTCGCACCGACGACGAGCGTGCGCAGAAGCCCGACCGCAGCATTGACGGTGTGAGCTATGTACACTGTCCGATAGTCGAGGCGAGGATGGAGGGCATCAGCCGTGACAAGCCGGAGACCGAGGACGAGGAGGCGATGCGCACCGTGAAAATGGCAAAGCGCCTCATGCCCCGAAACCCCGACGGCAGGGCGCAGATGCGCTCGCTCTACCCCATACTCGTAGGCACGCCGTTTGCCATGGCGCACTACAAAAGCTTCTTTTCCGAGCTTCTCTCAGAGCGGGACGGGGCGCTGCTGTACCACTGCACCATGGGCAAGGACCGTGTCGGCGTCGGCACGGCGCTGTTGCTTTCGGCGCTGAACGTGCATCGTGACGATATATTTGAGGACTATCTGCTCACAAACGAGCGCTGCGCTGCGGGGACGCTTCGGCTACTCGAAAGCTGCCGCCGCTATGCCGATTCGCAGGCGGAGCTTGACTTTATCTATGAGCTTGACCGCGTTGACGAAAGCTACCTCGCTGCGGCGTTTGAGACCGCGAAGGAGCTTTACGGCAGCATGGCGGGCTACCTTGAAAACGCAATGGGGATAGACAAAGCCGCAGCAGAGCGCCTGCGTGAGCTATATCTCATATAGGTTCAGTCGTCGGTGAGAGAACCGTAGCAGTCGTCGGGCAGGCAGGAGCTGAGCTCCTGAAGTATGCTCTGCATCCCGAAAACGTCGTAGTCGGAATCCTTTGCCTTGAGTGTGCGCGACGGGGTCACATAGTTTGAAAGCATGAGACGCACCGAGGCGCCGCATCCAATGCCGCGACTTTCGATTATCAGAGCGCCGTCATGAAGCTCGGCGATGGAGCGGACGGTTTTTAGCCCAAGCCCCACGCCCTGCGCCGCATCGCTCAGGCGCTTATCAGCGTCGCTGCCGCCGAATATGTGCGGAAGCGCCTCCGGGTCTATGCCGCTGCCGCTGTCACTTACCGCAAGCACGGTGCTTTTGTCGGTTTTGAGAAGCGATACGCTTATGCGGTCGCCGCTTTTGCAGTGAGCAAGACTGTTCGAAAGAAGGTTTAAAAGCGCCAACTCCGCAAGATAACGGTCAACCACGATGTGAAGCTGCTCGGGTGCGTTAAAATCAATGCTTATGCCCGCCCCGCTCCCCAAAAGTATGCTGACGCTTTTTATAAGCTCACCGAAAAAGTCCGTCAGGTCGGTGGACTCGGCATAGAGGGGATACGCCCCATGATGCATGAGGTCTATAAGGCTCAGATTGTCGATGTTGCGCTTCATGCGGTAGTAGCTGCGGTTTATGGAGACCGAGTAGCCGCGAAGCTGTTCGTCTTTTCGCATCTCGGCAAGACCGGAAAGGCGGCTGCCGCATATCCTGAGATTTGCGAGGGAGGAGCGCATACTTGCGAATGCGACTGCCTCGATTCCCTCCTCATCGACCGAGGGGCTCAGAATGAAGTATTGCTCCGCACCGCTTGAGCAGACGTTGACGACGCAGCTTCTTTTGCCGATAAATCCCGTCGCCGTAAAGGTGCCGCCGTGCGTACCCGTAAGGTGCGACGGAAGCAGCAGCGATGCGGGTTTTCCCGTGAAGTCCTTTCCGGCGAGAGACACAGCCGCCGGGTTCATGTAGCTGATAAGCTCCTTTTTGACTATTATGACGGGCTGTGCCATTACCGACAGCACCGAAACGGGGATTTTTCGTTCAGCCATACTTCTTCTCCCTTTATAAAAATAATATTTATATTATCTAAATAATTTTATCAAAAACAGACAAAATATACAATAGCAAAGCCAAAATCATGCGATTTTTACGCTTTATTTGGATGTATCTCAATATTGCAATTACAGGTTATTGTATGATACAATTTAGACAAAGGCAAATCATTCCTATGAAAATTTTAAAAATGGAGGAATAAATATGATCAGAGTTGCTATCAATGGTTTCGGACGTATCGGACGTCTCGCTTTCAGAGCCGCCATCGTTTCGGACGACATCGAGGTCGTTGCAATTAACGCCCCCGACAAAAGCACCGCACAGCTCGCTTACTGCGTAAAGTATGACTCCGTACACGGCCGCTTTAACGGCACCGTAGAGTATGACGAAAGCTCCATCACCGTCAACGGCAAGAAGGTCGCCGTGGTCGGCAACAGAGATCCCAGACAGCTCCCCTGGGGCGAGATGGGCGTTGAATATGTTCTCGAATGCACCGGCGCTTTCCTCACCACCGAGGCGGCACAGGCTCACATCGACGCCGGCGCACAGATCGTTGTTCTGTCCGGTCCCTCCAAGGACGATACCCCCATGTTCGTGTGCGGTGTAAACCTTGACAAGTACACCCCCGACATCAAGGTCGTTTCCAACGCATCCTGCACCACCAACTGCCTTGCACCTCTTGCAAAGGTCATAAACGATAAGTTCGGCATCGTCGAGGGTCTTATGACCACCGTTCACGCCGACACCGCCACTCAGGAGGTCGTTGACGGCTTCTCCAAGAAGAATTGGAGACTGGGCCGCTCCTGCATCGGCAACATCATCCCCACCAGCACCGGCGCAGCGAAGGCTGTCGGCAAGGTCATCCCCGAACTCAAGGGCAAGCTCACCGGCACCTCCATGCGTATCCCCAGTGCCGACGTTTCCATCGTCGATCTGACCTGCCGCCTCGAAAAGGGCGCAAGCTACGAGGAGATCTGCGCAGCCGTCAAGGAGGCCTCCGAGGGTGCAATGAAGGGCGTTATCGAGTACGTTGACGAGGACGTCGTTTCCTCCGACTTCATCACTGATCCGCACACCAGTATTTTCGACGCAAAGGCCGGTCTTGCGCTGAACGACAACTTCGTAAAGCTCATGGCATGGTACGATAACGAGTGGGGCTTTAGCTGCAAGATGCTCGACCTCACCCGCCACATCGACTCCGTCCGCAAGGCATAATTCAATAGCATAACAAAAGCGCTCCGAGATTCTCGGAGCGCTTTTTCTTTATTATTACTTATTCTTCGGGTACGAGGTCGATGACGCAGATTTCGGGACGGTTAAAGAGCCTCGGCACCATGTCGTAGCCGTACAGCCCGGAGGAGAGGATCATGTCGGTGTCGCCGAAGCGGTAGCGCCCGTGATCGTATTCCGGGAACAGCCCCTCGCTCGGCGATATGACGCCGCCGACAAAGGGCAGCCGCCACAGTCCGCCGTGAACGTGACCGCTGATGACGAGATCCATGCGAAACTCCTCCCACGGCTCAAAAAATATCATCATGTTCGGCATATGCGCAAGGTACACGGTCGGAAGCTCGCATGAGCGAAGGTCCTCGAAAAACGCATATTCGGTGCCACTGAGGTCGTGGTCGCTGCCGTCTGAGTAGTAGCTGAGCCAAGGCGAGTTGCCGCCCAAAAGCCCGACAAGCCGGATGCGGTTGCCGCCGATCTCGACGTCCGAGTATTCGTTATTGAGAAACACCCCGCCGGCGTCCTTGACCGCAGCCTTGAGGTCTGTTAGCTTTGCGGTGTAAAACTCGTCCTCGTGGTTTCCTATCGTGTAGTACACGGGGGCTATCTCACGCAGCCTGCGCACGAGCGCAGCAAAGCGCTCTATATCCTCGGAGTCTGCGTCCCGGCTGAGCATATCGCCGACGCAGAATATCGCATCGGGCTTCTGCTCCGCAATAAGGGAGACAAGGCGCTCGTTATCCTTACCGTATTCCTTGCTGTGCAGGTCGCTTATCGCAACGACCCGGCACGGCGTTTCTATCCCCGGCAGCACCTCGGTGTAGTATGTGGCTTTTACGGAAACGCTGCACACAATGGCGGAGACCGCCGCCGAAGCTATGCAGATACCGAGTATTATAAGCAGTACCGTCATAATTCGTTTGAGTCTCAAAGACATGGTTTACTTTTTCCTGCCCTTTTTTTCTTTTTTGGGCTTTTCGGGCGCTTGCGCAAAACGTTCGTTTTCGTCGAACATATAGCTCAGATCACGGACGTATCTGAACTTCTCCTGTTTGTGCGTCGCTATGCGGTACAGGGTCTTTGCGTTTTGCAGCAGCACAAGCAGCACACAGAGCAGAAGCAGCGTGTGTACCCAAGCCCCCTCCAACATGATTATAGCAAAGCCGTACATAAAAACGGCAGCAATGATCTCCGAAAGAGCAGGGTAGCGGGTGATGAGGTAGGCAACCACCATGATGATCGTGATCGCGACGCCGATCTCAAAGTTTACCACCATTGCGCCAAACATAAGAGCAAAGTATGTCACCTCACCCTTGAAGTGGTAGGTTATGGGGAAGGCGGTGCCGAGAAGCAGGCAAAATAACGCAAAGCAGCGTCCTATGTCGGCGTAGCCGAGTATACCCATGAGCCAACCGCCGATGAACACCGGCAGCAGCGATCGGATAAGCTCGATCAGAAGCAGAAGGATGAAGCCTGCCTTGCCGTGGCGTCGGTAGAACTGGGTTATGCCGAAATTGTTCCTCGGATACTTGCGGAGGTTTTCGTGAAATACAAGGTGCGAAGCGATCTGAACGGTGCTGAGGCTTCCGACAAAATAGGCAAACGCAGCGGTGAGCGCAAGCAGCAAAAAGCTCATTCCTTATCCCCCTTCTGCCGTATGACCATGCGCACGGGGGTGCCCTCAAGCCCAAACACGGCACGAATCTGATTTTCCAGATAGCGCTGATACGAGAAGTGGAACAGATCCTTCCTGTTGCAGAACACGACGAAGTTCGGCGGGCAGATGCCCGTCTGCGTCATGTAGTATATCTTCAGGCGGCGACCCTTGTCGGTGGGGGGCTGCACCCTTGCCTGCGCATCGGCGAGAACGTCGTTGAGCATACCCGTGGTGATGCGCATATGCGACTGGTCGTTTACAAAGTTTACAAGCTCGAAAATGCGGTCGGTGCGCTGACCGGTGACCGCAGAAATGAACAGCACGGGAGCGTAGCTCATAAAGCTCAGGTCACGCATGACATCCTTGCGCATTTTCTCAAGCGTTCCCGTCTCCTTTTCGACAAGGTCCCACTTGTTGACGACGATGATGCTCGCCTTGCCCGCCTCGTGTGCCATGCCTGCGATCTTTGTGTCCTGCTCGGTAACGCCGTCACGGGCGTCGATCATTATAAGGCAGACGTCGGCACGCTCGATGGCGAGCTGCGCACGCATGACGGAAAACTTCTCGACACGCTCGTCAACACGGCTTTTTCTGCGTATTCCGGCGGTGTCGATAAAAACGTATTTGCCGTATTTGTTCTCAAACTCGGTGTCCACGGCGTCACGGGTGGTGCCTGCCATGTCTGCGACGATGACACGCTTTTCGCCGAGGATGTGGTTTATGAGCGAGGATTTGCCGACGTTGGGCTTGCCGATGACGGCGACACGGATGCGGTCGTCCTCGTCGTCATGCTCCTCCTCCGGGGGGAAGTATTTTGCGCACTCGTCGAGCAGGTCGCCGGTGCCGTGACCGTGAACGGCGGAGACGGCGACGGGGTCGCCCATGCCAAGCTCGTAAAACTCGTAGATGGCGGGGTCGAGCTGACCCGTGGAGTCCATCTTATTCACCGCAAGCACGGTCGGCTTGCCGGAGCGCAAAAGCATATTTGCGACCTCACGGTCGGCTGCGGTGACTCCGGTGCGAACGTCGGTGACGAGGATTATCACGTCGGCGGCGTTTATTGCGATATTCGCCTGCTCACGCATGAAGGACAGTATTTCGTTGTCGGTGGTCGGCTCGATGCCGCCCGTGTCCACGATGTCGAATTTTCTGCCGCACCACTCACATTCGGCGTACAGCCTGTCACGGGTGACGCCGGGAGTGTCCTCAACGATGGAAAGACGCTTGCCGCAGAGCTTGTTGAAGAGCATCGACTTTCCGACGTTGGGTCTGCCAACTATGGCAACAAGAGGTTTGGACATTTTTCCGCCTCCTTAATTCTGATTGTATTTGTAAAAGCATTCTCTGTCCGGGCTTCTTTCGGGGATGACGACCTTCGGCAGATTGTCGCCGGAGATGGCGTCCCACAGTGCAAAGCCGTCGGACTCGATGGGGTATATCGGCACGCCGAGCGCCGCCGACGCTTCCTCAAGGGTCACGTCGTCGAGGAAATCCAGCTCCTCACGCCGCAGCATATTCTGCGAAATGAAAAGGCGCTCGCCGAGGTCACGGCCCTTGAGCTGGGCAATGAGGTCCTGCCCGGTTATAAGTCCCGTGACGTTTATGCGATGACCGAAGAAGTCGTTTAAAATGGGATAGACCCTTCCGTCTATATTATCATACTTTTGCTTTGCTGTAAAAACAAGTTTTTCAAAGAAGGGCGCAACGGAGGTACCCGTGGCGATGGAAAACGGCACTCCGTCCGGCGTATCGGAAAGGCTCAGGGCGGAGGCAAACTCACGCTCTAGAAGCCTTATCATGCCGACGCCGTTTTCAAGCTGCGTATGCTCCTCGTAGAAATCGTCCTCCGGAAGCTCCCGTCCTGCGCAGATGTACATTTCGTCCGAGCAGAAGAATATCCTCGTACCGTACTTTTCAAGGCAGCGGTCGCCGAAGGCGGTCACCATGTCGATGGTCTCGGCGGAGTGTTCGGGCGTGAAGGGGACGAGAGGGTAAAGCCCCTCACGGTACTTCGTAAGCCCGACCGGGACGATGGAAACGCTGTGAACGTGCGGATAAAGCGCCGCAAGGTCCTCCATGCTGCGCATGAGCGCATCCCTGTCGTTTAAGCCGGGGCAGCATACGATCTGACAGTTCATCGTTATGCCGCCGTCGGCAAAGCGGCGCATGATATCCATGCACCTGCCTGCGTTTTTGTTGCGCAGGAGCTTAACACGAAGCTCCGGGTCCGTTGCGTGGACCGAGATGTTGACGGGGCTGACGTGCAGACCGATGATGCGGCAGATCTCACGCTCGGTGAGGTTCGTGAGCGTGATGTAATTGCCGAGAAGAAAGCTCAGGCGTGCGTCGTCGTCCTTAAAATACATGGTCTTGCGCATACCCTTGGGGAGCTGGTCTATAAAGCAGAAGACACAGCGGTTTGCGCAGGAGCGGGGTCTGTCCATGAGATAGCTCTCAAACTCCAGACCGAGATCCTCGCCCTCGGCCTTGCTTATATGCACCGTGTGGCTGCGCCCCTCCGGGGTGAGCAGCACGATGCTGAGCTCCGTGTCGTAGGCGTAGAACTTGTAGTCAAGCACGTCACGGACCTCGTTGCCGTTTATGGAGACGACACGGTCGCCGATGTGCGCCCACGGACGCAGCGGGCTTGTGTCTTCAATTTTGGAGATAACGTTTTCGTGGATCATCTTGCACCGCCCGATACAGCAAAAGGAGGAAAGGTACGCCCTTTCCTCCTAAAGCATTTTACTTATTATCCTCAACCTTCAGGACCTGACGGCCGTTGTACATACCGCATTCCTTGCATACACGGTGAGGCATTTTGAAAGCACCGCAGTTGGGGCACTTAACAATACCGGGAGCGGTGAGCTTCCAGTGAGAGGAACGTCTCTTATCACGTCTCTGTCTTGATACTTTTCCCTTAGGGACTGCCATGGTGACACCTCCTGATTCAGCTGTTATGAGCAGCGTTATTATTTATCCAAAAGCTGCTCAAGCACAGCAAGTCTTGGATCAATTTGTTTTCTGCAATTGCAGGGACCGAGATTAAGGTCGGCTCCGCACTCGGAGCAGAGACCCTTGCAATCTTCCCGACAAAGGAACTTCGTTTCCATGTCCAGAAGAAAAAGCGTGGAAAGAGCATCGCCGAGATCAAGCTTGTCTCCGTCGAGAACAAAGGCTTCGGGATCGTCGGAATCTCCGTCGGTGATAAGGGCTTTGATGTTCGTTACCTTGACGCTGTCGAACTCTTTACCACATCGGTCGCAAACGCAAGTCATGTCGGCGGTCACGGTACCCTCGAGTGTCAGGATACCGGCCTCGTTGAACACTCTGCCCACGGCATGGGGGTCGTGCTTAAACTCCTTGACGGAGGGGGGCAAAAGGTCGTCGGCACAGACGGAGCAATCAAAGGGAAGCTCCCGGCCGGGAATCTCAATTATCTCTCTCAGATCAAGCAGCATAGCGCACCTCTCCATAGTCGCTTGAATATTATAGCTAAAGCCTTGGGGCTTGTCAACCGTAATTTGCACTTTTTGTGCGGAAAATCCACGCCTCCCCCGACTTTTTTCTTGCGCCTGCCGACGATTTGCGCGTGGGGAAAAGCTTTACTCGTCGAGCTTTAAGACGGCGAGGAAGGCTTCGGTCGGGATAGAGACGGTGCCGAGCTGGCGCATCTTTTTCTTGCCTTCCTTCTGCTTTTCGAGCAGCTTCTTCTTTCTCGTTATATCGCCGCCGTAGCACTTGGCAAGCACGTCCTTGCGCAGCGCCTTGACGGTCTCGCGGGCGATTATCTTGCCGCCTATCGCAGCCTGTATCGGGACCTCGAAAAGCTGACGGGGGATATTGTCCTTCAGCTTCTCGCAGAGCTTTCTCGCACGGGGGTACGCCTTGTCCTTGTGGGCGATGAAGCTCAAAGCGTCCACCTGATCGCCGTTTAGAAGCATATCGACCTTCACAAGCTCCGAGGGCTTGTACTCGCTCAGCTCGTAGTCGAGGGAGGCGTAGCCCTTGGTGCGGGCCTTGAGCGTGTCGAAAAAGTCGTAGATTATCTCGTTGAGCGGCATCTCGTAGCGCAGCTCGACAAGGTGCGAATCGAGGTACTGCATATCACGGTACTCGCCACGCCTGTCCTGACAAAGCGGCATGATGTTGCCCACATAGTCGTTCGGCGTTATGATGCTCACCTTGACATACGGCTCCTCGGCGTGTTCAATGGCGGCCGGATCGGGGTAGTTGTGCGGATTATCGACCATGACGACGCTGCCGTCGGTCTTTACTACCTTATATATAACGCTCGGAAGCGTGGTCACAAGCTCAAGGTCGAACTCACGCTCAAGGCGCTCCTGTATGACCTCCATGTGCAGCATACCCAAGAAGCCGCAGCGGAAGCCGAAGCCGAGTGCAACGGAGCTTTCCGGCTCAAAGGAGAGCGAGGCGTCGTTTAGCTGGAGCTTTTCCAGTGCGTCACGAAGGTCGGGGTACTTGCTGCCGTCCTCGGTGTATATGCCGCAGTAGACCATCGCCCTTGCGGGGCGGTAGCCCGGCAGAGCCTCGGCGCAGGGGCGCAGAGCGTCCGTCACGGTGTCGCCGACCTGCGTGTCCGCAACGTTCTTTATGGAGGCGGTGAAGTAGCCGACGTCGCCTGCGCAAAGCTCGCTGCACGGCTCAAGCCCGATGGGACGCATATGCCCGACCTCAAGCACGGAATACTTTGCGCCCGTGGATTTGAGCAGCACCTCGGTGCCCTTTGCTATCCTGCCGTCCATCAGACGCATGAACACGATGACGCCCCGGTAGCTGTCGTACTGGCTGTCGAATATCAGCGCCTTGAGCGGAGCGTCGGGATCGCCTGCGGGAGCGGGGACGTTGCTCACAATATCGTCAAGCACCGCCTGAACGTTAATGCCGTTTTTGGCGCTGATCTCCGGTGCGTCCATCGCAAGGATGCCGATTATGTCCTCGATCTCCTGCTTTACACGCTTGGGATCGGCGGCGGGGAGGTCTATCTTGTTGATGACGGGGAGTATTTCAAGATTTGCGTCGAGCGCAAGGTAGGTGTTGGCAAGGGTCTGCGCCTCGACGCCCTGAGATGCGTCCACCACCAGCACCGCACCCTCGCAGGCGGCAAGCGACCTCGACACCTCGTAGTTGAAGTCAACGTGTCCCGGAGTGTCGATGAGGTTCAGAGTATAGGTCTCGCCGTCGGGCGCTTTGTAGTTCAGACCTATCGCACGGGCCTTGATGGTGATCCCTCGCTCACGCTCAAGATCCATGTTGTCGAGGATCTGATCCTCCATGTTGCGCTCCTCCACCGCACCGCACAGCTCTATGAGCCTGTCGGACAGGGTGGATTTGCCGTGGTCGATGTGAGCGATTATCGAGAAATTCCGGATGTGATCCTGATTTATCATACAAGCTCCTCCAGTGCGGATTCCGCCTTGTTTGCAAGCACCCTCAGCTCCGAGATAAACGCCCTCGCAACGTCCGCCGTGCGGTCAAAGCCGTCGGGATTGGCGCTGCGGCCGAGCAGGTAGTCGGCGGTCACGTTATAGTAATCGCAGACCCGGCAAACAAAGCCGAGACCCGGCTCTCTTGCACCGTTTTCGTAGTGGCTCAAAAGCGCCTGACTTATATTCAGATCGGCTGCCGCCTTGCGCTGGCTGAGACCGGCGCTGTGGCGCAGCTCGGAAAGTGTCTGTGAAAAATTACGTTCGTTCATAAGCATTTCTCCGTTTTGTGATTACAGCCCGTATATTATACTTACAAATCGACCTCTTGTAAATAGAAATCTTCCGAAATACTTGAAAAATGCACGAGTCGGTGTTAAAGTGTTATTTGGATAAATTTGCGGCCAAAAACGCCGCTTTTTTGGAGGAAAACCAAAATGTTTGAAAATCTTATCGAAGTTCTGAAAAATGATCCCCGCAAGATAGTTTACACCGAAGGTCACGACGCCCGTATCCTTGAGAGCGCAGCCCGCCTCAAGAAGGAAGGCTTCCTTACCCCCATCCTCGTCGGCAATGTTGACGTCGTGAAGGAAGCTGCCGCAAAGGGCGGCTTTGACATCGACGGTCTTGAGATCCTCGATCCCCTGACCTACGAAGGCATGGACGCAATGGTCGAGGAAATGGTCGCTCTCCGCAAGGGCAAGATGAGCGCAGAGGACTGCCGTGCGGCGCTTTCCAAGGGCAACTACTTCGGCACCATGCTCGTCAAGATGGGCGTTGCCGACTGCCTGCTCGGCGGTGCGACCTACTCCACCGCAGACACCGTGCGTCCTGCACTCCAGCTCGTCAAGACCAAGAAGGGCGCAAACCTCGTGTCCTCCTGCTTCATTATGATCCGTGACGACGAGATGCTCGCAATGGGCGACTGCGCAATAAACATCGACTACCAGGACAAGCTCGACAAGGAAGGCAACGTCGTTCTTTCCGCAGCGGCACAGCTTGCAGAGGTCGCCGTTGCTACCGCTCACACCGCAGAGGTGTTCGGCATCGACCCCAAGGTCGCAATGCTGTCCTACTCCACCAAGGGCTCCGGCAAGGGTCCCGCCGTCGATCTCGTCCGTGAGGCGACTGCGATCGCAAAGGAAATGGCTCCCGAGCTCAAGCTCGACGGCGAGATGCAGTTCGATGCAGCGGTCTCTCCCGTTGTCGGTCAGCTCAAGTTCCCCGGCTCTCCCGTTGCGGGCTACGCAAACACCTTCATCTTCCCGGAGATCCAGTCCGGCAACATCGGCTACAAGATCGCCGCACGTCTCGGCGGCTTCATGGCATTCGGTCCTATCCTTCAGGGTCTGAACGCTCCCATCAACGACCTCAGCCGCGGCTGCAACGCCGAAGAGGTCTACCAGATGTCCATCATCACCGCAGCACTCAAGTAATACATAATGTGACGGGAGACAGGGCAAACGCCCTGCCTCTTTTTAAAAGGCGAGGTTTTATGGACAGAGAAGCTTACATGGAAAAGGCCCTCACGCTTGCAAGGCAGGCGTACGAGGCGGGGGAGATCCCCGTCGGCTGCGTCATTGCGGACGCAGAGGGCAGGATAATCGGCACGGGGCGCAATCGCAGAGAGGAAAGCGGCGACGCCACGACCCACGCCGAGCTCGAGGCGATACGCATGGCGTGCGCCGAGGTCGGCGACTGGCGCCTTCACGGCTGCACCCTGTTTGTGACGCTTGAGCCGTGTCCGATGTGCGCCGGCGCCGTGATAAATTCACGCATACCGAAGGTCGTGTTCGGCGCAAGGGACGCAAACACCGGCTCATGCGGCAGCGTCATAAACCTGTTCGAGGAGCGCTACGGACACCGTCCTGCGGTGTACGGGGACGTTCTGGCGCAGGAGAGCCGTGAGCTGCTGCGCAGCTTTTTTGAGGAGCGACGCTGAGTTTTCTACATTATATAATTATATCGCCGAACTGCGGCGGATAATTTCGGAGGTATCAAATGGGCTTTTTGTTTGTGGGACTCGGCGGCGCTCTCGGAGCAATGGGCAGGTATGCGATAAGCCTGCTCCCGGTAAGGACCGCATTTCCCGTTTTGACGCTTGTCACAAACGTGCTTGGCGCGCTTCTGATAGGCTTCATCACGGGCTTTGTCTCGGATAGGGGGACGGTCTCGCCTAACACCGTCCTGTTTTGGAAAACGGGCGTCTGCGGCGGCTTTACGACCTTTTCGACCTTCTCATTGGAGGCGTACAGGCTCTTTGAGTGCAGCAGGTACGGTATGGCGATCCTGTACATCGTTCTCAGTACGGCGCTCTGCCTCCTCGGAATCTTCTGCGGAAAGAGGCTTGCCGCACTTTGCAAATAACAAAAAACACGAAAGCGCCCGACTTGGAAAACCCAAGTCGGGCGCCGATATTTATTCACTTGCGAAGGCTCAGTCGGTCACGATGATGATGACGGAGAAGCTTTCGGAATTTGCGTCGTTTGTAAAGGTCGCAAGAGTTACTCCCTTTTCAAGGGGGCTTACGGTGAGCGTGGTGGTGTCGCCTTCCCAAGTATCCTCGTCAAAGCTTACGTCGGCACTTGAGCCGTCAAGGCTGAGATTGAGCGTGACCCCACCCTCGATCGCACAGGTAATGGTGAGCGTCTCGTCGTAGTCATCCTCGCTGAGAACGATAACGGCTTTGTCTGCGTGGAAGGAGTCGGATGCATAACCGATGTCGTTGTAGTTCGCGTAATAGCAAATGTCCCAAAGATCGGAGGATGCGGTGTCTGCGGAGTCGTAAAGCTCCTCAAGCTCGTCATAGTCGGCCTTGAGATCGTCGTACTTTGCTTCGGACTTCTTGAGGTCGGACTTTACGTCGGCAAGCTCGTCCCTGGTTTTCGGAGCCATGACGAAATACTGATATACGTTAAGACCTATGAGGGCGAGGATCAAAACGCCGATGACGGCGATGAGAGCAACCTTCTTGCCCTTGCCAGCCTTCTTTGCGGGGGCGTTGTCAAACGCGGGAGCGACGGGGGGAACATCGAATACGGGCGCTTCGGGAGCAGGGGTCTCAAATGCGGGCGCTTCGGGGGCTGCATAAGCGGCAGGCTCGGCTTCGGGAGCGGGAGCATCCTCCTGCTTTGCACCGCAGTAAATGCAGAATTTGGTACCGTCTTCAAGCTTCTTGCCACAGGTGGTACAGAACACTTAAATCATCCTTTCTGAATATTATTCATTTTTTGTGAATAATATTGCTTTTTTAATTTTTCCGTGTTATGCTGTAAATCAAGAATAACATTATTATCGGGCTTAGTCAATATCACTGTCCGACAAAATTCGTTAAATGCATACATAATCGTAAAGCCGCAAAAACTTTTAAAATGCAAATCGCTAAAAATGCGCTAAAGCACTTGTAATCATCACCGCAATGTGCTAAAGTGGAACAGTAACAATGTAAAATATTCCGGCGCCGAGCCGGGTGTTTTAATAAAATTACCGAGATAGATCGGAGAAAAGGAGAAACTCATGAAAACAGCACGCACTACCAAACGTTTTATTTCACTGCTGCTTATCATCATGCTGCTTATGAGCCTGACGCTTCCCGTCATGGCGACTAACGACAAGAGCAGCGGCGGAATAACATGGGAGAAGGTGGACAATGACACGGTTAAAGCCGATCTGCCCGCCAAGGCCGCTGATGATACAGACTCCGACGCTCCGGAATATGCGGATACGGACATCGTTCGCGTCTCCATAGTTCTGGAACAGAAGAGCACCGTCGCAGCGGGCTTCTCCACCATTAAAATAGCTTCCAACGCAAGCGCCATGAGCTACCGCAGCGGACTTAAGTCTCAGCAGGATGCCATGGCAAAGACCATTTCCGACAAGGTTTTGGGCGGAAAGGATCTTGATGTCGTTTGGAATCTGACTCTTGCGGCGAACATCATCTCCGCAAACGTACCCTACGGAACCATCGAGCAGATCAAGGCTCTCGACGGCGTTAAGAATGTCGTTATCGAGCAGACCTATGAACCCTGCGTAAGCTCCACCGGTGCGGCAGATCCCAATATGGCGACCTCCTCCGGCATGACCGGCTCCTCCGCGGCCTGGGCAAACGGCTACACCGGCGCAGGCAGCAGGATCGCCATCATCGACACCGGACTTGATACCGACCATCAGTCCTTTGCAAGCAATGCATACCTCTTCGCACTTGAGCAGAACGCCGAAAAGCTCGGCATGGACTACAACGAGTACGTTAAGTCCCTCGCTCTGCTCACTCAGGCGGACGTCGAGAAGCACTGGAGCGAGCTGAACTTCTCCTCCGTGTACTCCGGCGACGTAGGCAACACCTTCTTCAGCGAAAAGGTACCTTTCGGTGCAAACTACGTTGACAAGGGCATCGAGATCACCCACGACAAGGACACCCAGGGTGAACACGGCTCCCACGTTGCGGGTATTGCGGCAGCAAACCGCTTCATCGAAAACGAGGACGGCACCTTCTCCAACGCTCTTGAGTCCGTAAAGACCCAGGGCATCGCCCCCGACGCACAGCTTCTCGTTATGAAGGTGTTCGGCAAGAACGGCGGCGCAAACGACTCCGACTACATGGCAGCCATTGAGGACGCCATCATCCTCGGCGCAGACTCCGTGAACCTTTCTCTCGGTTCCGGCAATGCGGGCTTTGCCACCAGTGAGGATTACCAGAACGTCATGGACGATCTGGCAAAGAGCGACACCGTCGTTTCCATCTCCGCAGGTAACTCCGGTATGTACGGCGACGGCAATCTGCCCGTTTACGGCTACCTGTACAGCGACGGTGCAAACTTCGCTACCGGCGGCTCTCCCGGCTCCTTCACCAATTCCTTCACCGTGGCATCCGTTGACAACGACGGCGCTACCGGCAAATACCTCAAGTTCGGCGACAACCTGATATTCTACACCGAGAGCGATTACTCCAACGATCCCATCAGCTCCATGCCCGGCGAGTACGAATACGTCTTCGTCGACGCCGCAGGCACTCAGGCTGACTTTGAAAAAGTCAAAGACGCTCTTGACGGCAAGATCGCCATTTGCTGGCGCGGCGGCATCTCCTTCTATGAGAAGGCAGAGAACGCAGTTGCAAACGGCGCTATCGCAACCATCGTTGCGAACAATCAGGCCGGCACCATCAACATGGACCTGAGCGACTACACCCAGTCCGCTCCCTGCATCTCCATCCTCCAGTCCGAAGGTCAGTACATTATGGAAAACTCCACTCCCGTTGAGGACGAGAGCGGCAATGTCCTGTACTACACCGGAAAGATCACCGTTGAGGATCAGATCGGCACCGTGCAGTACGATTCCGAGTACTACACCATGAGCGACTTCTCCAGCTGGGGCGTTCCCGGAACCCTTGAGCTCAAGCCCGAGATCACCGCACCCGGCGGAAGCATCTACTCCGTCAACGGCGCTGTCGCAGGCGGCAAGGCTTACGAGGTCATGTCCGGTACCTCCATGGCTGCTCCTCAGATCGCAGGTATGAGCGCACTCGTTGCTCAGTACATCCGTGAAAACGGCCTCGATCAGAAGACCGGACTGAGCGCACGTCAGCTCACTCAGAGCCTCCTCATGTCCACCGCTACCCCGCTCGTCGAGAAGGACAGCGGCAGCTACTACTCCGTCATGAAGCAGGGCGCAGGTCTTGCAAACGTTGATGCTGCAATGAACGCCGGCTCCTACATCATGATGGCGTCCAATGCTACCAAGTCTGCGGCAGACGGCAAGGTCAAGGTCGAGCTTGGCGACGACCCCACCCGCAGCGGCAGCTACAGCTTCAGCTTCACCATCAACAACATGAGCGGAGAGACCAAGAGCTACGATATAAGCTCCAGCTTCTTCACTCAGGACATTTTTGAAGATGAAGACACTGGCTACAAGCTTCTTGACACTTGGACCGTTCCCCTCAACTTCACCGCAAGCTACACCGTTAACGGTGCTGCGATCACCAACGAAAACATCGAGAAGCTCGCAGCTTACGACTTCGACGGCAACGGCAGCATAAACGCAGCCGACGGTCAGGCACTGCTCAACTACATCACCGGCGTTAAGGATTCCATCTCCTGCAAGGACGCAGCGGACATCGACAACGACGGCGATATCGACACCTACGACGCATACCTCTTCTTCAAGGCACTCAACGCAGGCTCCGTAAGCGTTCCCGCAAACGGCAGCGTTGAAGTCACCGTCTCCGTACAGCTCCAGGACATCGACAAGTATGACGACAACGGCGCATACGTCGAGGGCTACGTTTTTGTTGACGAGCTTACCTCCGCAGACGGCGCACTGGGCGAGTCCCACTCCATCCCCGTCCTCGGCTACTACGGCAGCTGGTCCGAGCCTTCCATGTTCGACGTCGGCAGCTACCTTGAGTACGCTTACGGCCTTGAGGACAGGATCCCCTATATGTACGCAGCGGCAGGTCAGAACGCTCTGTATTACCAGACCTACATAGTCAACTATGCGGGCGACAACGCAAACTACTACTTCGGCGGTAACCCCGTTGCCGAAGAGGACGTTTACATGCCCGAACGCAATGCTATCAACAGCGAAAACGGCGACAAGATCGGTAAGATCACCTTCACTCCGATCCGCAATGCGGGCGCATCCCGCTTCACCGTCACCGACGAGGCGGGCAACTACATCGTAAACGAGGAGCTCGGCTCCATAAGCGCAGCATTCTACTACTCCAACGGCTCCTCCTGGCAGAGCACGAGGCTCAGCTATGCTCCCAACTTCGCTCCCACCGGCATCGCCGAAGGCACGAAGCTTGAGATGAAGCTCACCCTCGCTCCCGAATACTACGTCGGCTCCGACGGCAGCGTCGCATGGGATAAGCTCAGCGAGAACGCAAGCTTCACCATGCCCGTCGTCATCGACAACACCGCACCTGAGATTCAGGATATAGCTCTTGTTAAGAGCCTCAAGACCGGTGAGACCACCATCGACGTCACCGCAAGCGACAACCAGTACATCGCAGGCGTGTTCCTGTACGACAGCAAGAGCAACTTCATTGCGGGCTTCGGCTCCGACTCCACTGCGGAAGCGGGTCAGCTCTGCAAGTACAGCTTCGACATGGGCGAGACCGATAAGTACCTCATTCAGGTCTACGACTATGCGGCAAACTGCTCCACCTACAAGATCAACCTCAACGATGAGGAAGCAAACGGCGATATCACCGTAAGCCTCGACAAGACCTCTCTTGAGCTCGTCAAGGGCGCAACCGCAAAGCTCACCGCTTCCGTAACTCCTTGGGGTACTCCCGACGAGACCGTCACTTGGGAAAGCAGCGACACCAGTGTTGCTACCGTTAACAAGTACGGCGTTGTCACCGCAGTCGGCAAGGGCAGCTGCACCGTGACTGCGATCTCCAACGGCGACAGCACTAAGACCGCTTCCTGCGACGTCAGCGTCATCACTCTGCCTCTGCTTGTCCAGGGCGTGCTTCAGGATAAGAGCGGCAACCCGCAGTTCTTCAGTTGGGATCTCGAAAAGGAAGCTACCTGGACTCCCGGCGCAGCGCTTCAGACCGACATCTCCTCCTTCGTTTGGGACTGGAACGGCAATGACGGCGCTTACGGCTACCAGATGAACACCGACGGCTACCTCTACACCGTCGATATGGAGACCGGCGAGACCGTCGCCTCCTCCGACGCACCGAACAACTTCGGCGCACCGCTCAACGACATGGAAATGTCCTACGCTCAGAATGACAGCCTCGGCAAGAACTACATTTTCGGCGTATACGGCAGCTACGTCCTCTACGCCGACGCAGCCGATAACGATTTCGACCAAGGCTACCCCTTAGCAGGATATCTCCTCAAGACCGGAGCAAGCGCCTTCACCGGCATTGCATGGGCCGGCCAGTACACCTACCAGGGATTCCTCTTCGACGTGTACTACCTGCTTGACAATGCAAACTACCTCTGGACACTCGGTTTTAACATTGAAGAAGGCTATGTGCTTACCTTTAGCAATCCGTCTCCCGTTGATTTCGAGCTCAGTTGGCCCACCTACGATGGCAGCCAGTACTGCTCGCTGGTACTCGACGACAACTCGGAATACGCATACCTCAGCTACTTCACCGGCGAGACCAATGAGCTTTACAGGATCCTTAAGACCGGGGACGAGGACGGCAACTATACCGCCACCGCAACTCTGCTCGGCGATGTCGGCGCAGACGTATGGCCCTGCGCACTGACCTCCGTTTCTTCGAACGGCAGCGGCGACGATACCACTCGTGCCGCAGATAAGGTCTTTAAGACCGATGCAAAGGCGACCCTCTCCTCCGTCAAGGCGAACGAGGTCAGCTTCAAGGGCAAGGCTCCCGTCGGCGGACTCAACTCCGTCGTCGTGACCGAGGACAAGAGCGCAGCTCCCGTCGCAAAGAGCGCATCTCCGCTCTCCGTCGGCACTGTTGCTTCCGATGAGGGAACCGTCATCGTTGAGCTTACCGCAAAGGACGCTCAGGGCTTGGACGCAGCTTCCACCAACGGTCTTGTTGACATCGCATGGTCTGACTCTCTTGAGTATGTAGGAGCTGAGTATTACAGCGACTACTCCAGTACAAAGATCGGCGACACCGCACTTATAGGCTATGTTGACCTTGACGGTATCCCGGCAGGCGCGACCGTCGCAAAGCTCATCTTCAATGTCAATAGCAGCGACGATGCAAGCGTCACCATAACGCACAAGCAGATCAACAACGAAGCGATCGAATACGTTGAAGAGCTTGACATCTCCGCAGAGTTTAAGCACGAGAATACCGAGGTGCGTGGTGCAAAGCCTGCAACCTGCACCGAGGATGGCTACACCGGCGACATCTACTGCTCCGACTGTGGCAAGCTTCTGCAGAAGGGCACTGTCATCCCCGCAAATCACGATTCCGATCCGTTTAACGACATTGCAGAGTCCGGCTTCCACGATAGCATTATCGAGGCATCCGAGCTTGGCATCATAAACGGCTATGGCGACGGCAGCTTCAGGCCGAACCAGGCGGTAAGCCGCGCACAGTTTGTCACCATGCTGTGGCGTGCGGCAGGCGAGCCTTCGCCCGAAAAGACCGAGCTTAGCTTCACCGACGCCGAATACATTGCCGAACCCTTTACTGCTGCCGTAGCATGGGGCGTCGAAAACGGCATTATAAACGGCTATGGCGACGGCAGCTTCAGACCGAACCAGGCAGTAAGCCGTGCGCAGATGGCGACCTTCGTGTACCGCTACATGAAGAATGTTGCCGAGTACGACTTCGGCGAGGTCAAGGCGGCAGAATATGACGATGCAGCAGAGATCGCGGCACCGTTTGTGGATGCGGTCAACGCACTCACCTCCACCGGTATCGTGAAGGGCACCACCGAAAACACCTTTGAGCCTAACGAAGTAGCGGTCAGGGGTGCAGCCGCCGCGGTAATCGTGAGGATGATGCATCTCCTTACCCCCGCAGTGTAATAGCGCAAACCTAATTAATACAGCAAAAAGGCATGGGCGAAAGCCCATGTCTTTTTCTATCTGTCCAGAGAATCGGTAAAAATTCAAAGGCACAAAGTCCAATTTTAGGCGAAGCAGGGGAGCTTGAGGGGACAAGGTCCCGCTCAAATCGGATTATAGCCATCAAAAACGTCTGATTTTTCAGACTTTTTGACGAG
>CAVDMS010000024.1:0-21481 GCA_963610045.1 Bacteroidaceae bacterium
CTCCCTCTGACGAGGGAGGTGTCAAAACCGTCAGGTTTTGACGGAGGGAGAGAAAACGTAGGATGAGGGACGCAGTATAGTTGTTAGCGCCTTACCCTTCTGCTCAAGCCGTACAATGCTGCATCTTCGCTGCATCAAAACGGCATAGCATTATTCTCAAAAGTGATAATAATACTATGTCAAAAGTTTGTCAAGCTTTTTATGCTCTTATTTTTACTTTTTCGGGCTTATGAGCGTCGTACCGGGGTAGTAGTGGGCAAGGATCTCACGGTAAGTGCTGCCCTCCTTTGCCATCGTGTTTGCCCCGTACTGGCTCATGCCGACGCCGTGACCGTAGCCCGTGACGGTGAAGGTGAAGCCCCCTTCGGTTTTTGCTATCTCGAAGGCGGTGGAACGCAGCGAGAAAAGCTGCCGTATCTCCGCCCCCGTGAAGCTCACGCCGCCAATGACGATGCTGCCGACACGCCCGCTCTCGGTGTACTGCGTCTGACCGACCCATGTGTCGGCAGGCCCCGTGAAGTCCGCCTCCGGCTTTAAATGCAGGAGCGTGTCACGGAAGTCAAGCTCGCTTTGCGTCAGCGTGCTTACGAAGTTCGGCACCGCCTCGGCTTCCTCCGGTGAGCTTACGCTCACGAGATATGGCACCTCGCCCCACACGTCGGCGCTGCTCTCCGTCTGCCCCGCCGAGGAGGAGTGGAACGCCGCAAGCGCCGCCTTGCCGTCGTATTCGAGGTACTCCCCGTCCGTTGCGGAGACCGCCTTGCGTATCTTTTTTATGTAGGCGTCGTACTTGTCGCCCCAGTTTTCCCGCAGCCTGTCCTGCGGCAGATATGCCTGACAGCAGTTTGCGTCGGCGCATATGTCCGCACCTTCGTGCCTTGAACCCTCCTCGATGTAGCGCCTAAGGTATGTCCTTGCCGCAACCGCCTGAGCCTTGAGCGCCTCCTCCTCGAAGGAGGCGGGCATCTCCGCCGCTACGACGCCGACGAGGTATTCGTCGGAAGTGATTTCCCACACCTCCTCCCCCACAAGGAGGCGGAGGCTCAACTCCGCATCGCTTTGCGTCTCGGTGTTTTCAATTTTGATCTTCTCCTTCTCCTTTTTCGGAGCGTCGCCCCCGTCGGAGTAGACGGCGGCAAGCGGCGCACCGACGATAAGCAGACTCAGCAGCAGCGCCGCAGACAGCGTTCTTTTCATGCGCATCACCTTTCGTATCTTGACTATAAGAGTAAATAAGTATAAAATGTTTTATTGTAAAATTAGTATTCCGATTGGATTGATATTATGCAAAAGAAGAAAAAAGATAAGGACTCGCCTCTGAAAAATGCGCTCATCGTAAGCTGCTTTGTCTGTGCAGTCGGCTCCTTCGGTGCGTTTTTCCACTGGCTTCAGAATATGTTCTCGTATGAAAAGGACAGCGTGAGCTATCTCATTGTTCCTACGGCGTGGCCGTATGTCATCCCGCTTTATATTCTGGCGGCCTGCGTGCTTTTCGTGTCGCTGATAAAGCGGCTCGAAAAAAAGGGTTACACCCCGCCGGAGGATATGCGCTCGGTTTTTCACGGCAAAACGCTCATCTTTCCCGCCGTCGTGTGGGTCATCGGCATTCTTGAGGTGATCGGCGGTATTGTGACGCTAGCCGGCATCTCACCTACGGACGACAAGCCCATGCTCGTGCTTATCGGGCTTCTTGCCATTGCATCCGGACTCTGCTTTGCCCCCACCTGCACAAGCTCGAAGCGCCGCTTTTCGCCCGGTCTCGTCTGCGTGTTCATGGCATTTCCCATACTGCTGTTCTGCGCATGGCTCATATACAGCTACAAGAGCTATTCGACGCTGCCCGAAATATGGGTGTACGCCATTGAGGTCATCGGCGTCTGCGTCTGCATCTTTGCGTTCTTCTTCAATGCGGGCTACCCCGCCGACAGAGCAAAGCCCCGTCGTTCGATGTTCTTCTCCATGCTCGGCACGCTCTTTTGCTTTATGATGCTGGCGGACAGCCGCTCCGCCGGACTTCAGATCATTCTGTTTGCCTCCGGCGTCATGCTGCTCGCGGAAAACTGGATGATAATATCCAACTCTCTTTCGTCCGAGGACAAGAAAAAGCTTGAGGAAAGGAAGACAGCTGCTTCGACTGCGCCCGCTCCGGAGGAGCGCGCTCCCGCCGAGAATGAGAGCGTCCTCTCGCCCGGCGGCGAGACCGAAAATGCGCCGACGCTTGAGTTTTTCGACAACGATACGCAAAAGTAAATATACGCAAAAACACCCTGAGAATCTAAGATTCTCAGGGTGTTTTTCGTTTTCTCTCCCTCCGTCAAAATCTAACGATTTTGACACCTCCCTCGGAAGTGTAGAGGCATGATAATGGCAGTCGTTTTGCACTGGCAGGAAGGCTTTGAGATACGCAATAACGCTCATTTGCCTTTAAAAATAGCACCGCAGTCTGTTCTTTGCGCCCGCAACGAGACACGCACCGTCTCATGGCTCCCTCTGACGAGGGAGCTGTCAGCGTAGCTGACTGAGGGAGAGATTTTTCACAGAGTCTGCGGCGCTCATAGCAGCAAAGAAAGAAGGTCGAGGTCCGTCAGTTTATGACCGGCAGACCGAGCATATATCTCCGCATCATGTCGAAGATGTAGTTGCCGGAGACACGGCGAATGTAGCTGCGTGTGCGGCGGTTGCCGACGTGCAGCTCACGCACGAAGGTCTCCCTCGGCGTTGCGAGCGAAACGAACACCGTTCCGACCTCATGCACGCCGTCGCCGTCGGGACCCGCAAGTCCCGTGACCCCGATGCCGAGGTCAGCGCCAAGCTTTAGCCTTATGCGCTCCGCCATCTCCTTTGCCACCTCATAGCTCACTGCGCCCTTTTCCTCGATGAGCTTCGGGTCAATGCCCAGAACCGCCGACTTTGCGCCGTTGGTGTAGGTCACGGCGCCGCCGAGGAAGAACTCGCTTGCGCCGGGAATGTCGGTAAATCGGCGGGCAAGGTCGCCTCCGGTGCAGCTTTCCGCTGCGGCAAAGGTGAGCTTCTTCTCACAGAGGAGCTTAAATACCCCCTCCTCAACGCTGTCGATGTCGATGCCGAAAACAATGTCGCCCAGCACATTGAGGCAATGCTCGATGACGGGCTTCATCATCTCCTCGGCGGTCTCGGCATCCTTCGCCTTTGCGGTTATCTGCAACAGGCAGTCGCTCTCCTTTGCGTAGGGCGCCATGGTGGGGTTCGTCATGGCGTTCATTTCCTCGCGGAACAACTGGTCGAGCGCACTCTCGCTCATGCCGAAAACGTGGATGGCGTGCGAAACGATGGTCTCGTCCGACAGCGAGCGCAGATACGGCACGGCGCAGCTACTAAACATTGCATTGCACTCCTTGGGCGGTCCGGGGATCATGATGACGATCTTCCCGTCCTTCTCAAAGGCGCAGCCCGGTGCGGTACCCCAGTCGTTGTGGAACACGGTGCAGCCCTTCGGCAGCATCGCCTGCTGAAGATTGTTCTCCGTCATGGTCTTGGAGTAGCCCTTGTTCGTGAGGTAATCGTACAGGCACGCCCGCTCGTCTTCGTTCATCTCAAGCTCAAGCCCGAAGCTCTGCGCAAGGATCATTTTTGTGAGATCGTCGCAGGTCGGGCCCAGTCCGCCGGTGGATATGATTATGTCGGCACGCCTTTTTGCGATCTCGATGCAGTCACTGAGCCTCTGCGGATTGTCGCCCACGACGGTGTGGTATTTTACGTTTATGCCTATCTCCGACAGCATGAGCGAAATGTCCCTTGCGTCGGTGTTGGTGGTGTGACCGAGCAGAAGCTCGGTGCCGACGGAAATGATCTCGGCGTTTAAAGCTTTATTCTCCATAGCCTATACGGATCCTTTCAATGCCGCTTAATGCCTCGGCAACGAGGGCTTCAACGTCGAGAGCGGCTTCAAGCTGCTCCACGTCCTCGATGTGCGGCTTAGTCTTGGGGTGACGGGGGGTGAACACGGTGCAGCAGTCCTCATACGGAAGTATTGAG
This sequence comes from Bacteroidaceae bacterium, assembly GCA_963610045.1. Lineage (GTDB taxonomy): Bacteria > Bacillota > Clostridia > Oscillospirales > Oscillospiraceae > F23-B02. Next base: position 4,015 of record CAVDMS010000024.1, read on the forward strand.
GTCTCGAAGGTGCCGATCTTCCTCGCCATGCGCACGATCTCCTCCTTGTCCATGCCGATGAGCGGTTGGAGTATGGGAAGCTGCGTCACGGCTCTCGTGACCGCCATCGCCTCCATCGTCTGGCTTGCGACCTGACCGAGGTTCTCGCCCGTGACTATCGCCTTTGCGCCGTTTGACGCTGCGATCCTGTCCGCAATGCGCATCATGAAGCGGCGCATTATGAGCGTGAAATATTCTTCGGGGCATTTGTCCCGTATCTCCTCCTGAATATGGGTGAAGGGGACGACCTCAAGCGTCATTCTGCCGCAGTAGTCGCAAAGCTCCCGTGCAAGCTCGATGACCTTATCCTTCGCCTGCTGAGAGGTGTAGGGGAAGGAGAAAAAGTGTATCGGGATAAGGCGCACGCCACGCTTTGAGATCATATAGGTGGACACCGGGCTGTCGATGCCGCCGGACAGCAGCGTCACGCCGACGCCGTTGCTGCCGAGGGGCATTCCGCCCGCACCCTGCGTCGGTGCGGAGTGGACGTAGGCGGCAATATCACGCACCTCGACGTGTACCGTAAGCTCCGGGGAATGTACGTCCACACGGCAGTCGGGGTATGCGTCCGACAGGGCGCTGCCGACGTACTGGCTGAGCTGTATGCTCGTCATGGGGAAGCTCTTGTCGGCACGCTTTGCCTCGACCTTAAAGCTCTCGGCGGACAGCATCTCACGCCGGAGGTAGGATATGCAAAGCTCGGCGATGCTCTGAGCGTCCTTTTCGCAGGCGGCGGCACGGCTCAGCGTCGCAATGCCGAACACCTTTCCCAGTGCCTCGAACGCCTCGTCCATGTCGGCACCTTCGTCGAGCGCCTCGACATAGACCGTGGACTGCATCAGCGTCACCTTGAATTTGCCTATGCGCTCAAGGCGGTAGCGTATATTGTTCATCAGCTTCTGCTCGAAGCTGCGGCGGTTGAGCCCCTTCAAAACGATCTCTCCGAGCTTGAGCAGTATAACGTCGTTCATATTATCATTCCCTTTCAGCGTTGTGTCATGCGTCGTTTTCACGGAAGTCGAAGCTGCGGTACTGTATCGCCTCGGCGATGTGGGCGGCTTTAATGCACTCCGAACCGTCAAGGTCGGCTATCGTCCGTGCGACACGCAGTATCCTGTCATAGCTTCTGGCGGTAAGCCCCATGCTGTCAAATGCACGGTGCATCAGCGCCTCGCAGTCTGCGTCAAGTGCGCAGAAGCGGTTTAACGCCTTCGTGTCCATGTCGGCGTTTTTGTGTATCTCGGTGCCGGCAAAGCGCTTCTGCTGAGCGCCTCTTGCGGCGTTCACCCGCTTTTTTATCTCGGCTGAGCTTTCCGATGGGGTGCGGCTTTTAAGCTCCTCATACTCAAGCGCCGGAGCCTCGACGATTATGTCGATGCGATCAAGCAGCGGGCCCGATATGCGGTTGTGGTACGCCCGAACCTCGTTCGGCGTACACTTGCAGCGTGAATGTCCGTACCAACCGCATTTGCAGGGGTTCATTGCGCACACGAGCATGAAATTTGCGGGATATGTAACGCTGCCCGCAACACGGGACACGGTGACCTCCCCGTCCTCAAGCGGCTGGCGCAGGACCTCAAGCACGTCCTTGCGGAACTCCGGCAGCTCGTCTAAGAACAGCACCGAGTTGTGCGCAAGGCTTATCTCGCCGGGTCTCGGCGTTGTGCCGCCGCCCGCCATCGCCGCCGCCGAAACGGTGTGATGCGGCGAACGGAACTGCCGTGTCGAGATTATGGGGTTGCGCTTTCCCGTAAGCCCGGCGACGGAGTAGATCTCCGTACACTCAAGCATCTCCTCCTTCGTCATGTCGGGGAGGATGCCCGGCAGGCGCTTGCTCATCATGCTTTTGCCCGCTCCGGGAGGTCCGACGAGCAGTATGTTGTGACCGCCCGCTGCGGCGATCTCCATCGCACGCTTTACGTTGTCCTGACCCTTTACGTCGGCAAAGTCGGGGTAAGTGTGTTCGATATGCTCAAGCTCGCCCGGAACGGCGGGAGCGATGCTGCGCTCTCCCCGCAAATGCGCCACAAGCTCCGCCACGTTTCCGACCGGGTAGACGGAAACGCCGTCGGCGTATGCTGCCTCGTCTGCATTGTCGGCGGGAACGAACAGCTCCTTTACGCCGCACCTCACCGCCTCAAGCGCCATGGGCAGCGCACCGCTCACGGGGCGCAATTCCCCGCCGAGCGACAGCTCGCCGAAAAACGCCTTGTCCGGTCCGGGCTGCGAAATGCTGCCCTGCGCCGCCAGCAGTCCCAAGAATATCGGCAGGTCGTAGACTGTACCCGCCTTCTTGGTGTCCGCCGGGGCAAGGTTCACGGTTATGCGGGAGGCGGGCAGGTGAAAGCCGTTCGACTTCGCCGCCGCTCTGACCCTCTCCCGTGCCTCCTTGACGGCGGCGTCCGGCAGTCCCACGACGTCGAACGACGGCAGACCGTTTGTGACGTAGCACTCCACCGTGACCTCGTAGCCGCCTATTCCCTTTACGCCGAATGACCTGATTCTTGCAAGCATGGCAATGACCTCGTTAATCAACGGGGTCCGCTTCTGCGAACCCCGATAAGCTTATTTTTGATTATTCCTCCGCAGAAGCGGTGACCGTTATGTGCAGCTCGTCAAGCTGCTTCTGCTCCACGGTGCCGGGAGCGCCCATCATAATGTCCTGAGCGTTCTTGTTCATGGGGAAGGGGATGACCTCCCTTATCGTCTCGGCGCCCGACAGGAGCATGACCATACGGTCAACGCCCGGAGCGATGCCCGCATGAGGGGGTGCGCCGTAGCAGAAGGCGTTGTACATTGCGGGGAACTTCGCCTTGACGTCGTCCTCGCCGAGACGTACCATCTCGAACGCCTTTATCATTATTTCGGGATCGTGGTTACGCACGGCGCCGGAGGACAGCTCCACGCCGTTGCAGACCAGGTCGTACTGGAATGCGGTGATGCTCAGAGGATCGACCTCGCCCTTTTCCGCCTTGAGCAGAATGTCAAGTCCGCCGTTGGGCATGGAGAACGGGTTGTGGCAGAATTCAAGCTCGCCCGACTCCTCACCGATCTCGTACATCGGGAAATCGACGATCCAGCAGAACTCGTAGCGCTCCTTGTCCATGTGTCCGGGGACCGCTGCGCCGAGCGCCTTGAGCATGACGCCCGCAGTCTTGCGTGCGGTATTCTTATTGCCTGCGCAGACGCCGACGAGGCAGCCGGGTTTAAGTCCGAGTCTCTCGTAAAGCTCCGCCTTCTTGGGTGCAAGGAACTTTGCGACGCCGCCTGCAAGCTCACCGTTTTCGTCGGTCTTGAACCAGTAGGGCTTATAGCCCGCCTGAACCTCGACGGCGGTGCAGAGCTTGTCTATGTGCTTACGGGTAAGGTCGCAGTCGGAAACGACTATCGCCTTGACGCAGCCCTCGTCGAAGGGGGCAAAGCCCGTGTCACGGCAAAGGTCGCTGATATCACGCACTTCAAGGTCGATGCGGAGGTCGGGCTTGTCGGTGCCGTACTTCTCCATCGCTTCCTCAAAACCGATGCGGCGGAAGGGTGCGCTGCTTGCGACGTTGTAGGTGCCGTACTTTGCGAACACCGGAGGCAGCACGTCCTCGATGACGGCGAAAACGTCCTCCTGCGTGGCAAACGCCATCTCCATGTCGAGCTGATAGAACTCACCGGGGCTGCGGTCGCCTCTTGCGTCCTCGTCACGGAAGCAGGGCGCTATCTGGAAATAGCGGTCAAAGCCGGAGGTCATGAGTAACTGCTTAAACTGCTGGGGCGCCTGCGGCAGAGCGTAGAACTTGCCGGGGTGCTTTCTTGCGGGGACGAGGTAGTCTCTCGCACCTTCGGGGCTGGAGGCGGTGAGGATGGGGGTCGTGATCTCAAGGAAATCATGCTCCATCATCGCCTTGCGCAGAGCGGCGACGACCTTGCAGCGCAGGATTATGTTCTTCTTGACTGCGGGGTTGCGCAGGTCGAGGTAGCGGTATTTAAGACGTGCCGTCTCGTCCGCCTCAAGGCTGCGGTTTATCTCAAAGGGCAGCTCGTTGTAGCGGCAGCGGCCGAGTATCTCGATCTTTTCGGGGACGACCTCGATCTCGCCGGTGGGCAGCTTGAGATTCTTGCTGTCACGCTCACGGACGCTTCCCTCGACCGAGATGGTGCTTTCCTTGTTTAAGCCCTTTACGATCTTCATCATCTCTTCGTTTTCAATGACGATCTGCGTGGTGCCATAGAAGTCACGCAGAACGACGAAGGCAAAGTTGCTGCCGACCTCACGGACGTTCTCCATCCAGCCGACGAGCTTCACCTTTTCGCCGGCGTTCTCGATCCTGAGCTCGCCGCAGTTATGTGTGCGCATCTGTGTCATGGTCATTTATCCTCCTTGATAACGGGCGCCTTGGAGCGCTGCTCCATGTCCCGCTTTATAAGCTCCGAAGCATTCTCAATGCTCAGCTTCTGCTGAGTGCCGCTTCTCATATCCTTGAGAGCGACGACGTTTTCGTTTATCTCGTCCTCGCCGATAAGCACGGCGTAAGGTATCGAGAGCTTGTCGGCATAGCCGAGCTTTGCCTTAAATTTCTTCTGCTCGCAGTATATCTGCGTGCGGATGCCGGCGTTGCGCAGGGCGGTCGCCGCAGCGATGCCGGGGCCGGGATCGTCGGTCATGGGGATGACCAGTGCGTCCGCCGGGGAGGACACGGTCTCCTCGGACAGAAGTCCCTGCTCGTTAAGAACATAGAACAGCCTCGTAAGTCCGATGGAGATGCCGACGCCGGGCAGCTTTTTGTCGGTGTAGTAGCCCGCAAGATCGTCATACCTGCCGCCGGAGCAGACGGAGCCTATCTCCGGGTGGTCGCACATCTCGGTCTCGTAAACGGTACCCGTGTAATAGTCGAGACCCCTTGCGATGGAAAGGTCGATCGCAAAATTCTCCTCTGGAACGCCGAAGTCGCCGAGGTATTTCACGACGCTTTTAAGCTCCTCAAAGCCGAGGTCAAAGGTCTCGTCCATGCCCTTGTAGCGCTCAAGCCCCTGCATGACCTCCGCCGCCGTGCCGCTTATCGCCATGAAGTCCATCACGTCGTCCGCCTTGTGGCTGAACATATGCAGCTCGTCCATGAGTATGCGGCGAACCTCGTTTGCACCGATCTTGTCCTTCTTGTCGATGGCGTGCATGATATCCTGCGCCTTTTCGCTCATCCCGGCAAGGGAGAAAAAGCCGTTTAGGAGCTTACGGTTATTCACCTTAATTTTGAAGCGTTTAAGCCCTAGCTCCGTAAAGCAGCGGTATATGATGGCGGGGATCTCCGCCTCGTTTATGATGTCGAGCTTGCCGTCGCCTATGACGTCGATGTCCGCCTGATAGAACTCACGGAAGCGGCCTCTCTGCGCCCTTTCGCCTCTGTATACCTTGCCGATCTGATAGCGGCGGAAGGGGAAGCTCAACTTTCCGTAATTCTGCGCAACGTATTTCGCCAGAGGTACGGTGAGGTCAAAGCGCAGCGCAAGGTCGCTGTCGCCCTTTGAAAAGCGGTAGATCTGCTTTTCGGTCTCGCCGCCGCCCTTTGCGAGCAGCACCTCGGAGGCTTCGATTATCGGGGTGTCGAGCGGAGTGAAGCCGTAAAGCGAATAGCAGCGCCTGAGCGTCTCCGTCATTTTTTCCATTTTGAGCTGAGGAGCGGGCAAAAGCTCCATAAAGCCGGACAGTGTACGGGGTTCGATTTTTGACATATCCATTCCAATTCTGCCGCAGTATTGTCAGCGCCGTGCTACCTTCTCCGTGCGGCGGCGGAGGGTCAAAGCGGCGCTGCGGTGTTGTTGTTTAAGTTGTTAAAACTAAATGCCTTGTTTGTTTTTAGCTGCTGCGTCAGTCGCTTCATGTTTTCTCTCCCTCCGTCAAAACCTTACGGTTTTGACACCTCCCTCGTCAGAGGGAGGCATGAGAACGGAGACCGTTTTACATCTGCAAGAAGGCTTTAAGCCGTGTGGTAATTCTCTCTTTCCACACCTGAAGACGACAAAGCAGCAAAGCTTTTCTCCGCAGCGAGATATGCACCGCATCATGGCTCTACACTTCCGAGGGAGCTGTCAGCGAAGCTGACTGAGGGAGAGATTTAACTGCAAATGCTGCCGCAGGTAAGCAGCAGCATTTATATACCTTTTAAATGCGGAATCATCTCCGCTTGGGATTTACGATGTTGCGCCAGTCGAGGTCGCCCCGGCGCAGACCCTGCACCAAAACCTCCGCCGTGGCGGCGTTCGTTGCAAAGGGGATCTGATACTGGTCGCACAGACGCTCGATCCTGTTAATATCGTCAAAGCCGTTGGGATTTGCGGGGTCGCAGAAGAACAGCACAAGGTCTATCTCGTTATATGCGATCCTTGCGCCTATCTGCTGCGCGCCGCCCTGATCGGCGTGAAGATACAGCGTCACGGGAAGTCCCGTAGCCTCGGACACGAGCTTGCCCGTGGTGTTCGTTGCGCACACGGAATGCTCCGCAAGAATACCGCAGTAGGCTATGCAAAACTGTACCATAAGCTCTTTTTTTCTGTCATGTGCCATGAGTGCAATATTCATACTCGTCCTCCGCTCCGTTATAATGGTATATTATATACATTTTTTCGCCGTCTTTCAACGGCTTTTCAAAATTTATTTCAGCAGCGAGCCTTCGGTCTCGGTGACGTCGGTCGCAGTCCTTATGCTGAAATAAGCCTCGAGTATCTCACGGGCTATGGGAGCGCAGTTTGCGCCCGCTCCGCCTCGCTCGACGACGACCGCAATGGCTATCTGCGGGTTCTCGTAAGGCGCATAGCAGATGAAGATACCGTCGTTTGACACGGATTCGCCCTTCTGCGCAGTACCCGTTTTACAGGCGACCGTGGATGCGGTGTAGCCTCTAAACGCCGCATAGCCGGAGCCGCTCGGGTCGTTTGCGACAAGGTACATACCCTCATGGATGGCGTCCCAATTGTACTGCTCGCTGTCGATCTTGCTCAGCACCTCGTTTTCACGCTCGTACACGTTGTCGCTGTAGTCGAAGCTCCTGACGCTCTTGAGTATGGAGGCGGAGTGGCGCTCGCCGCCGTTTGCAATGGCGGCACAGTATTCCGCAAGCTGCAAGGGAGTGAAAACGCTGTCCGACTGACCGATAGCCGCCTGCATGGTGTCGCCTATCGTCCAGTCCTCTCCGACGAGGTCGAAGTGGTTTTCGGGGTTTGACATATTGCCCTTGCTTTCGGGAAGCTCAATACCCGTCGCCTCGCCGAGACCGAGCAGCGCCGCATATTTGCGCATCTTGTCGATGCCGAGGTTGTGACCCGTTTCGTAGAAGAAGATGTTGCAGGAGTCGCGCAGCGCCTCGACGATGTTGTCGTAGCCGTGTCCGTATTCCCACCAACACCAGGGAGCGTAGCCCTGTGCCTCATAGCGGGTGTACTGACCTCTGCACTCGACCGTGGTTGCGGTGTTAATGATCTTCTCCGACAGTGCGGCGATCGAGGTGCAGGGCTTGAAGGTCGAGCCGGGAGCGTAGGTGCCCTGAAGCGCACGGTTATACAGGGGATTTGACTTGTCCGCCAAAAGCTCGGCGTAGTTATCCAGAAGCTTGCTTGCATCGTAGCTCGGCCAGCTTGCGATGGCAAGCGGCTCACCCGTATTGACGTCCACGACCACTACGGCTGCGCCCGTTATCTGATCGAGCTTTTCCGTATAGGTGCCGGCGGCGATCTCCTTCTCCTTTTTATCGTCGAGCTTTGCCTGTATTTGCGGAACGCCGTTTTGCAGCGCTCTTTCGGAGATCTCCTGAAGCTGCCCGTCTATAGTCAGATAGATGTTGTTGCCCGGCTCCGGCTCCTCTACATATTCAACGCTGATGACCGTACCGTCGGGAGCGGAGGTGGTCTTAACAACACCGTTCGTGCCGTGCAGATACTTCTCGAACGCAAGCTCCGCGCCGTCCTGACCGACCTTTGTGTCGGCGGCGTAGCCCATGTTCGTGACGTACTTTTCGTACTGCGAATCGCTTATCCAGTTGACGTAGCCGAGGATGTGAGCGGCGTACTCCGTGTTGTACTCACGCACATACGATTCCTTGACGCTCACGCCCGTGATGTTGTTTTCGAGGATCCTTGAGATAAGCTCCATGTCGGCGTCCTCGACGAAGATGTAATCCGAGGTATTTATGAGGTAGCGGACGTTCACCGCATAGCGCACGGCGATTATCGCCCTCGCCTCCTCTGCGGTGTAGTTTGAATCGACCTCGTACCTCGTGCGCATATCGGACAGCACCTCGACGGCGCTGGCGTTTGCATCGAGCTGTCGGTTTTCCTTATACTTGTCGAGCCTCGCCTTATCGACGGGGGTCATCTCCGTATATTCAAAGGGCGGCTGTGCGGTGATGGGCAGATCGTCCACAAAATCGTCACCGTACTCACGCACCATATTTATAAGCTCAAGTATGACCTTGTTTGAATCGACGCTGCTGTCCGACGGAAACAGCTCGTTTGTGTTGATGACCAGATTGTAGCAGGCCTTGTTTGTCACAAGCACTCTGCCGTAGCGGTCGAGGATATTGCCCCTTGCGCCGATGACGGTACTCGTCGTCGTGCTGAAGTTGCGGCTCTCCTCATAATACGCCTCGCCCTCGATTATCTGGAGCTTGTACAGCGCAATGAGGTACACAACGAGCAGCACCGCAAGCATGGCGGCAAGAACCGCTATTCTGTCTTTTTTGATAATGTTCATGCGAAAATCCTCTTATTTGTGTCTGAAGGGAAGGTACAAAAGCGCAGCCGGAATAAGGGACACCGCAGTCTGCGCCAGTGCGGTAGTAAGAGCCGGAAAAAGCTCCGCGCCGCTGATAAGCACCGCAAGCAGCATCTGCACCAGGGCAGTCAGAAGGATCGCCGCTGCGGAAAAGGTGATAAAGGCAAAGAAGCTCTTATTTATATAGAACATGGAGGCGACGCCCGCCGCAAAGCCGATGATCGGAAACAGCACCGTAAAGGTTATAACGCTCTCGGAAAAGCTCATATCCGCAAAAAGTCCGAGTATAAGTCCGAACACCGCACCCTTAACGCCGTCGCTGTATATTCCCGCAGCGACCGCAGCGGCAGGCAGTATGAAGCCTCTGTAGCCGAATATGCTGACACGGGAAAACAGCAGGCTCTGTATGAACATGGCGAGTATCATATACACCGCAAAGGTCAAAACGCCACGCAGCTTTTTCCATTCGATAAGCCTGTTAAACAATTATTCCACCACTTCAAAATCTTTTACTATAAATACCTGAACAAGGGAAGCAAGGTCGCAGCCCGGACGCACCAGTCCGTACTCGATCTGACCGCCCGCCTCCGCCTGCACCTCCTCAACGGTGCCGATGACGAGTCCCTGCGGGAAAGCGCCGCCGGAGCCGGAGGTGACGACCTCGTCTCCTGCGAATATCTGAGCGCCGTCGGCAAGGTAGGTGAGCTTTGCGTAGCCGTCCTGCATGAGCGCAAAGTCGCCGACGACAAGTCCGGAGCTTCCGTTATTCGACACGAAAGCGCCGATGTCGGTGTTAATATCAATGACGGTGCTGACGACCGCCCAGTTGCTGCCAAGCTCCGTCACCTGTCCGACCAGAACGCCGTACTCGGTGATGACGCAGTCGCCGACCTCGATGCCGGCATTAGAGCCTTTGCTTATGGTAAAGGAGTGCGCCCAGTTCGACGAGGTCCACGACACGATCTTTGCCGACTCAAGCGTCATATCGCTGTGCTTTTTCGCAAAGCCGAGCAGGGTACGCAGTCTCTCGTTTTCCTCGACCGCCTCGTAGCCGTCTCTCGCTTCCTTTTGAGCCTTCGTGAGATCGGAGCGCAGTCTCTCGTTTTCCGCCTTCAGCTCGTCGTACTCGTAAACGTAGCCGTAAACACCCTCAAGCCAACCGCTCAGCGAGCTTACGATACGCTGCACCGGGGTCTTGACGGCGCCGCTTATGTTTTGGATAAGTCCGGCGTTGCCCTTGAGAAAGTAGGTGCCGACGCCGGCGATAAGCGCAACGACAAGCACGATTATGCCGAGCTTCAGTCCGTTCTTTTTGAGATATTGCTTCATATCAGCCTGACTCCCATTTGCTTTAACATTCCGTCAAGTCTGCAAAGCGGCAGACCCATGACGTTGTAGAAATCTCCGTTTATGCCCTCGACGAACACGGCGGCCTTGCCCTGTATGCCGTAGGCGCCCGCCTTGTCCATAGGCTCGTCGGTTTTAGCGTAGCTTTCGATCTCGGAAGGCTCAAGCGCCTTAAAGCGCACCATTGTTTCCTCAAAGCCGCAGAGCGTTTTGCCGCCGCACTTTATGCACAGTCCGGTGTACACCTCGTGCGTCCTGCCGGAGAGCCGGCGCAGCATTTCTGCCGCTTCCTCATGTGATGCGGGCTTTCCGAGTATGTCCCCGTCTATGCTCACGACCGTGTCCGCCGCAATGACCAACGCATCGCCGCAGGAGGCCGCGACCTCCTCCGCCTTCGCCTTTGCGAGCGAGACCACGGTCTCGGCGGGAGTGAGTCCCGCTTCGGTTTTTTCCTCGCCTTTTGCGGGTATGACTTCAAATTCGGCTCCGAGCATCGAGAGAAGCTCTCTCCTTCTCGGTGAGCCGGATGCAAGTACGATCTTCATTTTAATCAACGCCTCTGTAATATAATCCTCTTGTAAGCACATTGGGTCTGTAATTGCCCTCGCCCTTGTAGCATTTTGCGATCTCGACGGCCTCTCTTGCGCTTTCGGTGGTAAAGAGCAGACGCTGCCCCCAAAGTCCCGCCGAGTATATGTCCTCCGCCTTGTCCGCCATGAACAGCTTGTGAGCGTTGTATATGGCGTTGCGGTGGTCATACTCACGCAGCACGGGGAAAAGCGAGCCCTTTCTGTCGGACAGCATGATGTTGTTGCCGCAGCAGCACTTTTCGTAGGCGTGGCTCACGATGCACTGGTCGGAGACCATGAGCGGCAGCCTGCCGTAAACTATAAGCTCGGTGTCTATGCACTTCTGCATATCCCGCACCTGCGCAAGGCGCAGCTCAAACGATGCGGTAGCGGACAAAAAGCCCAACTTTTGCAGCAGCTCAAGCCCGTAGGAATTGAACATATTCATGCCGAAATCGCCTCTGAGCTTATAGCCGAGCTTTGCCGCCATCGTGACATGGCCGATGTTGCCGACAAGCGCCTCACGCACGCCCATGTCGTAAAGCTCACGGAGCATATCCGCAACGTCGCCCCGCTCGTCGTCGGTGATAACTCTCGGCAGCACGGCAACGGGTCTGCAGCCGTTTTCGACAAAGGGCTGCACCGCATGGAAGTTCTCCGCCATTTCCTTTACCGGCATATACAGGTATTGCGGGCGAAGCTCCGCAAGCTCCTGCGAAAGCTGCTCCGCTTTAAGAACGTGATATATCGTGACGGGATCGGCTATGGGCGCAATGCCCTTGGGCATCTCCGGCATGGGCAGAGAGCGCCTCTGCGGCGCGGAGGCACGCTTTTCCACAAGCTCCGTCAGAAGCTTGCGCCGCAGATCGTTTAGCGACGATGCAGCCAGAAACAGCCCCGGCTTCACACGGCTTTCGACCTCGGTGCAGATAAACGGGGTACCTCCCGTCTTTCTCATCTGACGGTCCACAAGCTCAGAGCTTAACGACTGCCTCACCGCGCCCTCCGGCTCGGCTCCGGCGACGACGATATGACTGCCGTCGTTATCATACACGGCGCCCTTGATCGCTTCCCTCGGCTTTATGTCGGTGTATATCCTGATCGGAACTCTGCCTATCTCGGAATCGATATAGTTCCGCCTTGCCTCGGCAAAAAGCTTCTCCGCTTCGGGGGGCGGCTGATCCGGCCGCACGCCGAACATATCGCGGCGGTCGCCGTCAAAATAGCCCTGCGTAAAGCCGTCTCTGGAAAAGGCGGTCGCAAGCGTATCATACTCCTCCAAGGTCGGCTTGCGCTTTTCGCGGATAACGTCCGCATATATTTTCGTGACCACGGCGGTGTATTCGGGACGCTTCATGCGACCCTCGATCTTGACGCAGGCAACGCCCGCCTCCTCGATCTCCTGCATCCTGTCGATAAGGCAGTTGTCTTTAAGCGACAGGGGATGGCTGTCCTCCATGCGGCTGCCGAGGCTGTACTCCATGCGGCATGGCTGTGCGCACATACCGCGGTTGCCGCTGCGGCGACCTATAAGCGACGACATATAGCACTGTCCGGAGTGCGAAAAGCAAAGCGCACCGTGGACGAAGATCTCCGTCTCGATGGGCGAGTTGCGGCTTATATAGCGGATCTGGTCAAGGCTCAGCTCCCGTGCAAGCACGGCACGCTCAAGCCCCATCGCAGCCGCAGCCTTAACACCGTCAAGGCTGTGTATGCTCATCTGCGTGCTTGCGTGGAGCGGAATGTCCGGCACGGCCCTTTTCAGGACGGACAGCAGTCCGAGGTCCTGAACGAGTATCGCCGAAGCGCCCACGTCGGACGCAAAGCGGGCAAGATCGAGCGCACCCGCCATCTCACGGTCGTTAACGAGGGTGTTCATGGTGACATAGACCTTGCAGCCCCTGATACGGCAGTAGCGCACGGCCTTTTCAAATTCCTCGGCGCTGAAGTTTTTGGCGCCCCTGCGGGCGTTAAAGTCACCGAGACCCAAATATATTGCGTCCGCACCGTTCTGCACGGCGGCGATGACCGCCTCCGGCGAACCGGCGGGAGAAAGCAGTTCGAGCATACTCCACCTCATACCTCATCATTATAAAAAGGATTATAACACATAAGAGGCTATTGCTACAAGTCAAATTTAATGTTATAATGTAAAACCGACGCTAAAGCGTGTAAACATTTTATGAAAGAGGTAGCAAAGGTGCGCAATTTCCCGGACCCTGCGGCAAGGGATAAGCTTATAGCCGCTCACGACGGAGACACGGCTCTGCTTTGGCTGTGGCTCTGCCGAAGCGGTGTCTATAACGGCGACCGTGCCGCCGAGGAGCTTTGCCGCACCCTCGGTGAGATGGACAGAGCCTATGAAAAGCTCTGCCGCATGGGGCTTTACCCCATCACTCCCGACCGCAAAGAGACGCCCCCGACGCCCGCCGAGGAGCTTCCGCAGTACACGGTAAACGACGTGCTTCGCCGCTCGTCGGAGGACGGGTCTTTTAAGGCGGTGCTTCAGGAGGCGGAGCGTGTTCTCGGCAGGTCGCTTTCAAGCCCCGACATGAAGATACTGTTCGGCATCTACGACTACCTCGCTCTGCCCACGGAGGTCATATTCGTCCTGCTCAACTACTGCACGGAGCTTTACCGGCAGAAGTACGGTCCGGGCAGGCTCCCCTCGATGCGCAGCATCGAGAAGGAGGCGTACTCTTGGGCAAACAACGAGATACTGACGCTTGAGCAGGCGGAGGAGTTTATCGAGGAAAGCCGCTCTCGCCGCTCCCGTGCGGAGGAGATAAAGGCCGCTCTCGGCATCCGTGGGCGTGAGCTTACGCCCACCGAGAGGAAGTACGTTTTTTCGTGGCTCGACATGGGCTTTTCGGTCGATGCCCTCTCCGTTGCCTATGACAGGACGGTCACGAATACAGGCTCTCTGAAGTGGAACTACATGAACAAGATCGTGTCCTCGTGGCACCAGAAGGGCATACATACGGTGCAGGAGATCGAGGAGAAGGACCGCCGGACGCCGACCCCCGCAAAGAACACGGAGCCGAACGCTCCCGCATCGCAGGCGGAGCTTGCACGGCTCAGATCCATATACGAAAAGGTTAAGAACACCTGAGGTGAAACATGGCACTTGACGGAAAACTGCTGGCGGATGCCAGAGACGAGCTTGAGCGCATACGAAACGCAAACGCCGCAGAACACGGCGCACGCACACGGAGCTTATACCGCCGCATCCCGGAGCTTGAGTCGATAGACGTAAGGCTTCGCAGTCAGATGGCGGAGCTTGTGGGGCTTGCGCTTAAAAAGGACGCTCCCCCCGCAGACGCCGTAAAGCGGCTTGAGGCGGAGAGCCTTGCGCTCCAGCGCCGCAAGCGTGAGCTGCTCATTCAAAACGGCTACCCCGAGGACTACCTCGACGAAATTTACTCCTGCCCCGACTGCCGGGACACGGGCTATGTAAGCGGCAGGATGTGCGCCTGCCTTAAAAGACTTTATAACCGTGAGATCACCTCGGAGCTCGGCGTGCTGCTCAAAAACGGCGACGAGAGCTTTGAGCGCTTCGATCTTTCGCTTTACGGGGAATACGCCGAAAGCATGGAGATAGTGTTCGGCACCTGTCGGGAGTATGCCGCAAACTTCGGCAAAAACTCAATGAACCTGCTGTTTCAGGGCGGCACGGGCTTGGGCAAGACCTACCTTTCCGCCTGCATAGCGAGGACCGTTGCCGAGAAGGGCTTTTCCGTCTGCTACGACACCGCCTCCTCCGCACTCGACGCATTCGAGCTTCGCAAGTTTGCACGGGACGTCGAGACCGCAGCGTCGGCGTCGGAAAAGACGCAGCGTATGCTCGACTGCGACCTTATGATACTCGACGACCTCGGCACCGAGATGGCGACCCCGATGGCGGTAAGCGCACTGTACACGCTCATAAACACGAGGCTCGTAAACGGCAAGAAGACCGTCATCAGCACCAACTGCGGCGACGCCGAGCTGCGTCGGCGCTACGGAGATCAGATATGCTCCCGCATAGAGGGCGAGTTTACGAAGCTGCCCTTTGCGGGACGGGATATAAGAACCATGAAAAGGAGAGATGCGAAATGACCGAGCAGCACGAGATCAAAAGCGCAATACCCCTTCTTAACGCAAACGGCGACCTAACCGAGCCGGGCTATGCCAAAAAGCTTCTGCCCGTCTACGAAAGAAGTGCAATAAAGGCGGGTAGTCTTCGTATCAAGGAGTGGGACTACTACCTTGTGAACAACGGAAGATTCGCCCTTGCACTCACCGTCGCAGACAACAGCTATATGGGGCTTGACTCCATCAGTCTGCTTGACTTCGAGGAGGGCTGGGAGATCACCACAAGTCCCATGAGCTTCATGCCGAAGGGCAAAAAGAACCTGCCGGAGACCAGTGCGTCGGGCGACGTTCACAGCGGCGGCAAGGACTATGACCTCTGCTTCAAAAACGACGGCAGCGGCAAGCGCACCCTCATTGCTCAGATGAAGAAGTTCGGACCTGCCGGCTCCCTGTACGCAAAGGTGGAGCTTTTCGACGAGCCGGAGGAGAGCATGGTCATATGCACTCCGTTTCCAAAGGAAAAGCATTTCTACTACAACCAGAAAATAAACTGCATGAGAGCAAAGGGCGAGGTCGTGTACGACGGCAGGACCTACGTTTTCGACCCCGACGACAGCTTTGCCGTTCTCGACTGGGGCAGGGGCGTTTGGACCTACCACAACACATGGTACTGGGGTTCGGCGTCGGGCGCAGTGGACGGCGTTCCCTTCGGCTGGAACATCGGCTACGGCTTCGGCGACACCTCCGCCGCGAGCGAAAACATGCTGTTTTATAACGGCAAGGCGCACAAGCTCAGTCAGGTGAAGTTCAATATCCCCGGCGACGAGAAGGACTTCCTCTCCCCGTGGACCTTCACCTCCGACGACGGCAGATTCGAAATGGACTTCCGTCCCGTTTTGGACCGTGCATCCTGCACCGACGTGAAGCTCATAAAGAGCGATCAGCATCAGGTGTTCGGTATGTTCACCGGCAAGGCGGTGCTTGACGACGGTACGGTCATCGAGGTTAAGGACTTCCCCGGCTTTGCCGAGAAAGTCGAAAATAAATGGTAAGGAGCGCACTATGAAATTTCTGACCGAAGAATGGGGAAAAGAGTATGAGGCTCTCGTGAAGGACACCTTCTCCCCCGGCAAGACCCCCTCAAAGCTCACGCTTTCGCTCTGCGAATGCTACAACGCCGTGCCTCAGTGCGGCGGCGGCACCGTGTGGTATCTGTACATACTCAAGGACGGTGTGCTGACCGACATCAAGAGAGGCGAAGGCAGGGAAAACGCTCCCGCAGCGGACTACACCTCCGACTGCGACTACGAGCCTTTCGTTCAGACCATGACGGGCGAGCTTAATACCGTCAAGGCTCTGACCTCCGGCAAGATAAAGCTCAAGGGCAGCCTCTTAAAGGCGCTCAAAATGCTCGACACCCACAACGTCATCACCGAGTGCAAGCGTCTCGGCGGCAAGACCGAGTGGTGATCGACTCAAAACGAAAAACCGTGTCTCTTTAGGAGACACGGTTTTTGTTTTACTCAAGATCGCCGCTTGCGAACATCAGTGCTGATAGAGCGACGATCGGCGCCGTTTCGCAGCGCAGGATACGGTTGCCCATCGTGCAGATATGCATACCGCACGCCCTTGCAAGCTCGACCTCGTACTTTTCAAAGCCGCCTTCGGGACCGGTTATGATCGCCGCCGTCGTGACGCTTTTCGCCTCCGAGAGAGCGCCGGAGAGGCTCTCCCTCTCGCCCGTCTCGTACATGAAAAGCGCAAGCTCGCACTTTTTCGCAGCGTCGAGCGCATCGGCAAAGCTATGAAGCAGGCTCACCTGCGGGATGATCCCACGCCCCGACTGCTTTGCCGCCTCCTCGGAGATACGGTTCCAGCGCTCAAGCTTTTTCTCCGCCTGCTCAGGCTTAGCTATGCACCGTTCGCTGACGGTGAACATGATCTCGCAGGCTCCCGCCTCGACCGCCTTTTGTATGATAAAATCCGTCTTGTCGCCCTTGGGCAGACCGCAGATCACCTTCGTTTTCACTCTCGGCTCCGCCTTGCACGGCACCACCTCGATGACCTCCGCCTCCGCCTCGTCCCTGTCCGAGCGCACGAGACGGCACCTATAGTCCGTCCCCATGCCGTCGCACACGGTCAGGCTTTCGCCGGGGCGCAGTCTGAGTACACGGATGTGTTCGGCGTCCCTGCCGTATATCATGGCTCTGCCGCCGGACAGGTTCGTTCCGAGCATAAAGAATCTGGGCATTGCATTCACCTCTCTTGGGATTATCGCATATTTCTCACCGCATTGCAAGAAAAAGCATATAATGCGGCGGGTGATTGATTTGACTGACACCGTATTCGACAACGAGAAATTTGCGGAGGTCTGGAGCCGTGTGTCGGACCCCGCAGGCGACGCAGCCCCCGTGCAAAGCACCGCTGCACCGGCGCCGGAGCTGTGCTTTGTGCGCAAGACAAAGGAGAGCATGGCGATAAGATTCATACCGTAAATAAGGAAAAACCGTGGAGAGCAAAGCTTTCCACGGTTTTCGATCTGTCAAAGAACTGGGATAAATCCGATACAACGACGCAAAATCTAATGCGCAGCAGGGGGAGTGTGAGGGGGACAAGGTCCCTCCTCAAGTCGGATTATAGCCATCAAAAACGCCTGAGTTATGTGAAACAAATTTTCACATAACTC
>CAVDMS010000025.1:0-21307 GCA_963610045.1 Bacteroidaceae bacterium
GGCGCACTCGGTGCAGCAGAGTATGCTCGCCAGAAGGGTCTTGCAAAGAAGTAATTCTTTTTAAGACAAGCTAATAAGATAGAAATAAAGCCCGTCGGCATTTGATGCCGACGGGCTTTCGCATATCCGACCGGAGCTTATTTGCTGCGGGTAAATTTAGTGCATCTGTTAATGTCGAATCGGGAGAGGAGAAACAGCGATATTGCGACGTCGATAGCGGTCACAACCTTCCACATCACGGAGACGGTTTTCCCGTCGCAGAGGAAAGCGGCGACGATCAGCAGCGCAAACGCCAGCAAATAGTATACAATGACGCAGCGTTTAAAGCGCATATAGCCACGGTACGGTTTTATGTAAACCTGCGGCAAATGCTCACGAATGTAGCTTTGAGTCAGCCGCTGCCAAAAGGAATAGCGAGCTTTGATTTTTACCGCCTTGTTAAACGCCTTGCCGTATTTGCCGGGTATGCTTGCAATGAAAATGTCGTCAATGACCCACCTTGCCATTAGCACGCTTAGCGTGAAATACGCAAGACGCACGGGCAAATTGGCAGCATATAGGTCGCTTACGGATGAGCTTCCGCCTCTGCCGAGAATGAATGAAACACCCAAAAGCAGAACCGAAAGCACGATGACCAAAATCATTGCAGCGCCGGAGCGCTTTGCCGCTTTGTCGTTCATTTTCCACCACCGCCTTTTTTGTATCATAGCACATTGCCGCCGTTTTGCAAAGTACGGCAGCAAGAAACAAAAAAGCTCCGCCTAAAACTTCAGCGGAGCTTTGCAATGTTTATTTGTCCTGAGTGAGCATGAAGCGATGGAGAATGACTGCCATTTGCGCTCTGCTCGTGTTCTCGGAAGGCGAGAAGCGATCGTCGGCATAGCCCTTGACGATGCCGTTTGCATAGCCCCAAATGACCGCATCCTGCGCAAAGGCGCTTATCTCGGAGGCGTCACTGAAGACGTTGAGGTTGCCTTCGGCGTTGGGCGAACCGCAGTAGCGGTACAGCATGGTGACGTACTGCTCTCTGGTGACGAAGTCGCCGGGAGCAAAGCGGGTGTCGGTGAAGCCCTTGATAACGCCGGCGTTGTAGCCCCAAAGGATGGCGTCATGCGCCCAGTGATCTGCGGGAACGTCGGCAAAATTCATCGTCATGCCGGAGACGTCGGGGCAGCCCTCCATGCGGTAAAGCACGGTGACGAACTGCGCTCTCGTCATGTTGCCGTTGGGGGAGAAGGTGGTCTCGGAGGTGCCGTTAAAGAGGCCCTTTTCCGTGACGTACACGACGTCGGGGAAGTACCAGCTGTTGGGGTCAACGTCGGTGAAGGGGAAGTCGGTGAGAAGTATCACGGTCTCGTTGTCGTCACGGTAGTTGGTGTCGTTGCCCATGGAGTCTGCGACCTTGAGGATAAACTGGCTGAGCTTATCCTTTGCAAGCTGCGTAAAGATGTTGTCAAACTTGACGGCGTCGCCGAGGCTGCCGAAGGCGTGACGCTTGACGATGCTCAGGATCTCGTCCAAGATCTGACCGTTCTCGACCATGTCAAGCCCCGTCTGCACCCATGCGGGATAGACGCCCTTGTCCTCGCCGCCGAGGTGGCTCTGGTAGATGTAGTTCACAACGTCGAGCAGGTCCTTGCCGTCGGTGATGGGAATGCTCACAACGTCACGGACGATGTCCTGAATGTTGCCGACTATGCGTCCGTTCACCCAGTCGATGACCTTGGAATCGGCGATGTTGAGCTTGTTGAGGAAGTTGCCGAGGAAGCTTCCCGCAACGGTACAGAGCATATCCTCGGAAAATCCCTGCGCTCTTGCGTACTCGGTGAGGTCAGATATGACCTTGGTCTCGCCGCTCAGGGGGTCGGTGTAGCTGATGGGACCTGCGTGGGTCATGGTGCTGACGTCAAGATACGTTGTGCCGCCCATGCGGACAAGCTCGATGCGGCGCATGGGGCAGGGGTAGGTGAGACCCGAACCGGTCTCGATGTCGTAGAGCGTGTTGCCGCTCTTCGTGGTCATCATTGCGATGTCGTTTGCGTGCATATGTCCGGTGAAAACGACCTGCATACCGGCATCCGCCCACTCGGCTGCGATCTCCTCATAGTCCTCGATGAGGTACATGGACAGGAGGGTCGGCTCCATCGAGAAGTGCGGAACAAGACCGTGGTGCGCAAGACCTATAACGAGGTCGCCCCGCTGCTTTGCTTCCTTGCACTGAGCGGTGACCCATGCACGGAGTTCAGGGCTTACCTCGCCCCTCGTCTCATGCTCCTGAAGTTCCTTGGAGTTGTTGTCGGCACTGTAGCAGCAGGTGTCGATAGCGACGAGCGTGATGCCGTCGCAGGGGCGTGCGACATAGGAGAGCTGACCGGATTCCTTGCCCTCCGCCGGGGTGAACTCGGCGACGACGGTCTCGTCGGAGTACACGAAGTCATAAATGCGTCTGAAGTCCTGCGGCTCGGTCCTCGTTGCGGGGACCGCCTTGCCGTCTGCGGTGTTGAAGTTTTTGCCGTTCTGATTGCGGACGTCGTGGTTGCCGTTTACGAGATAGATCTTCAGTCCGGGGACGTCCTTCTGAAGCTGCTTGAGGTTATTGGCAAGCGCCTCGTGGCACTCCTGCTCGCCGTCCTTTGAAAGGTCGCCGGAGATGAGGAGAATGTCGGGCTTATCCTTGCGGACAAGGTCGAGCATATAGTCGCTGATGCCGGCGCTTTCGGTCAGCAGCTTACGGTCGCTGTTGAGTGCGGTGGTGAAGTCTTCGGTGTCCGCTATCATCGTCGGTGACATATAGTGGACGTCGCTGAGTACGGCAATTTTCAGCGTTTCGGGTTCTGCTTCGTTCGGAGCGGTTTCGGCAAGTGCGGGAACCGTCAGCGAGACGAGCATCAGGATTGCGAGGAGAGCCGCTAAGAGCTTTCCGGGCTTTGTTCTGGTCATATGATCCTCCTGTCAAAAATTATTTGGCACATCCATTTTATACTATGCGTATAGACTTTTCAATATCGAAAGTAAAGATTCCGAAAAAACGCTTTGACCGATGTTCATATATCTGAAATTGTCATAGCTCGCATGAGAAATATTCGCTTTTGGGGCTGAAATTTTGTGCTATATTGAGGTCAGTTTGTTTTGAGGTGCGGGAAATGAGAACTGCATACATTAAATATATAGCGTCGCTGCTCATCTTCGGATTAAACGGGATAGTTGCGAGCAACATAAGCCTGTCAAGCTCAAAGACCGTGCTGCTGAGAACGACTCTCGGAGCAGCATTTCTGTTCGTTTTGCTGCTTGCCGCAAAGCGCAAGCTGAACCTTGCCGAAAACAAAAGGGACGTTCTGCTCGTTTTAGGCTCCGGAGTTTGCATGGGCATAAGCTGGATACTTCTGTTCGAGGGCTACAAAACGGTCGGCGTCGGCATTGCGTCGCTGATTTACTGCTGCGGTCCCGTCATCGTAATGGCGCTGTCGCCGCTGCTGTTCAAGGAGAGATTTACGGCGGTGAAGCTCATCGGCTTTGCGGCGGTCCTGTGCGGAATAGCGCTGATAAACGGCGGTGCGTTTTCCGAGGGCGGCAACGCAAGGGGCGTCATCATAAGCTTCGGCTCCGCCGTGACGTATGCCGCAATGCTCATCTTAAACAAGAAATCACGCTCGCTGGAGGGGATTCAAAAGACTGCTTTGCAGCTCTGCGGCGCCCTGCTTGCGGTTGCGATATACGTCGCCGTGAGCGAAAGCTACAGCTTCCCGATCGGAGGGACTGAATGGCTGTGGGTGCTGGTGCTGGGACTTGTAAACACGGGCCTTGCCTGCTGGCTGTACTTTTCCTCTGTCGGCGATCTGCCGATACAGAGCGTGTCCGTGTGCGGCTACATTGAGCCGCTTTCGGCGCTGCTGTTTTCCGCAATTCTGCTCGGCGAGAGAATGAGCGCCGCACAGATATTCGGAGCCGCATTGGTCATCGGAGGAGCGCTTTTTGCCGAACTCATGGGTCATAAAGCCTTGAAGAAAGAATAAAACGCCTGCTTGTTTCATATCCTTAAATCGGTGATGAATATGAAAATCAAGTGGAGATCCCTGCTTTGCAGCATAGCGATACCCCTCGTTATCGGAGGCTTGGCTGCGCTTTTGACGAAGGACAACATGATAATGTTCGACTATCTGAAAAAGCCGCCGCTTGCTCCCCCTCGGTGGCTGTTCCCGGTCGCATGGACGATACTGTATGTGCTGATGGGCGCTGCGGCGTATTTAGTCGCCGTGTCGCACAAGCCCAAGACTCAAAGGTGCAGAGCGCTGCTGCTGTATTCCGTGCAGCTCGTGTTCAATTTCTTCTGGCCGATAATATTCTTCAACGGCGAGAAGTTCCTCTTTGCGTTTATTTGGCTGCTTATTATGCTGCTTTTCGTCCTCGGAACGACGCTGAGCTTTTGGCGTATCGACAAAAGGGCGGGCGTGTTTTTGCTGCCCTACGTTTTGTGGACGGCGTTTGCGGCATATTTAAACTACGGTATATATACCCTCAATATGTGAATAAAAAGCGCTGCTTTTGCAGCGCTTTTTTCAGCGCATTTTTATTGTAAAGCCGCCGAAATGATGGTATGATAAAGAAAAAACTCGGAGGCGAGCTATGGGAAATTACGACAGAGAATATCTTGAGCTTCTTTCGGAAAAGTACCCGGACGAGGCGGCTGCCTGCTCTGAGATCATAAATCTCAGGGCGATACTTGCGCTCCCGATGGGGACGGAGCATTTCATCAGCGACCTGCACGGGGAGTACGGTGCGGTCACGCATATACTCAACAACTGCTCCGGCGTTATACTCGAAAAGGTGCGCAAGCTGTTTGAAGACGAGATCGGCGAAGCGGAGTGCAGAAGTCTCTGCTCGCTCATATACTATCCGAGGCAGGAGCTTTCCCTGCTCAGGGAACGTGGCGAGCTTGACAACGAGAAGCTGCGCAGCGTCATCATACGGCTGAGAATGCTTTGCGAGATGCTGTCGAGCAAGTACACGAGGGGCTACGTCAGAAAGCAGATGCCCGAAAAGTGGAGCTTTGTTCTCGACGAGCTGCTGCATATGCAGAAGGACGAGTACGGCAATCAGGAGCGCTACCGCAACGCCCTGCTTGAGGGCATAATCGAGACCGAGGCGTCAGACGAGCTTATCGTCGCCATGACGGAGCTGATTAAGCGCCTTGCCGTTGACAGACTGCACATCGTCGGCGATATTTTCGACAGAGGCCCCGAACCTGCGAGACTGCTCGATGCGCTCATGGAGCATCCGAACATCGACATCCAGTGGGGCAACCACGACATACTGTGGCTGGGCGCCGCCGCCGGCAGCGCCGCCTGCGTGTTCACGGTGCTGCGCATTTCACTTTCCTACGACAACATAAACATGATCGGCAGGCGCTACGGCATATCGCTGCGTCCGCTCATGGCGTACAGCGAGAAGTACTACGGCAGCAGCGACAAGGAAACGATGCAGCGTGCGCTGAATATACTGAGCTTTAAGCTTGAGGGACGCATTATAAAGCGTCACCCCGGCTACGGGATGGACGGAAGGCTCATGCTTGAGCGCATTAACTTTGACGACTACACGGTGCGGCTCGACGAGGGCGTGTTCCCGCTGAACCATCACCAGTGGGACACAGTTTCGCGTGACGATCCTTATGCGCTGCTTCCCGACGAGGTCGCACTTATCGACGAGTATGTGACCGCATTCAAGGAAAGCCAGTCGCTGCGCCGGCACATGGATTTCATATACAAGTCGGGCAGCACCTATCTTTGCTGCAACGGCAATCTCTTGTACCACGGCTGCATCCCGATGACGAAGGACGGAAGCTTTGCAAGAGTGCGTCACGGCGGCGTGTGGTACTCCGGCAAGAGCCTTATGGACTACGCCGACGAGATCGTGAAGTGCGGTTGGGCGAAGGGCGACGAATCGGCGCTCGACATGATGTGGTACCTCTGGTGCGGCAACGACAGCCCATTCTCCGGCAGGGTGTTCCACACCTTCGAGAGAGCGGTCGTGGACGATAAAAGCACTTGGGCGGAGCCTAAAAATCACTACTTCGATTTTTGGGAGGACGAGGGCGTTGCGAGGATGATACTCCGTGAGTTCGGGCTTGACCCCGAAAGCGGGCATATCATAAACGGACATACGCCCGTCAAGGCGGCAAAGGGCGAAAGCCCCGTCAAGGCGCACGGCAAGCTGTTTATCATAGACGGCGGCTTCTGCAAGGCGTATCAGAAAACCACGGGAATTGCGGGCTATACGCTGGTCTTTAATTCCCACGGGCTGAAGATCAAGGCGCACCGTGGCTTTAAGGGTGTCAACATGGTCCTAAAGGAGAATGCGGATATTGAGTCCGATGCGGTGCAGATCGAGCGCTTTGAGCGCCGCAGATACATAGCCGACACGGATGAGGGCGCAAAGCTCAAGCGCAGGATCGAGGCGCTCGGCGAGCTGCTTCATGCCTACAGATCGGGCGAGATACCCGAAAAAAGATAAAGAAAAACCGCAGCGGAAATTCCGCTGCGGTTTTTTGCGATTTTTAAGGAAAGCGATCTTATAAAGACGCCTCGGCTTCGGAGTTTGCCATAAATATCGTAGCAAAGGTAATTCCGAGAAGAATGAAGTATGCGAACAGAACTCTCGGGTAGAACCAGATGTACTCGACAATGCAGGAAAAGGCTATTCCGACAAACGCAGCCGTGCAGGCAATGAGAGCTGCTTTTGTAAGACCGCCTGCGTGTCTGCGGGCAATGACGGAGTCCTTTATGATGCGAAGAATAAGCCAAATGAACGACACAAAACCGAGTATGCCGGTCTCGAGTATAAGCTCAAGATACTGCGACTGTGTATGCACCGCACCGTCAACGGTGGAGTACAGGGGGGACAGGGAAGCAAACGCAGCGGGGCCCAAGCCTATGCCGATTACACCGTAGTCGCGGATCATGTAGCCAACGCTTTCCCACAGATGGAATCTGTACTGAGCAGAGCTGTCTATGTGTCCGCTGCTGCCGAGAAAGCTCGTGACAATGGTGGTAAGACGCGTTACGACGGTGGAGGGCAGGAAGGGAACAGCCAACAATGCCAGTGCAATAAAAAGCGGGATAAGCTTTTTGTTGCGCAGCCAAATGTAGACGAAAGCCGCAAGCATGAGGGATATCCAACCCGAACGGGAATAGGTCATTATAAGCGCGACGGCGGGAAGCGCAAGACCTATGAGGAGCGCAACGCAGCTGAGCTGATTCTTTCGGGTGCCGGCAAACGCCGCACACAGCGGCATGAACAGAACGAGGAACTCAGCATAATTGTTCGGATTGTCAAGCGTTGAGGTGACACGGCCCGGTATACCGGAATTGATCGTCAGGTCGGTCAATGAGGCATCGACGTAGACGAGGTTGAACTTACGCTGAATAATGGCATAAACAGCCGTCAAAATGACTGCGGTATAGATAAAGGCCAGAAGCTTAAACAGTCGCTTCGTGTCGCTAATATCTGCGGCAATGACATAGGTGAAGATAAATGCCGCCGCAAAAAACAGCAGTATTCTCGTGCTGTCGGAGCGGTTTTGAGAGAACAGAAGGCTCACAACGAGCGCTATGGCAAAAAGCGCAAACGGGAATCCGAGCTTGTCGGGGTACAGCAGCTTGCGTTTGCCGGCGCCTGCAAGGATCAGATACAGAGCCAGAAATCCCAATGCGGCGATGAGAGCATAGCCGTTGTTCCAGTAGCTGTGAGGCATGATGAACATTGCACAGGTAAATCCGCCGAGCAGAAATTCAAAATTGAGAATAAATGAGCCTCGGCACAGTCTGACTATGGTGCTGCTTTCATATGCAGGAGCGATAAATGCAGCAATTGCGGAGAAAAGTCTGCATATTATATTGATGATAAAGCGCAGTATTCGGGATAAGAGCGAAGCCTCATAGAACGTCTGGATGCGGTCTCCTCTGCGCAGAAGCTTTACTGCCGCAAGGCTGTCATAAGCGCGCCTGAACGGATCCCAGATCTTTTGGAGTATTGAAAAGAACGCACTGTGTATCCATGCGTTATAGATGAAATTCAGGATGACGCCGTACTGCAAACGCACCGCCCTCCTTTCGTGCAAATATTATGGTGTGTCATTTCGTCTCGGAAACGTCGTATACGCAGACGTAGGCGGCGGACTTGCCGAAGTGCATGGTGAAGGAGGAGCCGACGCCATAGAGTCTGTCATCAACATAAAGTCCTTTTTCCGTGAGGTTGCCTTCAAGCTCTACCGTGACGAAAAGCTCTTCGTAGTATGCGACCTCGATCTTCACCTGATTGCCTTCGCTGTCCACCGTGTATGTGTAGGCGGGGGCGCTCTCGACCGAAATGACCTTGCCGAAGTCAACGTCCGTCGTGTCCTCAAAGGCAGGCGCACCAATCTCTATGGCGTCCGAAGTGCCTATCGGCGCTCTGCTGGTGAAAAACTGAACTCTGACGGTGCTTGACTCGACAGAGGCCGCTTCCTCTGCGGGGGTTGAGGCCTTTGTGGCAAAAAACACAACGGCTGCGATGATAACGAGGATTATCAGCAGGTCAATGATGTTGATTTTGCCGAAGATTTTTCCGTTTTTGTCGATCATGTTTTTTATTACCTTTCAAATTATTTATAAGCTTCAAAAACATCCAATGCCAGCTTGCGAAGGTCAAACTCCTCGCTGACCTTTTTCAGCGCATTGGCGGAGTATTCCGAGCGCAGGGCATCGTTTTCCATGAGCTCAAGCAGCGCTTCGGAAAAAGCGTCGCTGTCTCTGAATTTGACGGCTTTGCCGCAGACCGTGTTCGTTACCGCAAGATCGGGGTTGCCGCCGACATCGGTAACCACAAGCGGAACACCGGCATTCATTGCTTCAAGTATCGCAAAGCTCATCGCTTCGTTGGAGCTCGTGTTCAGATACAGGTCGGACGATTTCAGCATTCTGTCCGTATCATGCCGGAAGCCGAGCTGTATAACGCAGTCGCTCAAGCCTGAATTTGTGATCATCATGGCAATATCGTCAAACTCCTCGCCTTTATCGCCGGCAATGAAGCAGACAAAGGGTCTTTGAGTCTTGCGTCGGAGCTTTGCAAGCGAGGCGAGCAAAAACGGAAGCCCCTTTTCCGGAGAGTAGCGTGCCATTATCGACATGACAAAGGTCTCGTCCGGCACACCTAACTCGCGGGCAAAGCTGCGGTCGTACACCCGCTCTCCGCTCGGCTCAACGCCGTTGTATATCACTTGGATACGGTCCTTTTTGACGCCGTTTGCAGCCAATATATCCGCACCCTGACGGCACACGGCAATTACTCTGTGGTCAGAGGGCGTGATGATACGGTTAAGTATCTGCCATTTCGTGTTCTGGTAGATGGTGAGATGAGCCGTGTACACAACTCTGACACTGCGATAAAAGCGCTTCGAAAGTATTGCTATGACGTTTTCCATCGGATACTGTGCGTGTATCACGTCAATGCTGTTTGCACGACAGTAGGCGGCAAGCTTTTTTGCCGCCGACAGAGCGTTTTTTGCGCTCATGTCAAAGCGGAAGCAGGGGAAGCCCTCTGCGCTTATCGTTTCGGAGAGCTGACCGGGGACATTATAGGCGAGGTGGCATGTTTCACCCCGTTCGGACAGAATGTGCATAAGATTCAAAACGTACTTTTCGGTTCCTGCTTTTCCTGCGTAGTTTATCAGGTACAGTATGTTCATATAAACACCTCGCTTATTTCCGGAGCTGAATCTTTTATACTATACAATGAATGGATGCTTATTTCAAGAACAAATGCTAAAATTTTCATATATACGGCAAGTTTAGATATGGTATTGCAAATTTTTTGAGTTATGGTATAATGCTGCTTGACTATACAATGTGTATACGAAGGTGCCGAATGAACATTAAAAGTATAAATAAAAAGCTTAAAAAGGAATTTGGGGCCGCGGTCAATGCGTCCCTTGAAAACGGCTGCATCGTTTTGAGGGGAAAGCTCCCGACATGGGAGGAGACCGTCAGAGCGGGGCAGCTTGCCGCAACGCCGTATTCGACGACGCACGTTGTAAACGACATCGACTGTGCCGAGGCGCAGGGCGAGAAAATGCATCTGCCGCTCCTTAACGACACGGCGCTCGAAGGCCGCAGGGTGCAGGTGCTTATAGTCGGCGGCGGCATCACGGGTGCATCCCTTGCAAGGGAGCTTATGCGCTATAAGCTCGACGTGCTTCTCGTTGACAAGGAGGGCGACCTTGCCCTCGGTGCATCGGGCAGAAACGACGGCGAGGTGCATCCGGGCATAGACCTCAAAAAGGGCAGCCTAAAGCACAAGTATATACGCCGTGCAAATCATATGTATGAGGATGTTTGCCGTGAGCTGGATGTTCCCTTTATCCGCACGGGGCAGTACGCCTGCTTTACCGATAAGCGGCTTTTGCCCTTCGTGCGTCTGTATGTGCAGTACCGCAAGCACATCGACGGGATAGAGGACTCCTGCGTCGTCACGGCAAAGGAGCTCAGAAGGACCGAGGAGAACATTAACCCCGACATCGCCTTTGCGATCTCAAACCCCTCCTCCGGCTGCGTAAGCCCGTATAATCTCACGATCGCATACGGTGAAAATGCGGTGCAGAACGGCGCTGCCGTGTGCCTTAACACCGTGGTTTTGGGCATGACCGTTAAGGACGGACGCATCGTTTCGGTCGAAACGAACCGAGGCACCGTCTATCCGGAGATAGTCGTCAACGCCGCCGGCGTGTACGCAGACAAGCTTGCGCAGATGGCAAACGACCGCTTCTTCTCCATACATCCGAGACGTGGCACCAACTCCATACTCGACCGCAAGACGGGCAAAAAGTGGCACGGTATCGCCTCCGTCGTGGGTCTGAGTACCGGCAGCAAGAGCCACACCAAGGGCGGCGGCATACTGCACACCGTGCATGACAACCTGCTTGTAGGACCCGACGCCGTCGAGACCTGGGAGCGTGAAAACACCGCCACCTCAAGGGAAAGCATAGAGCGGGTGTTCAATAAGCAGAAGATAACGATGCCCTCGCTTACGGAAAGGGACATCATTACATACTTCACCGGCATCAGAGCCGCCACCTACGAGGAGGACTTCATAATCGAGCCGGGAAGAAATACGAAGAACATTTACCACATCGCAGGCATCCAGTCTCCGGGGCTCACCACCGCTCCGGCGGTAGCGCAGGACGTGGCGCAGGAGATCGTCAAAATGCTCGGCGGTGCGGAGGAAAATCCCGATTTTGACCCCGTGCGGAAGGCGCCTCCCGTGCTGCGTGAGATGAGCGACGAGGAGCGCTCGGAGCTTATCCGTCAAAACCCCGACTACGGTGTCATCGTGTGCCGCTGCGAGGAAGTGAGCAAGGGCGAGATACTCGACGCACTGCGCTCGCCCATATGCGTGCCGACGGTGGACGGCGTCAAAAAGCGTGTCAGACCCGGCATGGGCCGCTGCCAGGGCGGCTTCTGCTCACCGCTTGTGACGAAGATCATCGCAGACTATCTCGGCATCCCCGTGAGCGACGTGAGGAAGTCAAGCGATGCCTCCGTCATGGTCTATGAGAGCGACAGGGGGGACGGCAAATGAACTACGACGTAATTGTGATCGGCGGCGGGCCCGGCGGTCTTGCCGCTGCGATAAGCGCAACGGAAAACGGGGCGCACTGCCTTATAATCGAGCGTGAGGAGCGCCTCGGCGGAATGCTCAAGCAGTGCATCCACGACGGCTTCGGTCTGAGCCGCTTCGGTGAAAGACTGGCGGGACCCGAATATGTCGAGCGCTTCATGGATAAGGTGCGTGAGGAGAATATCGAGACCTCGCTGAGTACCTTCGTGACGAGGATAGAGCGCAAGGACGGCTCTTTCGAGGTCGTCACCGTCAATTCCGACGGTGTTGCGCATCACACGGCAAAGGCTGTCGTGCTTGCCACGGGCTGCCGTGAAAGGACCGCAAAGCAGGTCTTTATCCACGGCACACGCCCCGCCGGAGTGTATACCGCAGGAACCGCTCAGCATTTTACGAACAGACTCGGCGTTATGCCGACCAAGAGATGTGTTATTCTCGGCTCCGGCGACATAGGTCTTATAATGGCACGGCGTCTGACGCTTGAGGGCGCAGAGGTCATCGGCGTGTATGAAATTAACCCCACACCGTCGGGACTTACGAGGAACATCCACCAGTGCCTGCACGACTTTGACATACCGCTGCACCTCAGCCACACGGTGACGAGGGTGTTCGGAAAGGACCGTCTTGAGGCGGTCGAGGTCTGCCGTGTGGACGAAAACTTAAAGCCCATCCCGGAGACTGCGGAGCGGATAGACTGCGATGCGCTTATCGTCTCCGTCGGACTCATACCCGAAAACGAGATCGCCGAAAGCATCGGCGTTGCGCTCGATACGAGGACGAAGGGTCCCGTGGTGGACGCTCAGCTTATGACGAGCGTTCCGGGCGTGTTCTCGTGCGGCAATGCGCTGCACGTCAACGACCTTGTGGACTTCGTTTCCGCTTCGGGCGAGCTTGCGGGCATGAATGCCGCACGCTTTGCCGCAGCGGAAAGAGCCGAAAAGCGCTTTGAGGTCGGCAATAATCTTATGTACTTTGTGCCTCAGTGTCTCGACCTCAATGCGGACAACTCGAAGGTCACATATTACTTCCGTTCGGCGAAGATATTCGGAAAGTGCAGACTTTCCCTGTACGCCGACGGCAAGGAGATCTGGAAAAAAGCCTACCCCTTCCTGCGTCCGCCCGAAATGAAGGAGCTTGTGCTTGACATGACGAAGTTCGACATAAGCGGCGATACGGCTCTGCGCTGGGAAATCGAGGTGGAGGAATGAAGGAATTTAACTGCATCGTGTGTCCGAGGGGTTGCCTTCTGCACGCCGAGGAGCAAGACGGCGAGATAGTCGTCACGGGAAATACCTGCATAAGAGGCCACGACTTTGCCGTGAGCGAGCTTACCTGTCCCAAGCGCAGCCTGTGCAGCCTTGTGAAAACCGTGTTCCCGGAAGCGCCCGTGCTGCCGGTGAAGCTCAGCTGCGACATTCCCAAGGACAGGATATTTGACGCAATGGACTGCATAAAAACCGTCGTCGTGTGCGAAAGAATAGGCAGAGGCGAGGTCATAGTACCCGATCTGCTCGGACTCGGCGCCGACCTTATCTCAACGAGCGATATACTTATAAGACAGCAGATAAAAGCTACGCTTTAATAAATATCGGGAGGATAATATGAGTAAGCCTTTGATTCTTACCTACGACGTGGGAACGCAGAGCACCAGAGCGATACTTGTTGACAAACAGGGCAACATCGTCGATAAGGTGCAGGTCAAGTACAAGGAACCCTACATTCGCAGACACGACGGTTGGGCGGAGCAGAAAACGGATTTCTATTTTGCCCATATGTGTGCCGCAAGCAAGGTGCTGATGGACAGGAACGCCGACAAAACGCAGGACATACTCGCCTGCGTCGTCACCGTCATCAGAGATACCCTCGTCTTTCTTGACGAGAACAACAAGCCCACAAGGGACATCATCCACTGGCTCGACGCAAGAAAGTGCGACTTTGACAATCCCTATCCCGCATGGAAGAGCTTTCTGTTTAAGCTCATCGGCATGGACAAGGGAACCAAGATCGCATACCGCACCTCCAAGGTCAACTGGGTGCGTCAGAATCAGCCCGAGATATGGGATAAGACGAAGAAGATCGTCTGCCTGCCCGCATATCTCAACTTCCGCATGACCGGTCGTCTTGCCGACACCCCGGCAAACACGATCGCACATATCCCCATGGATTACAAGAAAAAGCGCTGGATGGGCGAAAACGATCTCACCCGCTGTATGTACGACGTTCCGCAGGAGAAGCTGTACGATCTCATCCCCTCCGGCGAGGTGCTGGGCTACGTCAGCAAGGAAGCCGCCGAGCTTTCCGGCGCACCCGTCGGACTGCCGCTCATATCCACCGGCGCCGACAAGGCGTGCGAGACCTTGGGCCTCTCCGTTGCGGATACGAGCAAGGTCTCCATCTCCTTCGGCACCAGCTCCACGGTCGAGATGTTCACCGAGAAATACTTCGAGCCGCAGCCCTTCCTGCCCTCGTACCCCTCGGTCATAAACTCTGCGTGGAACCCCGAAATTCAGGTATTCAGAGGCTTCTGGATGCTCAGTTGGTTTATCAAGGAATTCGGCGAAAAGGATGCGGAGGAGGCGGCAAAGCTCGGCATATCCACCGAGGAGCTGCTCAACAACAAGGCGGCGCAGGTCCCCGCAGGCTGTCAGGGACTCATGCTCCAGCCGTACTGGACGCCCGACGTTCTCAAGCCCGACTCCTACGGCGCCATCATCGGCTTTGCCGATTACCACACGAAGTACCACGTCTACCGTGCCATCATCGAGGGCATATGCCTTGAACTGTATATGTCCATGAAAGCAATGGAAAAGCGGGGCAAGATGAATATTAAGGAAGTGTTCGTCGGCGGCGGCGGTTCAAAGAGCGACCTTGCCTGCCAGATTCTTGCGGACGTGTTCAATCTCCCCGTAAAGCGCATACATACGCACGAAGCCTGCTCCATCGGCGCTGCAATGGTCGCATTCGTCGCAAAGGGCGAGTTTGACAACTATCAGGAAGCGATAAAGAGCATGGTGCATGAAAAGGACGTATTCATGCCGATAAAGGAGAACAACAAGGTCTACTCCGGAATGTACAATATGGTGTACAAGAAGATATACAGGCACGTTAAGCCCTTGTACGCAACGATGAATAACCTCAAGGAAAGGAATATGCTTTAATGAGTCACAAACCTTATAAGGGCTTTGAGCCTAAGTGGGTGGATACCCCCGCACCGCAGGACAGCTACCGCTCCATATTCCGTTGGGGCGACCCCGAATTTTTCAAGTACCCCAAGGAATCGCTGTATAAGATGATGAAGGAAGTCTTTAAGCTCACCGACGATGACTTTAAAGAGTATTCCGACGACATCGGCTTTGACAAGGTCGAGCTTCCCAACAACCCCGTGCAGCTTGCACAGGAGCATCTTGATGCGCTTCGTGAGATCGTGGGGGAGGAGGGCTTCTCCGTCTCGGATTACGACCGCCTTTCCGTCGCCTACGGCTTCACCGCATACGACATTCTGCGTCTGCGTCACAAGATCATAGACTCCGTGCCGGACGTCGTGCTTTACCCCGACACCACGGAGCAGGTGGAAAAGATCGTCGCATATGCGACCGAGCATTCCATCCCTCTGTACGTCTACGGCGGCGGCAGCTCCGTCACGAGAGGCGTCGAGCCTGTAAAGGGCGGCATCAGCCTCGATATGCGCCGCCGCTTCAACAAGGTCATATCCTTTAACGAGATCGACCAGACCATCACCGTTCAGGCGGGTATGTCGGGTCCCGATCTCGAAAAGACCCTGCAAAGCGCACCCGAGCTCTTCGGCGCAAAGCGTCAGTACACCTGCGGACACTTCCCGCAGAGCTTTGAATACTCCTCCGTCGGCGGTTGGACCGTCACGAGGGGAGCGGGACAGAACAGCACCTACTACGGCTGCATCGCCGACATCGTGCTTTCTCAGAAGTACGCCACCCCCATCGGCACGATTCAGACCAGCCACTATCCCAGAGAGGCGTGCGGACCCGACCTAAATCAGATAATGATGGGTTCCGAAGGCACCTTCGGCGTTCTGACCGAGGTCACGCTGAAGATATTCCGTTGGATGCCCGAAAACCGCAAGCGCTTCAGCTACATCTTCAAGACTTGGGACGACGCTATGAAGGCTGCAAGGGAAATGATGCAGCACGAGTGCGGCTACTCCTCCG
The DNA here is from genome assembly GCA_963610045.1 of Bacteroidaceae bacterium. Lineage (GTDB taxonomy): Bacteria > Bacillota > Clostridia > Oscillospirales > Oscillospiraceae > F23-B02. The sequence goes on from CAVDMS010000025.1 coordinate 15,831, forward strand.
TGTTCAGACTCTCCGACCAGGAGGAGACGAGCATGATGCTCCGTCTGTACAACGTGGACGACACTCCGCTGTATCCGCTGCTTGACAAGCTCGGCTATAAGGACATGGAGCGCTGCCTGTTCCTCGGCTTCACCGACGGCGAAAAGGGCTACTCCAAGAACGTCGCAAAGAACATCCGCAAGATCGCAAGACAGCACGGCGGTCTGCCCCTCACCGGCTACGTCACCAAGAGCTGGGAGAAGGGACGCTTTAACGACCCCTACCTCAGAGATACGCTCATGGACTTCGGCATCACCACCGATACGCTCGAATGTACCGTCAACTGGTCGAACATGGAGCAGGTGCATTTGGACGTGCGCAAGGTCTGCCACGCTCTGCCGAACACCGTCGTCACCACGCACATGAGCCACTGCTATCCGCAGGGCGCAAACCTGTACTTCATCTTCCTCACCAAGATGCAGGACGAGAAGGCGTTCAAGGCTTACCACACCACGATACTGGATGCCATCCAGCGCTCCGGCGCCTCGATAAGCCACCATCACGGCATCGGCAAGATGTTTGCACCGTGGCTTGAGGGCTACATCGGCGATAAGGAGTACGGCGTATTTAAGGTGCTGAAGAACTACTTTGACCCGGATTACAACATGAACCCCGGCGGCACGATAGGTCTTGACCTCATGCCGGAGGAGAAGAAATTTGACAGACAGTACACCGATTACTTAAAGCAGGACAAATTCGATAAGTAAGATAAAAGCAAAAAGCACCGCTATTGCGGTGCTTTTTGCTTTTTGGATTAAAACTATTGACATTCTATTAGAATTCTAATAGAATTGCATAGAGAAAAGGAGGGGGGGCAATTGTGGATTACGATAAAATAATACTGGAGCTGCTATCCCGTATTCAGACGCTTGAGGATCAAATGTCTGTTCTTATGCAAGACCGACAGAACGCTCAGGAGGCAAAGAAAAAGGTGACGATGGACGAAATAAGAGATCACATTATGGGACTGAAAACCGATGCAAGAGCGAAAGGAGAGGAAAGCATCATACTGGTGGCACGGGAGATACACAACGAACTCGGTCTGACGCAGCGGTATCCCATGGTATGCAAAGCGATGCGAGACTGTATGCGTGCCGGTGACGAAATATTATTTCAGCCGCCGAAGGAGAACTCCTCGACCGTAAAGATTAAGTATTATCTGAAAGGGTAATGCATATTTCGGGGCATAGAGTGAATAGTGAAAAGTGAATAGTGAATAAGTAAAAAACGGCAAGCTTCAAAAGAAGCTTGCCGTTTTTTGGTGCGAGAGAGGAGACTTGAACTCCCACGTCGGTTGACACACGCCCCTCAAACGTGCCTGTCTACCTGTTCCAGCACTCTCGCATGGCCCGAAGGCATGAGTTATTATAGCAGATATGCGGAGAATGTCAAGAGCTAATTTTCGCAATTTTTCGTATCGCTGCGTTTTTCACCGAAAACTGCGGCGACGGTAAATCCGATATACCCCGCAAAGGCAAACAGCATAAGGCAGCCGGCGACGGCGGGAGGCAGCAGGTAGGCATTGCGCAGGTACGCTCGATAGCAGAGCAAGGAAGCGCACTGCACGCATACCGCACAGGGTACGGTGCGGGCGTCGAGAAAGCACAGCGCAAGCGCAAGAACGTCGGCGGCGAAGAAGTAGCGGTCATGCATATGCGGCAGCAAAAACGGGATACCCACAATGAGCAGCAGCGCAAGGTACAGCGTCACCCTGCCGTTTAGCCTGTCGTGTCGCTTGAGGCTCACGGCGGAGACAAAGACGAGGAGCATGAACGCAAAGGCAAGCGCAACGCCGATCTCCGACCAAAGCGCCGTGTCAAGGGAATCGAATATCGAGTACAGAGACGGCGAATTGTAATTGAGACTGTCGCCTACGGTCGAGGCGTTTGAAACGTATAGCGTCATCGTCTCCGTAAAATCACGCCCCAAAAGCACGGGCGGCAGAAGGTACAGAACATAAGCAGCGGGGAAGATCGGGAGATGCCGGAGCTTTATGCGCCCGTCTACAAGGAACACAAAGAATATCGGCATTATAAACACCGCCTGGAGCTTGAACGCAAGGGAGGCTGCGATGCAGAGCATTGCCCGCACGGGCTTTTCCGAGAGCGCACAGTATATGCCGATAAGTCCGAAGAAAACGTATATCGAATCGCACTGCCCCCAGTAGGCGCCGTTGAGTACGACCGTCGGCAGCACGAGCGCCGCAAAGAACGACGCAAAGCGTGCTTTGCGGTTTTCGGTGTACAGCGAAACGAGCTTCAAAACCGACCACGCCAGCAGAACGTCAAACAGCATACTCAGAAGCTTTATGGGGTAAAGCGGCGGCATATCAAGATAGGAAAACAGAGCGAGGAAATACAGATACGGGGGATTGTAGTTGCCGACGCTCATCGACAGCCCCTCAAAGCCGTAGGTTCGGAAAAAGTCCACCCAAGGTGCAAGAAACACCTGATAATCCCCGGTTTCATTCGGCAGCAGAGGGATCCTCAGCAGAAATGCGGCCGCAAGCGGCAGCAGAGCAAAAACAAAGGAGCGGAAGCTGCGGCACAGCCCCTCACGCCAAAGAAGCGCAAGGCTGAGCAGTATCATAAGCATTATTGCGGCGGTCATAAAAATCGTCATATTCGGTAGCCTCCGGGCGCAAAAAAGGGCGGGAGCCACAGCCCGCCGCCAAAAAAGCCATAATTCACAAAAATATACTTGACATGGGAATGTACGAATGATAAAATACCTTGCTGTGTTATTTTGGAAAAGTAGCGATACACACCCAATCTTTACATCCCAAGTATAGCATGACGAACCCGTAAATACAACACCGGATGCGAACAAAATAACAACTCATCCGGGTGTCCAACAATAACGAAGGAGTGAGCGCAAATGCCCAAAGACGTTCTCTACGGCAAGACTTTGAGAAAGAGCTTTGCCCGCAGCGAAGAGATCCAGGATATGCCCAACCTGCTCGAGATCCAGAAGAAGTCCTACAAGTGGTTCCTCGAAACCGGACTGCGAGAGGTATTTCGGGATACGGCAGCCGTGACCGACTACTCCGGCAATCTTGAGCTGAGCTTCGTGGATTATTCCATGGACGAGAAGCCCAAGTACACCGAGGAGGAGTGCAAGGCGAGGGACGCAACGTATGCCGCACCTTTGAAGGTGAGCGTGCGCCTGCGCAACATGGAGACCGAGGAGATCAAGGAGCAGGAGATCTTTATGGGTGACTTCCCCATAATGACCGCCGGCGGCACCTTTATAATAAACGGTGCGGAACGAGTCATCGTCTCTCAGATAGTCCGCTCACCCGGTATATATTACGATAAGACCACCGACCGCAGCATGACGAGCCTGTATGCGGCTACCGTCATCCCGTACCACGGCGCATGGCTTGAGTACGAGACGGACGCAAACGACGTGTTCTATGTCCGCATCGACAAGAACCGCAAGCTGCCCATCACATGGTTCCTCAAGGCAATGGGCAAGTACGACGCCGCAAAGCCCGAAACGTGGCTGAGCTGCGTTTCCGACCCCGTCGTCGGTGCGGTGACCAACGAGCGCATAAAGGAGATCTACGGTGAGGACGAGCGCATGACCGCCACCCTCGACAAGGACACCGCCGCAAACAGAGACGAGTGCCTCATGGAGATCTACCGCAAGCTGCGTCCCGGCGATCCTCCCACCGTGGAAAGCGCCGAGGTCCTGCTCGACGGTCTGTTCTATGACCGCCGCCGCTACGACATATCCAACGTCGGCCGCTACAAGTTCAACAAGAAGCTTGCGCTCGGCCGCCGCATTGCGGGCTTTATGCTCGCCCTGCCCGTCGCCGATCCCCGCACCGGCGAGATAATCGCCGACGAGGGCGAGGTCCTTTCGAGAGAAAAGGCACAGCTCGTCGAGGCGTCCGGCGTAAACGAGGTCTACCTCAATGTCGAGGGTAAGACCGTCAAGGTGTTCTCCAACGGCATGGTCGATCTTGCAAACTACGTTGACTTCGACCCCAAGGAGATCGGTGTGACCGAAAAGGTGAGAGGCATCGTCCTTGCCGGACTGCTTGAGCAGTACGAGGGCGAGGCACTGCGTGACGCCATCGTCGAGAATATCGACGTTCTGATCCCCAAGCACATCGTTGCGGACGACATTTTCGCTTCCGTCAACTACCTCAACTGCCTTGCCTACGGCATCGGCGAGAAGGACGACATCGACCATCTCGGCAACCGCCGTGTCCGCAGAGTGGGTGAGCTGCTTCAGAATCAGTTCCGCATCGGTTTCTCCCGCATGGAGCGTGTCATCAGAGAGCGCATGACGCTTCAGGATCTTGACATCGTTACTCCTCAGAGCCTTATAAACATCCGTCCCGTGACGGCTGCGATAAAGGAGTTCTTCGGCTCCAGTCCCTTGAGTCAGTTCATGGATCAGACAAACCCCCTCTCCGAGCTTACTCATAAGCGCCGTATGTCCGCACTCGGACCCGGCGGTCTGAGCAGAGAGAGAGCGTCGTTCGACGTTCGAGACGTTCACTACAGCCACTACGGCCGTCTCTGCCCCATAGAGACTCCCGAAGGCCCCAACATCGGACTTATCTCCTACCTCGCATCCTACGCCCGTGCCAATGAGTACGGCTTCCTCGTGGCTCCCTTCCGCAAGGTCGATAAGGAGACCGGACGTCTGACCGATCAGGTCGATTACATGACCGCAGACGTTGAGGATAACTACATCGTAGCTCAGGCGACCGAGCCTGTGGACGAGAACGGCTGCTTTATCAATAAGCGTATCACCTGCCGTCACCGTGACGAGATAATCGAGGTCGATCGCGACCGTGTCGATTACGTTGACGTAAGCCCCCGCATGATGGTCTCCATTGCGACCGCAATGATCCCCTTCCTTGAGAACGACGACGCTAACCGTGCGCTGATGGGTGCAAACATGCAGCGTCAGGCGGTTCCCCTTATGGTGACTCAGGCTCCTATCGTTGCCACCGGCATCGAGCATAAGTGTGCCGTTGACTCCGGCGTCGTGGTGCTTGCCGAGGGCGACGGTGAGGTCATCAGAGCCGACGCCGACGTCGTTGCGATAAAGTACGACAGCGGCGAGATAAAGAGCTACAAGCTCATAAAGTTTGCCCGCTCCAATCAGGGCACCTGCGTGAATCAGCGTCCCATCGTTTCGCTCGGCGAGCGTGTGCATGAGGGCGACGTCATTGCCGACGGCCCCAGCACCAGTCAGGGCGAGATCTCTCTGGGCAAGAACATCCTTGTCGGCTTCATGACATGGGAAGGCTACAACTACGAGGACGCTATCCTTATAAACGAACGTCTCGTTATGGAGGACGTGTTTACCTCCATCCATATCGAGGAGTACGAGTGTGACGCACGAGACACCAAGCTCGGACCCGAGGAGATCACGAGAGACATCCCCGGCGTCGGCGACGATGCACTCAAGTACCT
>CAVDMS010000026.1:0-21186 GCA_963610045.1 Bacteroidaceae bacterium
CCCCGGCGGATAAGATGGACGGGCAGATAGACAGAAGCACTAAGGCTCGCAGATCACGGGAAGCCAGAGCCGTTGCGGCCGAGGCTCGCCGCCGCTGTCTTGAGTCCTGTGTCGGAAAAACGCTCCCCGTGCTGTTTGAAACGAAGGACGGCGATAAGTGGCAGGGTCACAGCGACACCTACTTTTTGGTGGAGGCAAAGGGCGAGGACCTGCGGGGATTGGTCAAAAACGTCAAAATTACGGGCGTTTCCGGGGAAATACTCGTAGGAGAGATAAGTTGACGTGCGCCCGCATCGGTATTATAATTTAATGTAATTCAATTTAATGTGTTAATACGACAAAGAATGCCGAAGAAGGTGAAACGATGTTTTCGGAGAGAGTCTATAATTTTGCGGCAGGACCTTCGGTCATGCCGGAGCAGGTGCTTAAGTGCGCCGGGAGCGAGATAATGAATTACGCAGGCAGCGGTATGTCCGTCATGGAGATGAGCCACCGCAGCGCCTGCTTTGCGGAGATCTTCAATGATGCAAAGTCACGGCTCAAGGCGCTTTTAAAGGTGCCGGACAGCCATGAGATACTGCTGCTTCAGGGCGGTGCAACGCTTCAGTTTGCCGCAATACCCATGAATCTTTTGGGGCAGGGAGGCACTGCGGATTACGCCGTGACGGGGAACTTCTCCCGCCTTGCCGCCGAGGAAGCGAAAAAGTACGGCAATGTTCACATCGCCTGCGACAGCACCCCCTTCGGTCACGACCGCATACCCGACACGGTGGAGGAGACAGAGGACGCAAGCTACTTCTACTACTGTGCCAACAACACCATCTACGGCACCGAGTGGCAGACGGTACCTAATGTTAAGGCGACGCTCGTGTGCGATATGTCCTCCGACATTCTCTCAAAGCCCGTGGACGTTTCACACTATGGACTGATATACGCCGGAGCGCAGAAGAACATGGCTCCTGCGGGACTTACGGTGCTTATACTTGACCGCAGTCTTGCGGGGAAGGCGCTGCCGATAACGCCGAAGGTCATGGACTACAAGGTGCAGATAGATAAGGACTCCATGCTGAACACACCGCCGTGTTGGTGCATATATATGCTCAGCAAGGTGCTGCGCTGGGTGGAGGACATGGGCGGACTTCCCGCAATGGAGGAGCGCAAAAAGCTCAGAGCGGGACTGCTGTACGATTACCTCGACGAGAGCAGGCTGTTTATCCCCCATGCGCAGAAGGGCTCACGCAGCGACATGAACGTCACCTTCCGCACAGGCGACCCCGCACTTGACGAGGAGTTTGTTAAGAGCGCTGCATCGCAGGGGCTTTTGAACCTCCGGGGACACAGACTCACCGGCGGCATGAGAGCTTCGATCTACAACGCAATGCCGATAGAGGGCGTGCAGGCGCTCGTTGCGTATATGAAAGACTTTGAGGTGGAACACCGTGTTTAAAATCAAGACCATAAACAATATATCGCCCGTGGGACTTAGAAAGCTCGTGCAGCTCGGCTGCATGGTATCGCCCGACACCGAGAACCCGCAGGGCATCATAGTCCGCAGTGCGGATATGCACGGCTTTGAGCCGAACCCGGAGCTTATGGGTATCGCCAGAGCGGGAGCGGGCTACAACAACATCCCTGTGGAAAAGATGGCGGAGTTGGGAATATGCGTCTTTAACAGCCCCGGCGCAAACGCCGAGGCGGTAAAGGAGCAGAGCGTCTGCTCGCTCGTCATGGCGTCGAGGGACGTTCTCGGTGCTGCCGAGTGGGTAAAGAGCATTTCCGACAGAGGCGGCGAGATACCCGCCCTCGTCGAAAAGGGCAAGTCCGCATTTTCGGGTCCCGAACTCATGGGCAAGACCATCGGCGTTTTGGGACTGGGCGCCACGGGTGCGCTCGTTGCAAACGTCTGCCTTGCAATGGATATGACCGTCATAGGCTACGACCCCTTCATGTCGGTGGATGCGGCATGGCGTCTGTCGAAGGACGTTGACAGGGCGGAGGACATCGGCGAGATATTCAGAAACAGCGACTATATCAGCATAAACATTCCCTACAACGAGAACACGCACCACCTCATCGACGAAAAGGCGTTTTCGATGATGAAGCCCGGCGTGCGCATAATAAACGAGTCGAGAGCGGAGGTCGTCGATGACGATGCGATGCTCCGTGCGCTTGAGAGCGGCGTCGTTGCAAAGTACGTCACAGACTTTCCGAACGAGAAGATCCTCGGCGGCAAAAACGTCATTGCGCTGCCGCACCTCGGCGCCTGCACTCCGGAGAGCGAGGACAGGTGTGCGGAAATGGCGGCAAAGCAGCTGTACGATTACCTGAAAAACGGCAACATCACAAACTCCGTCAATCTGCCGAACGCAAAGCTTGAGCGCATGGGCGTGTGCCGGCTGTGCGTCATACACCGCAATGTGCCGGGTATGATAAACCGCATACTCGACTTCGTTACCGAGAGGAACATCAATGTCGAGCATATGATAAACAAGCCGAGAGGCGGCTATGCTTACACGATGATAGACCTCGGCGACAGGATAGACGAGAATATGGCAAACAGCATACGGAGCATGGACGACGTGCTGAGAGTAAGAGTGCTGTGAAAACAGGGGACGCAGTTGCGTCCCCTGTTTTTCTGTAAACTTTATATTAACTGCACCCGAAAACGAAAATTGTGTGATATAATAAAACATTACAGAATGTCGGCGAAAAGCGTCGGCACAGACCTCAAGGAGGGAGCCTTTATGAAAAAACTGTTGCCCGTACTTTTGTGCCTTGCCATAGCTCTCGGACTGTGTGCCTGCGGCGACACCGAAGCGCCGAAAACGCCGGAGGTCACCGCAACGCCGGAGCCTGTGCGCTTTAGCAAGGAGGACGGAAAGCTCGACACCGAGAGCTACTACAACCCCAACGGCATGAAATATGCCTCCGTCGAGTATAGCTACGACGGCAGCGGAAGGGTGATAAGCGAAAGGCACCTCGGTCTTAACGACGCCGAGGAGGGCATACTCTCATACGAGTACCTCGACGGCGACAAGATAAGCAGCCGCAGCTACAAGCTCAGCGCCGGGGACGGCAGCTACACCGATTATTACACGGAAAGCTATGAGTACGACGCATCGGGACTTCTTCTGTCGATAACGAGGACGGAGAGCGGTACCGTCACGGCACGCACCGTCTACGGCTACGACGAGAGCGGGAATCTCGTGAGCGAAAAGCGCTACGAGGGCGAGGACTTCTGCATAGCGGAGTACGATTACCGTATCGACGCAAACGGCAGAGTGATAAGCTGCACCCGTAAGGACTACATCGAGGGCGACGGCAGCGAAAACAACTACGCATACGACAGTCAGGGCAGACTGCTCACCGACCAGTGCTACGACGAAAACGGCAATGTCGTCAGCCGCACGGAGTACAGCTACGACGAAAACGGCAACGAGATAAAGCGCAGCGTGTTTGCCGAGGGCGGGGAGCTTATAAGCAGCACCGAAAAAAGCTACGAATACGACGACATCGGCAACATCATCTGCTGCGTTACCTCGCACTCCGACGGTACGCCCGGCAGCACCGTGCGCTACACATGGCAGTACAGCAAGGGATAATTAACAAATATTTTAAATTTATTTTCTTTTGTCTGTGTTAACATATACTCATTATATATTGTGTGCCGAGATGTGAAAAATGCCGAAGCACACGGCTTTTGAAAATTCGATTCAAGGTGATATTTGATGAGGAATTGGTTTATACGTTTTATGACCGGACGCTACGGAGGCGACCAGCTCAACAGGCTTGTCTCGTTTGTGAGCATCGCATTTGCGGTGCTTGCCATTATATTCAGCTTCGCCATGAGCGACAGCCCGGTCGGCAGCGTGCTGTGGGTGATCGCCCTTGCGTTTCTTGCCGTCGTATATTACCGTGCGTTTTCAAAGAATTTCAACAGACGCAGCGACGAGAATACCCGCTACTTAAGGCTCAGATACAAGGTCTCGTCGTTTATAAGGCTCAGGCAGGAGCGTTGGAGACAGCGCAGGGAGTATAAATTCTTCACCTGCCCCTCATGCAAGACGACGCTCAGAGTGCCGAGAGGCAAGGGCAGCATCAACATAGTGTGCCGCAAGTGCGGCTACTCCTTCAGAGGCAAGAGCTGAGCCATGTTCGGCTTTGTTGCGGCGAATCCCGCCATGCTCACAAAGGACCGCTTTGCCCGATATAAGGAGTGCTACTGCGGGCTTTGCCATGCGCTCAAGGACAGGTACGGCTTTGCCGCAAAGCTGGGGCTTACCTATGACATGACCTTTCTTGTGCTGCTGCTCAATTCGCTGTACGAGCCGGCGGAGCTTCACGCCGAGGCGAGGTGTTCGGCGCATCCCATCTCCCGTCGGGGCTACTGGCAGTCGGAGATAAGCGACTATGCGGCGGATATGAATGTTCTGCTTGCCTACCTCAACTGTCGGGACGACTGGCAGGACGATATGGATGTCTTGAAGCTTGCCGAGGCGAGAGCGCTCAAAAGCAATGCCGAGCGCATACTTCTCATGTATCCGAGACAGGCTGCCGCAGTTAAGGTGGGTATGGAGAAGCTTGACCGCATCGAGAAAAGCCGGGTGCCTGCGCCCGACGCCGCAGCAGCCGCTTTCGGCGGACTGATGGCGGAGCTGTTCGTGTGGAAAGAGGATCGCTGGAGCGGGAGACTTCGTGCGCTCGGTATGGCGCTCGGAAAATTCATTTATATTATGGATGCCTGTATTGACCTGCGGAGCGATAAGCGCTATTATAAATACAATCCGCTTCTCGACCTGTACGGGCGCATCGACGAGGAGGAGCGTTTTCGGGAGATACTCGAAATGCTCATGGCCGACTGCGTAAGGAGCTTTGACGCTCTGCCCATGGTGCGGGATGCCGACATACTGAAAAATATACTTTGTTTCGGTGTTTGGAATAAATTCAACAAGCACTACAACATAAAAGGAGCAGTGCCTGATGGTACAAGACCCCTATAAGGTCCTCGGCGTCTCGCCCGACGCATCAGACGAGGAGATCAAAAAAGCTTACCGTGAGCTGGCGAAGAAATATCACCCTGACCGCAATCCGGGGGACGAGTACGCCGCTCAGAAGATGAACGAAATAAATGCCGCCTATGACCAGATCAAAAACGGCAACGTCGATCAGCAAAGCGGTTACGGAGCCTACGGAGCGGGCTACAACCCCTTCGGCGGATTCGGAGGCTTTGGAGGCTTCGGCGATTTCGGCACCGGCGGCGAACAGCCGAACGATCCGCCGGAGTACCGTGCGGCGATAAACTATATGCGCAACGGCAGGTACGGCGAAGCGATAAGCGTTCTTGCGACGATCCCGGTGGCGCAGCGTGACGCAAGGTGGTACTACCTTAACGCAATGGCGAACCTGTCCGCAGGCAACAGAATTGCGGCGCTTGAAAATGCAAGGCGTGCCGTGGAGATCGAGCCGGACAACACCCGCTATCAGAAGCTTTTGGATATGCTGCAAAACAGCGGCAGAGAGTACCGTGACTATTCGGATCAGACCTCGGTCGGCTGCTGCGACCCCTGCGGCTGCTACCTCTGCTTCTCGATGTGTACTCCGTGGGGCGGTTGCTGCTGCTGACGGAATAATAGCTATAATGTAAAAGGGACTGAGAGCAGTCCCTTTTCTACTATGCAAACAGCCGCTCGGTCTCCTCGGTGCAGAACTCGTCGAGGGAGGCAAAATCGACCTTCGGACGATAACACGCCTCAAGCTCGTCGTGCAGGAGCTTTGCCTGCTCAAGGTAGCGGCAAGCCTCCGTGATAAGCGACCTTTTAAGCTCCTGACGGTGCCGCAGCTCATCCTTGTGCCTTGCGAGCGTCTCCTTAGGCACGAGCGCATCGAGCCGTATCCGGCGCTTTGCCTTCGCCCCCGGCATGAGCGATGCCGACACGAAGCCAAGCCCGCAGTCGGGCAGAAGCAGCGCCTCGGTAAGCTCCGGCAGCAGCGGCGAGCGGCAGCGGATGATGCGTCCGCCGAGGTGCCGCAGCAGCTCATCAAAGTAGTATTTTTCGAGACCGAGGCGGTCGTCAATTAGATAAACGTGTTTACATAATTCTTCGACGGTGCCGCAAAGCACCTGCTCTCCCGTGCAGCCGATGGAGTGGATGAAGCGTTCGCTTATCCGCTTCGGCGTGCCGCTCTGTGCGCTTGAGCCGAGAGCGGCAGCGCTTCTTGCGCAGCTTTCTGCGGCGGAAACCGTGTTTTTTGCGATAAGTCCCGGAATTTCGGCACTTTTTACGCTGCCTGCCGCAGAGAGATAGGCGTAGGCGCTTTTGTACATTGCTCTGTATTTTTCGGTGAGCTGCGGAATGCGCTCGTCGTCGCAGTGTGCGCAGAAGCGACCGAGGTTTACATAATCTGAATCATATCCGAAGAACCTCGGTTCGAGGATATGCGGCGCCGTGGCGTCGGCGTAGCCGATGCGCAGCTCGGGAAAGTACACGCCGTCAAGCGACTCAGGGTCGCCGGAGCAGAGTATGTAGACGACCTCAAAGCCGTGCGCTTCGGCGCTTTCGGCGAGCTTCCGCATGAAGCTTGACTTGCCGCAGCCGGGACCGCCCTTTATAAGCCGCAGGCAGTCGCCGGGGCTTGACGCAAAATCGCCGTACAGCGAGTGAAAGCCGTGGGCGGAGTTTGCGCCCAGAAAAAATTCGACAGCCATAATTTGACCCCCATACATAAATTCAAATCATGCTATGCAGCCGACGGCGCATATGTGAAAGCAGGAGGATAACGGTGAAAAAATACGTCTTTTTCGATTTCGACGGAACGCTGTTTGACACGGCGGAGGGAATAGTCAAGAGCGTGCAGTACGCACTCAAAAAGCTTGGGATAGATGCAGAACTGAGCGAGCTTATGTGCTTTGCCGGACCTCCGCTTGAGGATATGTTCAGGCAAAAGTACGGCATGGACGAGGCTACGGCGCTCAAGGCTGTCAACTATTTCAGAGAGCGCTACAAGCCGATAGGCTGGAAGGAGTGCAGGCCCTTTGACGGGGTGGCGGAGCTTCTCAGGAAACTTCGTCAGGCGGGCATAACGATCGCCGTTGCGACCTCAAAGCCTGAGTATTTCACCAACGCCATCCTTGAAAATGCGGGGCTTCTCTCTGCCGTGGACTTTGTCGGCGGCTCGCTTTTCGACGGCACGAGGGGCAAAAAGCACGAGGTCATAGCCTACGTTTTGGAGCATTTCGGCATCTCGCCCGACGAGGCGGTGATGGTCGGCGACAGAATGTACGACGTTGACGGAGCCAAAAAGTGCGGCATGGACTGCATCGGCGTTTCCTACGGCTACGCAGAGCCGGGCGAACTTATGAGCCACGGCGCACTCTGCGTTGCGGACACGACGCAGGAGCTCTACGAGATACTTACGAAATGAAAAATGACGGTGCTTTGCACCGTCATTTTCACGTTATCGGAAGTCTTATGATCTCAAGATCTTTGTCCATTGCGTATTTTATCGTGTTCCATGTGCCGCCGCTTTTGCCGTCGTAGCAGGCAATGAGAATGCTCGACTTATCGACCATGTAGCGGTTGCGGTCCATCATGCAGGTGGGCGTGTAGCGGTCGGAGACAAGATGCACGGCGTCGCACTCCATGAGTATGTCACGGTAGCGCTTGCGGCTTTCCGCAGGCCAGCGCTCGTCCTGCCCGTCGTAGGGAACGGCCGCTTCGAGGGTTATCCCGACTCTGCGCTTTCGCAGGGCGATGACCGCCTCGGCACAGTACATATCGCAGCCGAGAGCCATGCCGCATATAAAGTGAGTCACGCCCGATTCGCAGACCGCCTCGACGACGGAATAGAGCTTCCTCTTAAACTCGACGCACATGGGGTCGTTTTCGTTGTAGCCCCACGGAAGCTTTGCGGGTCTGTGTCCCGTAAAGCAGCAGCTTTTCCCGAATTCCATTTGCGCTCCTCCCTTCATACTGCAAAGACATTTTATCCCATTGAGAGAAAAAAGTCAAAGGCTATTGACAAAATAGCGGAGGAGATTATAATGAAATCAACCGAATAGACGTATCTTCAGGGCAGGGTGCAATTCCCGACCGGCGGTAAAGTCCGCGAGCCGAAAGGCAGATCCGGTGTGATTCCGGGACCGACAGTACAGTCTGGATGAAAGAAGATGCTTGCGTTATCTGCGAGCGCCTGAAAGATATTATCTTTCGGGCGATTATTTTTCTCGGAGGTAACAAAAATGGAAAACCTGAAAAGCCTGTATTTGCAGGTGAAGGACAATCTCAGCTTTGTCCTGACCTGTCTTGTGGTCTTTGCGGCGCTTTTTGCGCTTGCGCTCATCTTTGAGCGCTTTGTGCTGAAGCAGCGCAAAAAGCTCGGCAGCACGCACTTTCTTGCGTACACCGCAATTTTCTCCGCAATGGCGGGAGTTTTGATGTTCATTGAGATACCGCTGTTTTTCGCTCCCGCATTCTACGAGATCGACCTCAGCGAGATCCCCATAATGATCTGCACCTTCTACCTCGGACCCGTGGCGGGCGTCGTGGCGGAGCTGCTCAAGATCATTGTGAAGCTGGCGTTTAAGGGTACGACGACCGCATTTGTCGGCGACTTTGCAAACTTCGTCGTCGGCTGCTCCTTCGTGCTTCCGGCGTCCTGCATATACCACCTCAAAAAGAGCAAGAAGTCGGCGCTTTGGGGCATGGTCGCCGGCACTGCCGTGATGACGGTGTTCGGAAGCCTGTTCAATGCGGTGTACCTTCTGCCTGCGTTTTCAAAGCTTTTCGGACTGCCGCTCGATGCGATAATCGCCATGGGCGGAGACGTGAACTCTGCGATAAACAGCGTTTCGACCTTGGTGCTGTTTGCCGTCGTACCGTTTAACCTCCTGAAGGGCGTCATCGTTACGGTAGTCACCATGCTGCTGTATAAGCGTGTGTCGCCGCTGCTGCACAAGGGCGACGACAGGCTCCGCCAAAGACACGCTAAGTAACAGCCGAGAGCCTTCGGATGCTTAAAAACAGGTTGAGGCACTCGTTAAAGTAGATTATCGCAATGTAGCCCGTGAGGGCGTAGACGGGCAGCAGCTTCCACACGAGCAGAACGCCGAGGGCGGCGTCGAGGATGTTTATCCCCATGCTCCAAAGCTGCTGACCGAGACCCTTCAGGCAGCCGTCCACCACCGTGTCGAGGTACATGATCGGGATGAGCGGAGATAGCACACGGATGTAATACCCCGCCTCGGACGAGGAGTAGACGCTAAGACCTATCTTTTCGCCGAAAATAAACAGCAAGAGAGCCACGGTTACGGAGTAGCCGAGGCTCTTTTTTATCAGAGAGCGGACGCAGCGGGCGATCTCGCTCCTGTCGTCACGCATCTGAGCCTCGGTAAGCTCCGGGACGATAAGCTCCGAGAGCGCCGAAAGCAGGCAGGCGGGGAAGGCGATGACGGGCATGACCATGCCCTGCACCGTGCCGTATGCCGACAGCGAACGGTCGGCGGAGCAGCCGGACGCCTTGAGTCCCCTCGGAACGAGCAGATGCTCCAGCGTCGAAAGCGCACTTCTTGCGTAAGCGGAAAAGGCAAGCGGCAGCGCAAGGCGCAGCATACGTCCGCCGAGACGAAGGCATTTAACGCTGCCTTGTGCAGCTCTCCCGTCGGTGAGAAAGAACAGCAGCATGAGGACAAAGGACAAAAGATCGCCGCAGACGGTCCCCGTTACGACGGCGGAGCAGCTTGCCTCGATGTCGCCCTCCGGCGCCGAGCGCAGCAGCACTACGACGATGAGGATCGTCGAGAGCTGCTCTATAAGGTGTACGAGCGCTGGCTTCCACACTCTGCCGCAGGCGGTGAAGTAGCCGCTCATTGCGGCGGTGAGCGATATGAGCGGCATGGAGATCGCAAGGATGCGCAGAGGCTTTACCGTCCTTGCGTCGCCTATCCAGAGAAAGCCGATGGGTTCGGCAAAGCTTCCGAGCAGCAAGAAGGCGGCGATGCCGAAGCACAGCGCATAGGCAAAGCAGCGCTTCATCGCCGAGGCGACCGCAGAATCTCTGCCGCAGCCAAGCTCCTCGGAGACGAGCCTTGTGGCGGCAAAGCGCACGCCGGAGATGGCAAAGGTGCTGCACAGAAAGCCGACGGACAGCACAAGTCCGAAGAGACCTATCCCGGCAGCGCCGATGCGCACCGAGAGCCACACCCGATACGCCATGGAAATAAGACTCATCAGCAGGGAGGCGCCGGTGAGCAGAGCGGTATTAAAAATCAAACGCTTTTTTCTGACCATGGAAAAGCCTATGAGCCGGGTCGGAAAATATGCGTAAAAACGCCGGAGGCACTCTGCCTCCGGCGTTTACCGTTTAGTTTTGGACGTTGTAGATCTTTTTGACGTGCTTTGCACCGAAGCCGATGACGAATATCGCCGCAAGCAGGTTTATGAACATTGCGGAGGATATTATGGCTCGCACGGGCAAAAACTCCGCCAAGGCTCCGGCGATGAGCTGACCGCAGAGGGTACCCAGTGTGTTCAGCGTACCGAAGGTGCCGTTAAAGCGACCCTTGCGCTCGTCGGGAACGTAGTGCTGCGTTGCGGATATGCGAATGTTGTAGCTCGTAACGCCGAGGATGCCGACGCAAAAGCACATTATCATCATCACCCACACGGGGAAGTACAGGTAGCTGCCCTCCAAAAGCGACAGAGTGATGTAAACAAACAGTGCGATCACAAATTTTCTCTGCACCGGCAGGCGCACCTTGTAGTGGATAAAGCCGCCGATGCCCCGTCCGACCGCCATCATGCCCCAAACCATCATGTAGACGTATTCGCCGTTGTGGAAGGTGCTTTTGAAGTAGGGCAGGGTCAGCGAACCGGTGGTGCCTCCCGCAAAGGAGGAAAAAACGAAGTATATCGCAATGGCAAGCAGACCCTTTTCACTGTACAGATACTCCATGCCCTTGCGGAAGTCGGAGACAAAGCGTCGTATCCCGCCGCTTACCTCGTCTGAGCTCTGCTTTTGCTTTTCTATGTACTTTTCCTCGGCGCCGATGCGGGTCTCCATGACCGCAGCAATGAAGTAGGTGCAGGTGTTAAAGAGAAACAGCGGCACTATTCCGACGGAGTTGTACACGAGTGCCGAGATGGGGATCATTATCATTGCGAGGGTCTCAAGCGTGCTTGCGATGGAGTACGCCTTCGAGTAGTTACCCTCCGTGATGAGCAGGGGATAGAAGCTGTCGTAGGCGACGTAGTAGACGCTGCTTATGGTGCCGAGCAGGAAGCAGCCGACCGCCAGTATCGGGAAGCTGAAAAGATCCAGCATGAGTATCGCCGCCAAGATGAGGTACAGGGCGGAGCTTATAAAATCGAGGGTGTAGATGGTGCGTTTTCGGGAAAAGCGGTCAAGAAACGGACCGCACAGCACCGGGACGACCGCATTCGGCAGCATATAGATGACGTTGTACAGGGCGAACATGAAGGTGGACTTCGTGTAGTCGAGTACGAGCAGACTCATGGCAAAGCCCGACAGCGCACTGCCGAGCATGGACACCACGCTGCCGAGCGTGATTATTGTAAAATCCTTTGTCCAAAGGGGATTGGGGCTAAGTTCGTTATTCATTTTTCCTTTCCGTCGGGCCATTCTTCGGGCCTCGTTGCGTTGTCCTTTATGATGTACGCCTTGTCGGCGATCTCCGCCATGGGGGAGTCCGAGAGGGAGTCGGAGTAAAACTCCTCGGTGGCGGAATTGGGGAAGGCTTCACGGAAGCGGCGAACCTTTTCGTGACCGAAGCAGTTTAGGCCGTGTATCTTTCCGCTGCGCTTGTCCATCTTCGTCGCAAGCAGCTTTACGCCGAGCTTGTCGGTGATGGGCTTGAGCAGAAACTCCGGCGATGCGGAGATTATGAGATCGTCGTCCTTCTTCTGCTTGAGGTACCAGTCGGAGAGCTTATGCTCATGCTCCTTCCAAAAAAGCTCGACCTCGGAGTCGATGTCTTTGAGTCGGGGCAGGAAGCCGAACGCCTTTTCCTTGAGATGCTCCTTTGAGTTAAGTCCCACGAGGTAGCCGATGCCGGCCGCCGCCGCCGCAGGGAGCCAGAACAGATAGAGCGAGGGACGGCGCTTTAAGCTCCATTTAATGAAGCTGTAGGACGAGTCGGGGTAGAATATGGTCTTGTCAAAATCGTAAGTATTCATTATATTTTGCCTCTCGGAGTTTTTGAGCTGTTTAATGCGGTGAGCGCACAAAGGGTGAGCGCCGCACCGTCGGCTGCGGCGGCAAGCCAAACGCTTGCAAGCCCGAACAGACCGAGTATTATTATGATGCCCTTTACCGTCAGCGCAAGGTAGAAATTGCGCTTTGCATCGGAAACGCTGCGCTTTGCGGCATACAGCATGAGCGGCAGCTTTGAAATGTCGTCGTCAAGAAGATATGCGGTGCAAAGCCTGTTCCCGTCGCCAATCCTGCCCTCTGCGACGGAGACGTCGGCGGCATTGAGCGCCGAGGAATCCGACACGGGGTCGCCGACGAAGGCGACAAGCCCGGTGCCCAATGAACGGGTAAGCTCCTTTATTGCGATTGCCTTCTGCTCCGGCACAAGCTCCGCTATGACGTCGTTTGCACCGAGCGCATAGCCGAGGGTGTTTCCGGTGTCCTGAGAGTCGCCCGTGAGCAGCACGATGTTCTCGACGCCGAGGGAGCGGAGAGAGCGGATGGACTCCTTTGCTCCGCTTCTGATGCGGTCGTCGATGACGATGTAGCCGCCGTAGCGTCCGTCGGCTGCAACGTGTATGATCGTCGCCTCCGACTTCACGGGGGTCGCCTTGATGCCGTGTGCGTTCATAAGTGCGATGTTGCCGACAAGCACCTTCCTGCCGCACACCGTGACCTCGATGCCTCGACCGGGTATCTTGTTCGGACGCTTTATGAGCGATGCCGGCGGAAGCTTTGTGCAGGCGGCCTTTAACGCCTGCGCTATGGGGTGGTTAAAGCTGCTCTCGGCGGCTGCTGCAAGCGTCAGCAGATCCTCCGCCGAAATGCCAACAGGCTCGACCTGAGTGACGGTGAAGCTGCCCTCCGTGACCGTACCCGTCTTGTCGAGGGCGACGGTGCCGATGTCCGATATCTGCGAAAGTCCCAAGTGGCTCGTGACGGCGACGCCGCTATTCAGCGCACAGGATATGCCGCCGGAGTAGCACAGCTCAACGGACGAAACGAGTGAGCAGGTGCAGGAGGCGAGCAGAAATACAACGCCCTTTTGAGTCCACTGTACCCAGTCACCGTCGCTTATCGAGGGAACGACTGCAAACAAAACGCCGGAAACGGCGAGCATGGGAGTAAAGATCTTTGCAAAGTCGGATACTGCTTTTTCGGTTTTTGCGGGTGCATCCGCCGGTGAGCGCATAGCATCCGGCAGTCTGCGGCGCTTAACACCGTCGAGCGCACCGACGCTGTAGCTGCGGCGAGCAAACATGATGAGGACGCTGATAAGCCGGTAGATCAGCATTATGCCGACCGCCTCGTGATATGAGCCGATGGCAAGCATTGCGGCGCTTGCAAGCGTTATGAGAAGCTCGTCGCTCGTGAGCCGGGCCTTCAGAATATCGTCAAGGGCGCCGAGAATGGTATTAAAGCCCGTCAGAACATACGGGACGAGGAACACCGCCAACACGAGATAGGAATTAAGCTCCGAGTGGGCATCGCAGACTATCCACGCTGCGGCAAATAGCGCAGCGCCGAGGACCGTTATAAGCAATTCACGCCGGAGCATACCAAGCCCGGACGGTCGTTTTTTATTTTGCATGGTCAACTCCTTATAATAAGGGCATAATACATTATTATAAGTCTACACCAACGGAGAGGAATAATCAAATCTGCAACTACATAATTTGTTATTAAATAATTATCTCTTGACATAATTTGCGGGTGATGCTATGCTCAGAGTATAATGATGGAGGTGCGCCATGAGAGGTTCGATGCTCAAGGAGATACTCAGGGAACAGAAAACCAATATAAACGAGCTTGCACGTCGGCTCAATGTCCCGGCTCAGACCCTGTACAGCATGGTCAAGCGTGACAATCAGAAGGTCGATTTTGACCTGATGATGCGCATTTGCTCCGAGCTGAACGTCCCGGTCGAGCGTATGTGCGAGGACGTGACCGTTCCCGCTCTGCCGGACAGCGACGAGTTTTCAATGCTCAGCCGCTACCGTCGCCTTGACGAGTGGGGCAGGGAGCTTACGAAGCTCGTCATCGACAGGGAGCTTATGCGCTGCGAAAGCGCAGCCGAGGCTAAGCCCAGTGCGGGCAAGATCATTCCGCTCTACACCACCCCCGCCGCTGCGGGCTATGCGTCGCCTGCCTTGGGCGACGATTACGAGGATTACGAGGTGTCCGGCGACAGCAAGGCGGACTTTGCCGTGCGCATTGACGGCGACAGCATGGAGCCGTATATAAAGGACGGCAGCGTTGCGCTGTGCAAGCGGGGTGCGATAATCCACGACGGCGACGTCGGACTGTTCTTTGTAGACGGCGACATGAAGTGCAAGCAGTACTGCCAGGACAGTGAGGGCAACGTGTACCTCTTCTCCGCAAACAGGGAGCGCTCCGATGCGGACGTACACATCAGCGCAACGTCCGGGATAACGCTGCTCTGCTTCGGCAAGGTGCTGCTTGACAAAAGTATTCCGCTTCCGGAGGCGTGATAATGAAAAAAACAAAAAACGGTTTAAAGGGCGAGGTACTGCGCTCGTGTCCCAAGGACTACAGGCGCTCTGCCGAGCTTAGCTTTAACACGAAGAAGGGACGCATTGCGGTGACTGCGGTCGGGCTTGCGGCTGCCGCCCTGTGCTTTGCGGTCGGCTGTATTGCGGTACCGCTTTCCGAGCTTTATAACGTGAGCGGCATTTGGCATCTTATGCTGAGGCTTCTTGTCATAGTCGTTCTGACCTGTGCATATCTTGCGCTTTTTGAGCTTCTGCATTCCGTTGTACTCAAAAAGCTCCTCGGTGCAAGCACTCTCCGAGTGAACGCCGCCTGCCGCAGCTTTTGGTTTACAAGCTCCGACTGGTTCTCGGTAAAGGCGTACTTTATTGCGGCGCTGCTTCCGACGGCGGCAATGTTTCTGATACTGCTCCTTGCAAGCATCGTTTTGCCCTCATCGTTGTTCTGGGTAGTTTACATAATACAGATAATTAACCTTGCGATACCTGCGCCGTACTATTGCCTCGCCTGCGGGCTTCTGAAGAAAAAGCCAAAGGCGGCGCTCATTCGTGACGAAAAGGACGCCATCGGCATTTGGACAGCTTAACAAAAAACGTCAAAGGAAATTCCTTTGACGTTTTTTAATATCAAATTATTCCTCAACCGGAGGATCTACAGGCTCCGGTACCGGGATGGGACTCGGTTCGGGGTCGGGCGAGGGGATCGGAAGCTCCTCCGAGCCGGGCAGCTCCAACTCCGGACGCTTTGAGGGTTCGGGCGAGGGATCGGGGTCAAGGAAGGAGTAATCGACCACGAGGTCAGGACCCGTAAAGCTGCCGTCGAGCTTGCTCATTGTGCGCTCAAATTCCTTGCTGCCCTTCTTGTACGGGGTGGGACGGAAGTCGTTATTTTCGTCCGAGCTGCTCATGGAGCAGGGGATATAGTTGCAGGCTTCGAGCGAAACACCCCCGTCGGCATTGCGGCACAGCGTCAGCTGTACGATAACGGAGTCATAGTCGCGGGGGAAGGAGTTGCCGCCGAAGGAGAAGTTGCTGAGGCTGTACAGGATGAGACCGCCGCCGTATTCCTCGGCGGGCTGCAAAACATGGGGGTGTGAGCCGTATACGAGGTCGGCTCCGGCGTCTATCGCAGCATGAGCGAGATTTTTCTGATAGGCGTTGGGGCGGTATGCGCCCTCCACGCCCCAGTGCAGCGCACAGATTATGTACTCGGCGCCGTCGGCCTTGAGCTTGTCTATCGCTTCCTTTAGCTGCGCTTCGCTTATCATAAAGCCGCCGTAGCCGCAGTAGATGCCGAGCTTCAGCCCGCTTTCGGTAGTAAAAACGACGCTTTGCCCATCGACCCCGTAGGCGATGCCACGCTCATTAAGGGCGCTTAGCGTGTCGTCAAGCCCACGCTGACCGTAGTCCATGGTGTGGTTGTTGGCGGTCGTCACAAAGTCGATGCCGCCGGAGACGAGCATATCGGCGTTTTTGGTCGGCGCTTTGAAGTGAAACAGCGAGCCGGAGCTTAAAAGAGCGTCGGAAAAATTACATTCGAGGTTTGCGATCGTCGCATCGTCGTTCTTGAAATACTCATGGACATTTTCAAAGGGGTAGCCCATATCGTCGCCGCAGAGGCTTTGAAACCTGTTGCCGGCAAGGGTGCAGTCGCCGACGAGACTTATCGTAAAGTATTCGCTGTCCGGCTCCGTTTGCACGGCGTCGCTCGGAGCGGGCGCTTTTTTCGGAGCGGGAGAGGACAGAAAGTCCTCGTCAATGATCCCGAAACGTATGAGCAGCATGAGCGCCGTAAGGACGAGCAGTCCCACTGCCGCCGCTATGCCTATTACAAGCTTCAGTTTTCTACCCATTTGCGTTTTCCCCTCACCGTGATCTGCACATATATTTGCGCACTTTGTGATAATTATATACAAAGACGGCAAAAATGACAAGCGGCTTTTGCCAATTTGCCGCTTGACGTGAGAGGAAAGCGGTGCTAATATGTAGAAAACCGATGAGCAAGAGTAGTAATCCGTGCGAAGATTTCAGAGAGCCGCCGTTCGGTGTGAGGCGGTATCGGGACCCGGATGAATGGACTTGTGAGGGCAAACCGAAGTTTCAGTAGGGGCGACGGGGTGACGGCCGTTAATACCGTCGGCGTATGGTAGTACGCATGAGTGGGCGAAAAATTCGCCAAGCCGGGTGGCACCGCAGGATATTATCTCCTGTCCCTGCATAATGCAGAGACAGGAGTTTTTTGTTTGCATCCTATCTCTGTAATATGAAAGAAAGGAGCAAACACAATGAAAAACATTCCCTACAAAATCTATCTCGAAGAGGACGAGATGCCTCGTTCCTATCAGAATCTCAGAGCTTATATGAAGGATAAGCCCGACCCGATGCTCAATCCGGCGACGCTCAAGCCCGTGAGCTTTGAGGATATGCGTCCCGTGTTCTGCGACGCCTGCATAGAGCAGGAGCTGAACGTGAGCGACAAGTTTATCCCCATCCCGGAGGAAGTGTTCAACTTCTATAAGATGTACCGTCCCTCGCCGCTCGTGAGAGCCTACAACCTTGAAAAGGCGCTCGACACCCCGGCGGAGATATATTACAAGTTCGAAGGTACGAACACCTCCGGCAGTCATAAATTAAACTCAGCCGTACCGCAGGTCTATTACGCAAAGCAGCAGGGCTTAGAGAGCCTTACGACCGAGACGGGCGCAGGTCAGTGGGGTACGGCGCTTTCCATGGCGAGCGCATTCTTCGGCATCGACGCCAAGGTGTACATGGTCAAGGTCTCGTCCCAACAGAAGCCGCACAGGAAGGCGGTCATGGAGACCTACGGCGCACAGGTCATAGCCTCCCCCTCCGACACGACCGAGGCGGGCAGGAAGATAAACGAGATGTACCCCGGCACCGGCGGCAGCCTCGGCTGTGCCATCAGCGAAGCGGTCGAGGTCGCAGTAAAGACCCCGAACTGCCGCTACGTTCTCGGCAGCGTGCTGGATCATGTGCTGCTGCATCAGAGCATCGTCGGTCAGGAGACCAAGATCGCACTTGACAAGTACGGCATAAAGCCCGACGTCGTTATCGGCTGCGTCGGCGGCGGCTCCAACTTCGGCGGCATAATAACTCCCTTCATGGCGGAGCGTCTTGAGGGCAAGACGAACACCGAGTTTATTGCGGTCGAACCCGCAAGCTGCCCGACCCTCACGAGGGGCAGATACGCATACGACTTCGGAGACATCGGCAAGGTAACTCCGCTTATCAAGATGTACACCCTCGGCAGCGGCTTCATGCCCTCCGCAAACCATGCGGGCGGACTGCGCTACCACGGCATGAACGGCACCATCTCCAAACTCTACCACGACGGCTATATCAAGGCGGTCAGCTACGAGCAGACCAAGATTTTCGAGGCGGCAGAGGCGTTTGCAAAGGTGGAGGGTTACCTCCCCGCACCCGAAAGCAGCCATGCGATAAAGGCTGCGATGGACGAAGCGCTGCGCTGCCGTGAAACGGGTGAGAAAAAGAAGATCCTCTTCTGCCTCACGGGTACGGGCTACTTTGATCTCAGCGGCTACCAGAAGTATAACAGCGGCGAAATGAGCGATTACATCCCGACGGATGAGGAGCTTGAAGCGGGCTTTAAGAGCCTGCCTGTAACAGAGTGATCTTTAGAAAACGGAGTCGAAGAAATCGCAGACCTCGCCCCACAGCTCGACGATGCGGAACTTGCAGCGGTAGCCGTCCTCCTCGGTGACGATGCCCCGTGTCTCGCCGTCGAGTGACTCTACGGCGCTGTCGCTCTCGGCTGCGGTGAGGCACAGCGGCGGGAACACGACGCACCACCAGTTGTGACCCTCGCCCTCGCCGAGGATGACCCGCAGCGACTCGTAGCGCCCGGCTGGGAGCGAGAAGCTGCCGTAGTCCCGTGTGGGGTAGTACTCCTGCGTCAGCGTGACCTTGACGGGTCGCCCCTCGGCTGCGGACTCGGCGGCGGACTTTATCCCATCAAGCTCGGAGCTTATGATCCGCTTTGCCTCGTCCGGGGACTCGGCGCCCTCAAGCTTGGGGCTTATGTAGGAAAGCACGCTGTCCCGCACATTGAGCTTTATGCGCTGCTCGTTTGAGTCGTCGGACACCGCAAGAACGTGCAGTCTCACGAGACTTCCGCTTATGGACTCCTGCCGGGCCTGCGCCCATGTGCCGAGGCAGAGCGTGACGCACAGTGCGAGCATGAGCGAGATCTCCCATATTCTGAACCGTTTATTTTCGATATTCATAACAAAAACCTCCGAAACTATGTACTGACATTAGTATCGGAGGTTTTTTCGGTTTTTAAACATAAGCCGGCAGGAGTTCGGCTTAAATCTCAGTATGGTGCTTATTTTCGGTGAGAAAAACCGATTTATACTCGAAGGAGAGCGTTTTCTTCGTTGCCTCGGCGCTTTGACGGTCGGGGAAGATGCCGAAAACGGCAGACCCCGTGCCTGTCATTATCGCACCGAGCGCACCGCAGTCGAGCATACGGTTCTTTATCTCGGCGATGCTGCTCATGCGGCGATCGGGAACGTCCTCAAACACGTTGTACATACGCCGTGCAAGCTTGCTTAGATCCCCGTCTATGAGCGCCTCGCAGATGCCGGCGGAGTCGGGGTGACAGCGCAGCTTTACCGAGTCGAGCTTTCGGAAAAGCTCCGGCGTGGAGATGGAAAACTCCGGCTTGCAGACGACTATATTGCAATCGGGGAGGGAGGGCAGCGGCAGCAGCATCTCGCCCCTGCCGGTCGCAAGGACGGTGCCGCCGGAGACACAGAAGGCGACGTCCGAGCCGATGCCGGAGGCAAGGGCTTCAAGCCCGTGTCGGTCGTAGGGCTTGCCGTACAGCGTATTTAAGGCACGCAGAACGGCGGCGGCGTCGGACGATCCGCCCGCCATGCCCGCACCGACGGGGATGTTTTTCTTTATGCGGATAAATGCACCCATGTCGCCTATGCCCTGCGCATTGAAAAACACCTTTGCGGCACGAACTGCAAGGTTGCGGTCGTCGCAGGGAATGAAGCGCAGATTGGTCTGCGCCGTGACCTCAGAGCCTTGGCGCAGCTCCACATAAACGTCGTCACTCAGCGTGACCGACTGCATGACCATGAGCATCTCATGGTAGCCGTCGGGACGCTTGCCGATAACGTCGAGCGAAATATTTATTTTGGCAAAAGCCTTTTCGTTGATACTTTTCATTTTTCAAACAGCATGGACATGAGGGCGACGCCGGAGTTTACCATCGGTCCCGCTTCGCCGCTCTTTTCGGTGTACGGCAGACCGCAGCCGTCGGAATATCTGCTGTCGTAGAGCATATACGGCACGGGGTCTCCGTCGTGACCTCTCGTCGAGGTGAGGGTCTTGTGGTCGGACAGGAAGAGGATGCGGTAGTCCCAGCCTCGCTTGTCCATCTCGGCGCACAGGGGACGGATCATCCTCGTGTCGAGCCACTGGATGCCGAGCAGCTTGCCGTCAAGGTCGCCGTTGTGCGTACACTCGTCGGGAGCTTCGACGTGGACGGCGACAAAGTCGTGCCGGTTCAGCACGTCGAGCGCTGCGTTCATCTTGCTTTCGTAGTTTGTGTCGATCTCTCCCGTGGCACCGTCGGGGCAGATCATGTCAAGCCCTATGAGCCTTGCAATGCCGTGGCAGAGCGGGACCGCCGAAATGACGGCTCCGTCAAAGCCGTAGCGCTCTTTGAAGTCGGGAAGCGCAACGGCGGTGCCTTCCGCCCAGAACCAAATGCCGTTTGCGGGCATTTTGCCCTGACGCCGCAGCTCCTCGCACAGCGGGTGACGGTCGAGTATCTCGTTTGCACGGCGCATAAGCTCAAGCAGGGTCTCGGCATTTTCGCAGCCGGAGGGCAGGATGGGACCGATCTTTTCGCCGAGGTGATCGTGCGGCGGTATGAGCTTTATCCCCTCGATGCTTGCGCCCGACTGCTGCGCAATGTGCCTGAAGGAGTGACCGAGGTTTATCTTCATCCCCGCCTTCTCCGCCAAGGGCGCAAAGTCGGGATGCTCAAACAGAGCGGTGATTATCGCATCAGACACGTCCCCGTCGATGCTGCCGGCGGAGTGGGACAGGATGCGCTTTTCCTCAAAGGGCATATCGCCGTCGGAGAGCGTGACCATATTGCAGCGATACGCAATGTCGCCGTCGGAAAGCTCGATGCCGCTTGCCGCCGCCTCCAAGGGCGCACGTCCCTTAAAGTACAGCGTAGGGTCGCAGCCGAAGATCGACAGAATGGCGGTGTCGCTTCCGGGGGGCAGACCCTCCGGCACGTTGCGGACGCTGCCGACCTCGCCCTTTGCGGCAAGGGCGTCGATAAAGGGCTTTTCCGCCGCCTCAAGCGGCGTTTTTCCGTTAAGCTCCGGAACGGGATTATCCGCCATTCCGTCGCCTATAATAAGTACATATTTCATAAGCATCTTCCTATAATTAAAAT